>NZ_JALFLA010000009.1 GCF_022775115.1 Agathobaculum sp.
ATGAGAAGGGTGTCGTTAGATATCCTCTTAATACGTGCGGCAAATGGGTAGATTTATTCGCGGGCGTGTGGTATACTTTGGATAGAAAGGGGAGAGATGAGCTATGGAATTTTATCGTTGCGAAGGGTCGGACTGCGGATATGTAACTGAAGATGCTGAACTGGCAAAATGCCCAGAATGTGGATATGACTTTTTTGTCCCCGTGGAGGAGGAATACATATCGGGTTACGGCTGGATGACCTTGGCCGACGAGGCCGAGAAGCGGAATGAGTGGGAAAAGGCCGTCCGATATTGCGAAAAAGGCGTGGAGACAGGCTATCCGCCGGCGCAATGCCGTTTGGGCTGGTATTATGAGGCCGGACATGGCGTTGAGCAGGACTGGGAGCAGGCCATCGAGCTGTACCGCCTTGCCGCCGAGCAGGGATATCCGCCCGCGCAGTGCAACCTCGGCTGGTGCTATGAGTGTGGGCAGGGGGTCGAGCAGGATTGGGAGCAGGCCGTCGAGCTGTACCGCCTTGCTGCCGAGGAGGGTTATCCGCGTGCCCAATCCAACCTTGGCCTGTGCTATGAGACCGGAAATGGCGTAGAGCAAAGCTGGGAGGAGGCGACGCGCCTCTACCGCCTTGCCGCTGAGCAGGATTATGCGCCCGCGCAGTGCAATCTGGCATGGTGCTATGAAAACGGCAAGGGCGTGGAAAGAAGCCCGGAGCAGGCGCTGCATTGGTACAAGCTGGCGGCTCAGCAGGGTAACGAGCGTGGGCTGTTTACGATGGGGCTATACTTTGCACGGAGTCAGGGCGTCGAGCAGAATCAGGAGAAGGCCGTCCAGCTGATTCGCGCCGCAGCCGAGCAGGGCTACCCGCCCGCGCAGTGCAACCTAGGCTGGTATTACGAGAGCGGCAAGGGTGTGGAGCGGGATCAGGCGCAGGCCGTTTATTGGTATCAGCAGGCTGCAGAGCAAGGCGACACCCGTGCTCAGTGCGCGCTTGGCGTATGCTATGAAAACGGCGATGGCGTAGAGCAAAGCTGGGAGGAGGCCGTGCGCCTCTACCGCCTTGCCGCCGAGCAGGACTATGCAGTCGCCCAGTGCAACTTAGCATGGTGCTATGAATTTGGGCAGGGCGTGGAACAGAGCGCCGAGCAGGCGGCGCATTGGTATCGTCTTGCCGCTGCGCAGGATTTCCCACGCGCACAGTGCAACCTTGGCTGGTGCTATGAAGCCGGGCAGGGTGTAGAGCAAAGCTGGGAGGAGGCCGTGCGCCTGTACGGCCTTGCCGCGGAGCAGGATTATGCGCCCGCACAGTGCAATTTGGCATGGTGCTATGAAAATGGCAAGGGCGTCGAGCAGGACTATGAGCGCGCCGCGCATTGGTATGCCCAGTCGGCCGAGCAGGGTTACCCGCGCGGCCAGTGCAGCCTTGGACTGCTCTATGAGACCGGCGAGGGTGTCGAGCAGAGCTGGGAGCAGGCGGCGGAGCTGTACCGCCTTGCCGCCGAGCAGGGCGAAGTGCCCGCACAGTGCAACTTGGCATGGTGCTATGAAAACGGCAAGGGCGTCGAGCAGGATTACGCGGAAGCGGCGCACTGGTATGCTCAGGCGGCTGAGCAGGGCTATGCGCGCGCGCAGTGCAGCCTTGGCCTGTGCTATGAGAATGGCGAAGGCGTAGAGCAAAGCTGGGAGCAGGCGGTGCATTGGTACCGCCTTGCGGCCGAGCATGGGTACGCGCCCGCGCAGTGCAATTTGGCATGGTGCTATGAAAATGGAAAAGGCGTTGAGCAGGACTGTGCGCAAGCGGTTCAGTGGTATACCAAGGCCGCCGAGCAGGGCTATCCGCGTGCGCAATGCAACCTTGGCTGGTGCTATGAGGATGGACAAGGCGCGGAGCAAAGCTGGGAGCAGGCGGTGCACTGGTACCATCTTGCTGCGGAGCAGGACTATCCGCCTGCGCAGTGCAACTTGGCATGGTGCTATGAAAACGGCAAGGGTATTGAGACGGATAAGGAGCAGGGCGCTTACTGGTATGGCAAGGCGGCTGAGCGGGGTTATCCGCGCGGTCAGTGCAGCCTTGGCGTGTGCTATGAGACCGGCGAAGGCGTAGCAGCGCAAAGCTGGGAGGAGGCCGTGCGTCTGTACCGTCTTGCCGCCGAGCAGGATTATGCCGCTGCGCAATGCAATCTGGCGTGGTGCTATGAAAACGGCAAGGGCGTTGCGCAGGATAATGCACAGGCCGTCTATTGGTATAGTAGGGCGGCTGAGCAGGGCTATCCGCGCGCCCGGTGTGACCTTGGCCTGTGTTATGAGTCCGGCGATGGCGTAGAGCAAAGCTGGGAGGAGGCGGCGCGCCTGTACGACCTTGCCGCCAAGCAAGGCTATGCGCGTGCCCAGTGCAACTTAGGCTGGTGCTACTGCAATGGCAAGGGCGTTGAGCAGAGTTACCAGCTTGCCGTTTACTGGTACAAAAAGGCAGCCGAGCAAGGCTATCCGCGTGGTCAGTGCAACCTTGGCCTGTGCTATGAAAACGGCGACGGTGTAGAGCAAAGCTGGGAGGAGGCCGTGCGCCTGTACCGCCTTGCGGCCGAGCAGGGCTATGAACCGGCACAGTGCAATCTTGCGTGGTGCTATTCGCACGGCGCTGGTGTTACACAGGACTACGAGCAGGCGATGTATTGGTATCGTCTGGCGGCTGAGAAAGGCTACGCGCGCGCCCAGTGCAATTTGGGCATCTGCTACGAGCGGGGACGCGGCGTGGCGCAGGATTGGGAGGAGGCAGCCCGCTTGTACCGCCTTGCGGCCGAGCAGGGCGATGTCACTGCGCAGTGCAATTACGGCTATTGTCTGGACAAAGGCTACGGCGTTGCGCAGGATCTCGAGCAGGCTGTATATTGGTATCGCCTTGCCGCTGAGCAGGGAGATGCGATGGCGCAAAACAACCTCGGCTGGATGTATGACAACGGCAATGGCGTTGAGCAGGACTATAAGAAAGCGCTGTACTGGTACCAGCTGGCGGCAAAGCAGGGCGAGCCGCTGGCGATCGTCAATCTGGCTAATAGCTATCTCCGCGGCAGAGGCATTAAGAAGGACGAGAAGGAAGCGGTGCGTCTTTATCGGGTCGCGGCCGATCAAGGTTACGCGCGCGCGCAGTATAATCTGGCTGTTTGTTATCTTAATGGCAGCGGCGTGGAGCAGGATGATACGCAGGCCGTCTATTGGTATCGGCGAGCGGTGGAGCAGGGACATGCGGGCGCGCAATACGGTCTGGCGTATTGCTATTACAGGGGCGATGGCGTGGAGAAGAACGATGCAGAGGCCGCGCGTCTGTTCCGGTTGGCCGCCGAGCAGGGTCACGATGCCGCGATGAGTATGCTGGGCGAGGCGTACCTATACGGTGAGGGCGTTGAGAAGGACGAAAAGGAAGCGGCGCGTTTGTATCGTCTTTCGGCAGAAAAGGGCAATGAGATTGCGCAGTATAATCTTGGAAATTGCTATGCCAACGGCTGGGGCGTGGAGCAGGACGACGAGCAAGCCGTGCATTGGTTCGGCCTGTCTGCCGCGCAAGGGTATGCCTCCGCACAGAACGCGCTCGGCCTGCGTTATGAAAAAGGGCGAGGCGTTGCGCAGAGCATAGACGAGGCGGTGCGTCTGTACCGCCTTGCCGCCGAGCAGGGCTATGCGCACGCCCAGTGCAATCTTGGCTGGTGTTATGAGGACGGATTGGGCGTGGAGCAAAGCTGGGAGCAGGCCGTTTACTGGTACAAACAGGCGGCCGAGCAGGGACTGGCGCGCGCCCAGTGTAACCTTGGCGTGTGCTATGAGAACGGCGAAGGCGTCGCGCAAAGCTGGGAGGAAGCGGTGCATTGGTATCGCCTTGCCGCTGAGCAGGGCAACCCCGAAGCGCAAAGCAACCTTGCATGGTGCTATGCCAATGGAACCGGCGTTGAGCAGGACTATGCGCAGGCGGTGCATTGGTATCGCCTTGCCGCCGAGCAGAACAATGCGTACGCCCAGTGCAATCTGGGCGACTGCTACGAGCTGGGACATGGCGTCGAGCAGGATTACCGGCAGGCAATCTATTGGTACCGCCTTGCCGCTGAGCAGGATAACATGACGGCCAAGTTCTCACTGGCAACGATGCTGGAAGCGGGCAAGGGTATGGAGAAAAACGAGGCCGAGGCGATCCGACTGTATCAGGAATACGCCAGAGCGGGCTTCAGGCTGGCGCAGCAGCTGCTCAAGGAGCGCGGCATCTCGTGGGAGTAAGCCGCATGGCGGTCAATCTGTCAAACGGAGGAAAACGCAATGGCTGATTTCGCTTATTGCAAGCTGGAGATATTTATTCCCGAGACGCATCTGGCCGCACTACAGCAGGCATTGCAGCAGGTGGATGCCGGACATATCGGCAGCTATGACTGCTGCCTGTCTTACAGCCGCGTTACCGGCTGCTGGCGGCCGCTGGAGGGCACCAAGCCGTACCTCGGCAGCATTGGCGAGATAAGCGCCGCGCCCGAACTGAAGGTAGAAGTTGTCTGCCATACCGCGTGCGTGGACGAGACGGTCGCGGCGGTGAAAAGGGTGCATCCATATGAGCAGCCGGTCATCCATGTCATACCGCTGTACCGCACCGGATTGTGAGGGCAGGCACATGAAACGCATCGCCATTGTATCCGACACCCACGGCCTGCTGCGGCCGGAGGTCATGGAGCGCTTAGCATCGGCGGACGTGATTCTCCACGCGGGGGACATCAACACACAGGATGTCGTGGATAGGCTGCGCGCTTGCGGGGAGTGCTATATCGTCCGGGGCAATAACGATAAGGCGTGGGCAGACGGATTGCCGCACAGCCTGACCTTTGCTATCGAGGGCGTCCGCTTTTTTATGATTCACAACCGGAAGGAAGTGCCGCAGTCGTTGTCCGGCGTGGATGTGGTGGTGTATGGACACTCCCACAAATATGCCTGTGAGCAGAGGGACGGCGTGCTGTGGCTCAACCCCGGCAGCTGCGGCAGAAGGCGCTTCGACCAGGAGATCACCTTTTGCATGATGGAAGCCGGGGACGGTCGGTATCGGGTGGACAAGATCACCCTGCCGTGGGAGAGGAAGTGAGCCGGTGGAGCTGGGGTTGACCATTCCGCTGCAGCGGCAGCTGCGGTATCAGGCCCCGCCGCCGTACGGCACAGAGGCTGACCGCCGCTTTTGCTGGGATATCCATGTCATCACCTTGCGGGGCAGGGCAAGCCTGCTGGCTGTTCATTGCCACAGCCGCTACGCCTTTGTGCTGTTTGACTTGCCCGCCCGCGCATGGGCTGACCTGCCGGGCGTCTTTTTCACCGGCCTGCGCCGCAGCTTTTCGGCTGCTGGACTTACGGGACAGACCATCGAGAGCTATCTTGACCGGGCGGGCGCGTGCGTGCTGACAAGGACGCATGGCCGTCGGGAGGTTGCCTTTCTCAACCGTGCTTGGGATGATGTGCTGGCGCTGGATTACTGTATGGATGAGAGCAGTACGGAACAGCCGCTGCTCGACCATGCGGTAAACCGCAAGCCAAGCCGCTGCGTGGGCTTTGACGGGCTGGCTCCGGCGGCAGAGCGGCTTGCAATTAGTTTAGAAGTGAGGACATAACCGATGCGGATCATCATCTCACCGGCGAAAAAAATGAATGTGGATGTGGACAGCTTTGCAACAGAGGGGCTGCCGCAGTTTATTGATGAGGCTGAGCGGATAAAGGAGGCGCTGCAAGCGCTGTCGCCCAAGGCGCTGCAAGCGCTCTGGAAATGTAACGATGCGATCGCCGCGCTCAATGTTGAGCGGCTGCGCACGATGGAGCTGCGCCGCGGCCTGACGCCTGCCGTGCTATCCTACGAGGGTATCCAGTACCGCTATATGGCGCCGGGCGTTTTTGAGACCGGGCAGCTTGCCTATATCCGAGAGCATTTGCGTATCCTGTCCGGCTTTTACGGCCTGCTGCGGCCGTTTGACGGCGTGACACCCTACCGGTTGGAGATGCAGGCGCGGCTGTCGGTGGAAGGGAAGAAGGATCTCTATGCATTCTGGGGCGGCAAGCTGGCGGAGAAGCTGGCGGCGGAGACTGATGTTGTGCTGAATCTGGCCTCCAAGGAGTACAGCCGTGCGGTTGAGCCGCACCTGCCCGATGCGGTGCGCTTTCTCACCTGCACCTTCGGGGAGGAAAAGGACGGAAAGCTCATCGAAAAGGGCACGATGTGCAAGATGGCGCGGGGGCAGATGGTGCGCTGGCTGGCCGAGCATCAGGTCACAGACCCGGACGCGATCCGGGATTTTGCTGAGCTGGGTTACAAATTCTCTTCCTCGTGCTCTGCGGAGGATAATTTTGTGTTTATCAAAGGAGGAACTTAAATATGTTGGAGGTTGGAACAAAAGCACCGACGTTTACCCTGCCGGATCAGGATGGGAAAGAGGTGTCTCTTTCTGATTTTGCGGGCAAGAAGGTGGTATTGTATTTTTATCCCAAGGATAATACGCCAGGCTGTACGCGGCAGGCCTGCGCCTTTGCGGCGGCCTATGAGGACTTCAAAAAGCTGGATGTGGTGGTGATTGGCGTCAGTAAGGATTCGGCTGCATCCCATCGAAAATTTGCGGACAAGCACGAGCTGCCGTTCATCTTGCTCTCCGATCCCGAGCGGACGGTCATACAGAGCTATGATGTGTGGAAAGAGAAAATGCTCTATGGAAAAACCTGTCTGGGCGTGGTGCGCGCCACCTATGTGATCGACGAGAACGGCATGATCGAAAAGGTGATGCCCAAGGTCAAGCCGGATACCAACGCTGCCGAGCTGCTGGCCTATCTGCAAGGGAATGGATAACAAAAAAGAGCCGCCATCAAGGCGGCTCTTTTGCTGCTTCGTGGTATCAGAATAGGCCGGTGATCTTACCGTCGTTATCAACGTCAATCTTTTCCGCTGCCGGTGTTTTGGGCAGACCGGGCATGGTCATGATCGCGCCGGTTTCAACGACAACAAAGCCTGCGCCCGCGGCCAGACGCGCCGAACGGACGCTTACGACAAAGTCGGCCGGCCGGCCGAGCAGAGCCGGGTCGTCAGACAGCGAATACTGCGTTTTGGCAACGCATACCGGCAGATTGCCATAGCCCATCTCGGTGATGTTTTGCAGCTCCTTGTGCGCGGTGGGCGCAATGGAAACGCTGCGCGCGCCGTAAATCTCTGTGGCGATTTTACGGATCTTGTCCTCAAGCGGCAGCTCGTCCGCATACAGCGTGTGGAAATCCGCCTTGCCCTCGTCCAGAACAGCGAGTACCTCGTTGGCCAGCGCTGCGCCGCCTTCGCCGCCCTTGGCAAACACCTCGGAGAGCGCCACACGCACGCCGCGCTTGGCACAGTGCGCGCGGATAAAGTCCATCTCCTCGGCGGTATCGGTCGGGAAAGCGTTGACGGCGACAACGACCGGCACGCCAAATTTGGACATATTATCCAAATGCGCATCCAAGTTGCAGATACCGCGTTCGAGCGCAGCAAGGTCAGGCTGGTTCAGCTTGGCCTTGGCCACGCCGCCGTTATACTTGAGCGCGCGCACAGTAGACACGATGACGATGCAGTCCGGTGCGAGACCGGCCTTGCGGCACTTGATGTCCATGAATTTTTCCGCGCCCAGATCAGCGCCGAAGCCGGCTTCGGTGATGGCGATGTCGGCCAGCTTGAGCGCCAGCTTGGTCGCCTGCACGGAGTTGCAGCCGTGCGCGATGTTTGCGAACGGGCCGCCGTGCATCAGGCAGGGCGTGCCTTCGAGCGTCTGCACCAGATTGGGTTTGATCGCGTCTTTCATCAGCGCGGCCATCGCGCCCTCGGCGTGCAGGTCACGCGCATAAACCGGCTCCCCAGCGTCATTGTAGGCAACGAGAATATCCCCGAAGCGCTTTTTCAGATCGTCCAGATCGGCGGCCAAACACAGGATGGCCATGATCTCAGAGGCGACCGTTATCATAAAGTGATCCTCGCGCGGTACGCCGTTCGGTTTGCCGCCAAGGCCGATGGTGATATTGCGCAGCGCGCGATCGTTCATGTCCATCACGCGGGTGAAGATGACGCGGCGCGGGTCAATGTGCAGCGCGTTGCCCTGCTGCAAATGGTTATCCAGCATGGCGCAGAGCAGATTGTTGGCCGCAGTGATGGCGTGCATATCGCCGGTGAAGTGCAGGTTGATATCCTCCATCGGCACGACCTGCGCGTAGCCGCCGCCGGCCGCGCCACCCTTGATGCCGAACACCGGGCCGAGCGAAGGCTCACGCAGCGCGATGATCGCGTTTTTGCCGAGCTTTGCCATCGCTTCGCCAAGGCCAACGGTCGTGGTGGTCTTGCCCTCGCCCGCCGGAGTTGGGTTGATGGCGGTGACCAGCACCAGCTTGCCGTTTTCTCTATCTTTCACCTTGTTCCACACGGCGGCTGAGAGCTTTGCCTTGTATTTGCCGTACAGCTCGAGGTCGTCGACGTCCACCCCCGCGGCGGCGGCGACCTGCGTGATGGGCAGCATCTCGCAGCCCTGCGCGATTTCAATATCAGTTAGCATACCTTTTTGTCCTCCCGTATTCTGCGGTTTATATTGAGCAGTATTTTCATTATAACAATGTTTTGCACAGTTTTCCAGCAGCAAAGACAAAAAATTTGCCGAAATTGCGTCTCGCAAATGGTGCGCTATTGTGGTATGATATGAAGCAAAGGCATATTTACAGATAAGGAGTCACGCATGGACATTGTAAAGAATATCCGGCACTACCTACAAAATACAGATCTCTATCTGCTCGTGCTCGCGCTGCTCTGCTCGGTATACGGCATGGTGCTGATCTATTCTGCCACGCTCAACCCGGTCAGCGTGCTGGATGGCAGCACCCGCAATCTGGTCATACAGGCGGCGGCAGTCGTGCTCGGCTTGGGCGCGTTTGTTGTCATGTCGCTGATTGACTTGGAGACGATGAGTGGGTGGTGGAAGTTTTTTGTCATCGCCAATATTTTACTGCAATGCCTGCTGTTTACACCGCTTGGCATGGAGGTAAACGGCCAGCGCGCGTGGCTTGATCTGGGCGTGACCAGCTTGCAGCCGGGCGAGCTGGGCAAGCTGATCTTCATCTTCACTTTTGCCGCGCATATATCGGAGATACGCGACCATATCAACGAGTGGCAGGGTGTCTTGGTGCTTGGGCTGCACACGCTGCTGATGATGGGGGTGATTGTCGCCACCTCAGGCGATACAGGTATGGCCGTGCAGTATCTGATGATCATGTTGGTGATGATGTTCGCGGCCGGCTTGCCGCTGCGCTGGCTGGGTGTCGGCTGCGCGCTGGGCGTGGCGGGTATACCAATTCTATGGAAATTTGTTTTGCAGGATTATCAAAAGCTGCGCATTCTTGTGCTGTTTGATCCGTCGATCGACCCCGACCTTTCTCGCCAGACGACCTATGGCAAGATCGCCATCGGCGGCGGACAGATGAATGGGCAGGGACTGACCAACGGCACCATGACCCAAATGCAGCTTGTGCCGGAAAACCAAACTGACTATATCTTTTCCGTTGCGGGTGAGGAATTGGGCTTTATCGGCTGTATGCTGATCCTCGCGCTGCTCGTGCTGCTGATCGCGCGGCTGTTCTATGTCAGCTTTCGCGCGTCGACCATGTTTTCCGCGATGCTGGCGGTCGGCATTGCAGGTATGTTTTTGTTCCAGACGTTCATGAACATTTTCATGTGCGTCGGCCTGCTGCCAGTCATGGGTCTGACGCTGCCGCTGTTCTCCTATGGCGGCACATCGGTGGTGACGATGTACGCCGCGCTCGGCATTGCAGCGGGCGTGCGGATGCGGGAAAAACCAAGCTGGCTGCAATGACGCTGCCGTATTCCATCAAAGGTGCGCTGCAGAAGGCGCAAAGGCTGTTACAAGAAAGGAAGGTATCACATGAAAAGAGAGCAGGCATGGGAGCTGCTATGCAAGTACAATCAGGAGTCGTTTCATCTGCGTCACGCGCTGACGGTTGAGGCGGTGATGCGGTATTTTGCCGCGCAGAGGGGAGAGGACGCCGATTTTTGGGGTGTGGTCGGCCTGCTGCACGATATCGACTTTGAACAGTGGCCGGAGGAGCACTGTAAAAAAGCGCCCGCGCTGCTGCGCGAGGGCGGTGCGGACGAGGCGACCATCCACGCGGTGTGCAGCCACGGCTGGGGCATCTGCGTGGATGTTGAGCCGACGCATGAGATGGAGAAGCTGCTGTTTGCGGCCGATGAGCTGACCGGCCTGATCGGCGCGGCGGCGCTCATGCGTCCATCCAAAAGCGTGCAGGATATGGAACTGAAAAGCTTGAAAAAGAAGTTTAAGGACAAAAAGTTCGCCGCCGGCTGCTCGAGGGATGTGATCGAAAGAGGAGCGGCGCTGTGCGGCCTGACGCTCGACGAGCTGATGGAGCGCACGCTGGAGGCGATGCGCGCGACTGAAGAGACAGTCAATGCGCAAATGGCGGTGCAATAAACAGCATATGGCGATCGCTGCTGATAAAGAAGCATTTTCACAGAGTTGAGTCATACTATTGACAGGGGTGAACGAGGTGGCTCAAATAGAGAAGGGGTTTGATGGTACTGTTGATGAATTGCAGGCTGGAGAAAGACTGTCGGATGAAACATTCCGGCAAAACATCGTTGCAGCTGCCAAGCCAAGCACTTTCGTATTAGAGGAAAGGAAGACCTATTTCAAAAAGAAATGGTGCAGAGAGCACTTATCTCTTTTCGCCATTTTGATTGTCATTCTGCTGGCTGCTTCTGTGCTGCTGCCAATTGTTTTTGATGAACCGGCGTTGAGAGGGATAGGGCCGTTGGTAGCACTGTTTGAGTATGTTTATCAACATAACAGAATGATGGTGTATGTTGAGAGGCATCTCTATGAACGAAATGATGACACGTTATGAGAAAATACAAATGCGCGCAAAAAACAGTCCGGCTGATGTCCGGACTGTTTTTGCCAACAGCTATGCAGTTGTGCTCACTCGACGACGCGGCCGTCGGTCGAGATAGTGACAACCTGCCACGGGATGAATTTACCACTGTTCTTGAGTGCGGTGACTGCCGCGTGCTCGATGCCGCCGCAGCAGGGAACCTCCATGCGCACGATGGTCAGGCTTTTGATATCGTTCCGGCGGATGATCTCGGTCAGCTTTTCGCTGTAATCCACGTCGTCCAGCTTGGGGCAGCCGATCAGCGTCACCTTGCCGCGGATGAAGGCCTGATGGAAATTGCCATAGGCGTATGCCGCGCAATCGGCCGCGATCAGCAGGTTTGCGCCGTCAAAATACGAGGCGTTCACCGGTGCGAGCTGAATCTGTACCGGCCATTGGCGCAGCGCAGAAGTGACAGGAGCGGCAGCAGTGGCCGCAGCTTCCGCGCGCTCAATGCGGCGGGATTGGCTGCCCGGGCAGCCGCCATGCAGCGTCTTGCCCCCAGCCTGCATTTTACGCTTCTTGTTCTCCTCGACCGCGGCCTCATCGAAGGCGGCGGCTTCGCGCTCAATGAAGGTGATCGCACCAGTGGGGCAGGCGGGCAGGCAGTTGCCCAGACCGTCGCAGTAATCGTCGCGCAGCAGCTTGGCTTTGCCGTCGATCATACCGATCGCTTCCTCGTGGCAGGCTTGCGCACACAGACCGCAGCCATTGCATTTTTCTTCATCTATCTGGATGATTCTCCGTACCATCATCGTTATCCTCCTACTTGACTGATTGACTTCAGTATAGTATGATGAAGCAGATTAGTATGTTGTTAAAACAACGAATATAGCAAAAGAGGGAAGTATGGACGAAAAGCTTTGGCAGAACAGCGTGCTGTTTCGCGGCACGTCAGCCGATCAGATGCAGCACATGCTCGATTGTCTGCAAGCAAAGCGCCGTATGTATGAAAAGGGAGCGGTCATTTTCTGCGCGGGGGAGACGACCAACACCATGGGACTGGTGCTTTCGGGCAGCGTCAACATCGAATTTGACGATATGTGGGGCAACAAAACGATTTTGGATAATGCCGCGGCCGGTCAGGTCTTTGCCGAAACCTACGCCTGCTTGCCGGACGAGCCGATGCTGGTCAGCGCAGTCGCAGCCGAGAGAACCGAGGTGCTGCTGCTGCGTGGGGACAGACTGCTGCACCCCTGTGAGAGCGCCTGCCCGCACCATGAGCGGCTGATTCGTAATATGCTGCGCGCAGCGGCGCAAAAGAACCTTGTGCTGTCGCGCCGCATGTTCCACATCTCCTCCAAGACCATTCGGGGACGGCTGCTGTCTTACTTGTCCGAGCAGGCGATCCTGCACGGCGCGGCGTGCTTTGCGATACCCTTTGACCGTCAGCAACTGGCCGACTATCTGGGGGTCGATCGCAGCGCACTGTCAGCTGAGATGGGGCGGATGCGGGACGAGGGACTGATCTCGTTTCACAAAAACCGTTTTTCGCTGCGGCCGGATATGGGAGGAGAACAGCCGTCCGGCAGATGAGGCGGCGCACAGGGATGACAGTTTGACATCTGTATACAATAAGCAACAGGCGGAGCGACCGGATACCGGGCGTTCCGCCTGTTTTGCAGTTGTACATTCCCCGGCAAAGGGACGCCTGTACCGCTTATTCTATATCGGGCAGCCTAAACTGGCTTATCATGCTTCTGAGCTTTTGCGCTTGGCCGGAAAGTTCCGCGCTGACCGCCGCATTCTGCTCGGCTGTGGCGGAATTGGTCTGCACGACGCTGGAAATCTGGTCAACGCTCTGCACGATCTGGGAGAGGAAGGAGGACTGCTGCTCGGATGCTTCGGAGATGGTGTAGAATACCTCGGTGATCTTCTGATCCTCATCCATGATCTGCTCCATGAACTGGGAGGTCGTCTCCATGCTCTGGGTGCCTTTCTCCACGGCTGTGAGCGAGGCTGCAATCAGCGCGGTCGTTGTATTGGAGGCCTCTGCGGTTTTGCCGGCAAGGTTGCGCACCTCATCCGCGACCACAGAGAAGCCCTTGCCGGCGACGCCGGCGCGGGCGGCCTCGATCGCCGCGTTCAGCGCGAGGATATTTGTCTGGAAAGCAATATCCTCAATGACCTTGATGATATGGCTGATCTCGTTGGATTTTTCAAGGATCTCATTCATAAACACAAGGCTCTGCCGCATTTTCTGATCGCCCTCTACGATGCTGCTGTTGATTTGTACCACGCCGTCGGTCGCGTTCATGACGATCTGATGGTTGTCATTCACGGTAGAGGAGATCTCCGCGACTGCGGATGCCAAGGTGTCGACCGAGGAGGACTGCTCAGTCGAGCTTTGCGCCAGCGCCTGCGCGCCGGAGGAAACCTGCTCGGCATCGGAGGAGACCTGCTCGGACACCTGATGGATGCCGCGCATCAGTGTGGTCAGCTTGCGGACAAATTCGGAAAGCGAATGCTCGATGGAAAGAAAGTCACCCTTGAATTCGATATCAGTGGTGGCGGTCAGGTCACCACGCGCAAAGCTCTCCATCACAGCGCTGATCGCATGGATATAGGAGGAAAGGTGATCGACGCAATGGCGCATGGAGTCGGCCATCGCGCCTACTTCGTCATCCCCGTGGTGGGTGATGGTGATGCTTAGATTGCCCTCGCTGATCTCCTGCAAACCCGCACAAAGCTCAGTAACGGGGCGGAGCTTTTTCTTGGTCACGGCGAACAGCATGGCCGCCATGATGACTGTGCTGCCCAGCAAGAGCAGATCAAGCGCGATGATGACCTTGGATATCACAGCGTAGTATTCGCCGGTGGACATGGAGGAAAGCATCCGCCAGCGGCCGTCCAAGGCGGTGCCGACGATGCCCATGCGGCTCTGACCGTTCATCTTATACTGCACGATATCGCCAGAGGGGGCGGCCAGATCGTCAAGTAAATCGCCCTCAACACCAACATCTTTCACATTTTTACCGACCAGATCGGTGTTTGCATAGCCCAGCACGACGTTGTCCTCCGATATCAGGGCGATGCGGCCGGTTTTGTCAAAGGACATCTGCGTGAGAAACTCCGATATCCGCGCTATTTTGAGGTCGAGAATCAGCATACCGGTCGTGCGCAAGCCATCAGTAACAGGGGTGATGATGGAAATACAATTTTCGCCGGTTACGGTATCGGTATAGAGCGATGTGATATAAATATCTGACATGGCTTCATTAAAATAAGAGCGCCCGCTGAGTGATATGTCAAGCCGCGTGCCGTCCTGTGTGTAAATGCGGTCTTCCGCAAGGCTGCCAAAGCCCATATTCAGGATGTTCGGGTATGTATTCATCGTTTGCCGCAAAAAAGCGATCGTGTCGGCAAAGCGCGGCATATCCGATAAGGCTGTGCCCGGGGTGCTTTCGGCAAGCAGGGCGGAGATCTGGTCGCTGCGAGCCATCATTTGCACGATGGCGATCTCCTTGTCGATAAACTGTTCGACCGCATTGGACGCGCCGCGTATGGACTGCTGCAAGAAATTATCCTGCGTTTGCTTCATGCCCGCGCCGGCGATCACGCTGATGCAAACGGCAGAGATCGTATTGAGCACAAACAGCGTGATGACCGAAAATAAAACAAGGGTCGTGGAAAGCTTTTTGGAACGTACCACCTTTTTCATTTTACATTCTACTCCTTTTTGCCAATTTGATAAATTGTACTTTTATAAATTAAAGAAATTTTAGATATTTTGCACTAATACAGCATACAGTTCCAACCTTTTCAATGATATGCTCCCCCTTTTTCTTTTTGCACCGGAGTTTGTAAAAGTACACTTTTTCAAACTGCGATGCAGGGCATCGAAACGCCATTTGCACATTAAAAGTTTGGGCTATATGCTGTTTTGAAAAATTATAAAGAACTTAATCTTTACAAAAGTGTAACAAATATAAATTAATAGTGCTTTCGCGGATGTCGGTATGTCTCATCAAAGGCCATACCGGCTTATGTGTGGATAGGCTTGTCCGTGTTTCAGCGTCCGAAATAGCTGAAATGCATGTAGTCCCGCTTGCTGCGCCAAGCATTGCCGCCCCATGTAAAACCATATTTGGTAAAAGCATTGTACACATCGCCGCCCTCGGGGATGGAGTAGGGATCCTCGCCGGGCAGCCAGTGGGTGCCGCAGGTCGGCGTCAGGCTGCCGTCTTCATTGATGGTGGCCTCCATATTTTCCTCCCAGTTGATATCGACCGCGGTGCCTTGCCCATGCTCGCCCGGACGCCATGCATAGCAGCCGACATCTTTGATAGGGAACTGCTCGTCCCCATGATAAATTTCCTCAAAGATCGCCTCATAAACGGGAGCAAGGCTGCGGTTGACCTCCAGCCAAGCGATGCCGGTGGTTTTGGAGCCGTCCTCTTGCAGCCGCCATACCTTGACGCGGATCTGGGTCATTTGCGTCTCGGCTTCATCGGCGGTCTGGTATGGTGCACCGCCCTCACCGTAAACAAAGGCCAGCTTTTCCTCGTTTGTCTGGGGCAGGGTCAAGGCAGAGCCATTCCAAACGTTGATAGGCTCGTCCTGCGGCGGCACGCTGCCATCCTCCGTGCCGGGAGAAACGCTGCCGCCTTCCGGGTCGGGGAAGACGATGCCACCCTCCGGGTCAAGAGAAGAAGCGTTACCCACTGGGGCAGGGGGCGGCGCATCGCCCCCAAACGCCGCACAAAAGCGGTTGGCCATGATGAGCGCCTGCTCGCGTGTGGCAGTGCCCGCGGGGGCGAGCAGGGGCGGCTGATCTTGCGCGGAGATGCCGTTGACGATTGCATAATCGACCATGGTAATCATGGCATTGACCGCGTAATCCCGAATATCGGGCACGTCGGGATAATCCTCGACCGCGCCGTCCCCTGCGATGGGCGGGGCAGTAAGATCGGCTGCGTCCAGCACGTTGTACAGCATTACGCACAGATCCTGTCGCTCGATCGAGGCGTTCGGATCGAACACGCCGTTGCCGCGCCCGCTGACCAGTCCCAGCTTGTACGCAGCTGTAACGCTCGGATCGTCGCAGTCATCAAAGGGTGTTTCGGATAGGAGCGGCACGCTTTTGCCGCTGACCGCCTGATAGAGATTGACAACAACGCCGCAGAACTCGGCGCGGGTGATCTCGCCCTTGGCGTTAAGCGCGGCCAGTGTGCTCGGCGCAAGACCGGAGGCCTCTGCGGCGGACACGCCCTCCTGCGCCCAGACAGAGATGTTGGTGAGCGCACCGGCCTTGGGCGTAAGCAGTGCGGTCAGTAGGGCAAAAGCGCCGGCGCATCGGCGCAGAGAATCGGACATAGCGATCACCATTTCGGCCACATCACACGATCGAGAGGAAAATACCAGGATGCAGCCGCCTTTCTCAGTAGATTTGTTTGCAAGAGGGATATACCTGCGGCAGCGCGCCGCACTAAAGGAGCATCCGCGCAAAAGCACGGTAATGCGATGGGATATTTTTCTGCTATACAGATCAGGAAAACCGTGTAAAACCGTCAAAGGACTGCAACTTATTCACAATATCCACAAGGTTTTCCACAAACAGGGGAAAAGCTGGGGATTACTCGGCGCTGGTGCGGTCGAGTGTGCGGTATTGCAGCGCCTCGGCAAGATGAACGGCTTCAATGGTACTGCTGTTTGCAAGATCAGCGATCGTGCGGGCAACGCGCAGCACGCGGTCGTGCGCACGGGCGGTCAGCCCAAGGCGCTCGAATGCCGCCGCGAACATATGCGAGGCATCCTCCGAAAGGGGGCAGTGCGCGGCAAGCTGCGCGGGTGCGATCGAGGCGTTACAGGTATCCTTGCCCTGCCGTGCGTATTGCACGGTGCGCGCGGCGAGCACGCGAGCGCGGATATCGGCCGAGCTTTCCTCGTTGGCCGTGCCGCGTGCAGCCAGCGCGGCGTATTCGACCGGCTGTACCGTGACCTGCAGGTCAATCCGGTCGAGCAGCGGGCCGGACAGACGCTTGAGATATTGCCGCACGGAGGAGGTCGAGCAGGTGCAGCGGTCGGTGCCGTACCAGCCGCATTTGCAGGGATTCATCGCGGCGATGAGCTGGAACTGCGCGGGGTAGGTGACCTGCCCCGCCACGCGGGAGATGGTCACGCAGCCATCCTCAAGCGGCTGGCGCAGCGTTTCGAGCACATCACGGTGGAACTCGGGCAGCTCGTCCAGAAACAGCACGCCGCGATGGGCGAGCGTGATCTCACCGGGCATAGGCAGCCGCCCGGCCGCGCCCGAGCCGCCGGCCATCGCGTTGGCGGATGAGGTGTGGTGCGGTGCGCGGAAGGGACGCTCGGCGCGCTCGACTGCCTGCTGTCCGCGGCCGACGGCCGACCAGACGCGGATGACCTCGAGCCGCTCGTCTGTGGACAGCGGGGGCAGGATGGACGAAAAGCGCTTGGCCATCATGCTTTTGCCCGAGCCGGGGGAGCCGGAAAGCAGGATGTTGTGTCCGCCTGCCGCGGCGATCTCCAGCGCACGTTTGACCGCGTGCTGCCCCATGACATGGCAAAAATCAAGCGTTTCGTCTCGCGGGGCGGGCGGAGTGGGTGGTGGGCATGGTGTGAGCGCGCCGCGCCCGTGGAGATGATTGACCAGCGCGCCGAGATCGGGCACGGGCAGGATGGTCATGCCGTCAGCATAGGCAGCCTCCGCCGCATTCTGCGCGGGCACATAAATGGTTTTGAAACCCGCATCGCGCGCGGCCAGCGCCATCGAAAGCGCGCCGCACACTGGGCGCAGCGCGCCGGTCAGCGACAGCTCGCCGAGGAACACCGCGTCCTGCGGTGGGGCGTTGATCTCGCCCGCTGCGGCGAGAATGGAAAGCAGGATGGGCAGATCGTAAGCCGTGCCGGCTTTTTTGGTATCAGCCGGGGCGAGATTGACGGTAAGACGGGAGACCGGCCAGTCAAAGCCGCATGCCTTGGCTGCGGCGCGCACGCGGTCGCCTGCCTCGGCCACCGCGCCGGTCGGCAGGCCGACAACGTCCAGCCGGGGAAGACCGCCGGACAGAAAGCACTCAACCGTTACGACATAGCCATCAATCCCAAGCAGCCCGGCAGAAAATACGCGCGAGACCATCTCATCCCTCCGTCCGGAAAATTCTTACATTATAAATATACATAAAAGCCTAAGCACACGCAACGGAAAATTGGAAACATAAGGCAACCGTAACACAACTGTAACACAGATGGTAAAATGTTGGTGATATCATTTGGTAATCAAGTGGCCAAGCAGATAGGCAGACAAGCAGCCGAGCATATGATTTGGAGATTGTTACGAATTTGATATATTAGGTGTTTACAATTTTGTGATGGAGTGATAGAATGAAAAGGGTTGGTGTGCATATTGTCTTTGTGCATATCGCAGCAAAGCACGGCCACCCCGTTCAGCACGTTATAACTGAATAGGAGGATATATCACATGGCAAGAAAGATGAAGTCCATGGACGGCAACACCGCTGCGGCACATGTGTCGTATGCGTTTACCGAGGTCGCGGGTATCTATCCGATCACCCCGTCCAGCCCCATGGCAGACAGCGTTGACCAGTGGGCTGCCGCCGGTCAAAAAAACATTTTCGGTACAACTGTAAAGGTCATCGAGATGCAGTCTGAGGCGGGCGCTGCGGGTACGGTGCACGGCTCTCTGGCGGCCGGCGCGCTGACCACGACCTACACTGCGTCTCAGGGTCTGCTGCTCATGATCCCGAATATGTATAAAATCGCGGGTGAGCTGCTTCCCTGCGTTTTCCATGTTTCGGCGCGCACAGTCGCGACACATGCACTGAGCATTTTCGGCGACCAATCCGACGTTATGGCTTGCCGTCAGATCGGCTTTGCCATACTGGCGGAGGGCAATCCGCAGGAGGTTATGGATCTGTCCGCCGTGGCGCATCTGGCCACCATCAAGTCCCGCGTGCCGTTCATCAACTTCTTCGACGGCTTCCGCACCTCTCATGAGATTCAGAAGATTCAGGTTTGGGACTACGACGACCTGAAGGAAATGTGCGATATGGATGCGGTTGAGGCTTTCCGCCGTCGTGCGCTCAATCCCGAGCACGCTGTGATGCGCGGTTCGCATGAGAACGGCGATATCTTCTTCCAGCACCGCGAGGCCGGCAACAAGTACTACGAAGCGGTACCCGGCATCGTAGAGGAGTACATGGATAAGGTAAACGCCAAGCTCGGTACCAACTACCAGCTGTTCAACTACTACGGCGCGGCCGATGCCGACCGCGTTATCATTGCGATGGGCTCGATTTGCGATGTGGCCGAGGAGGTCATCGACTACCTCAACGCCCATGGCGAAAAGGTCGGACTTATTAAGGTTCGCCTGTACCGCCCGTTCCGCGCCGACAAGCTGCTCGCCGCTATCCCGGCGACCGCTAAGAAGATCGCCGTGCTCGACCGCACCAAGGAGCCCGGCTCACAGGGCGAGCCGCTTCACATGGACGTTATCACCGCGCTGGCAAACGCCGGCATTACCGATAAGATCGTCACCGGCGGTCGTTACGGCCTTGGCTCCAAGGATACACCCCCGTCCTCGGTCTTCGCGGTATATGAGGAGCTGAAAAAGGACACGCCCAAGGAGCAGTTTACGATCGGCATCAACGATGACGTGACCCATCTGTCTCTGGAGGAAAAGCCTGCCCCGAACACCGCGTACGAGGGTACGACTGAATGCAAGTTCTGGGGCCTCGGCGGCGATGGCACCGTTGGTGCGAACAAGAACTCGATCAAGATCATCGGCGACCATACCGACAAGTACGTACAGGCGTACTTCCAGTATGACTCCAAGAAGACAGGCGGCGTGACGGTGTCGCACCTGCGCTTTGGAGACAAGCCGATCCGCTCTGCATACTACGTCAACAAGGCCGACTTTGTCGCCTGCCATAATCCGTCCTATATCACCAAGGGCTTCCCGATCGTACGCGATGTAAAGCCAGGCGGCGTATTCCTCATCAACTGCCAGTGGAGCCCGGAGGAGCTGGAAAAGCACCTCGCGCCATCTGAAAAGCGCTATATCGCCAAGAACAATGTGCAGCTTTACACCATCAACGCGATCGATCTCGCCATTGAGATCGGTATGGGCAAGCGCACCAATACCATTTTGCAGTCCGCGTTCTTCGCGCTGGCCAATGTAATGCCCGAGGCGGAGGCCATCCAGTTTATGAAGGATGCCGCCACCAAGTCCTACATGAAGAAGGGCCAGGATGTGGTCGATATGAACCACAAGGCAATCGACGCGGGTGCTACGGCGTTTGTTAAGATCGACGTGCCTGCTTCTTGGGCGGATGCCAAGGATGAGGGCGGAAGCGAGGCGTTGTCCGGCCGATCCGATACCGTTAAAATGGTCAAGGAGCTGATGGAGCCCATCAACCGCATGGATGGCGACAGCCTGCCTGTTTCGGCTTTTGTTGATTATGCAGACGGTACCTTCAAGCACGGCGCAGCCGCATACGAGAAGCGCGGCATCGCGGTTACTGTTCCGACTTGGAATCACGACACCTGCATCCAGTGCAACCTGTGCGCGAACGCCTGTCCGCACGCTACCATTCGTCCTTTCGCGCTGACTGAGGAGGAGGCCGCCAAGGCCCCTGCGGCATCCAGAATCGTTGACATCAAGGCCGGCAAGGGTAAGGGCGTTTATAAGTATTCTCTGGTGGTTTCGCCGCTGGACTGCATGGGCTGCGACGTTTGCGTTACCGTTTGCCCGACTGATTCGCTGTCCATGGTGCCGCAGGCACAGGAGGCCGCGCAGCAGGAAGTGTTCGACTACATGGTCGCTGAGGTGACCGAGAAGCCGGACATGATTTCGACCAAGTCCGTCAAGGACAGCCAGTTCAAGAAGCCGCTGCTTGAGTTCTCGGGTGCGTGCGCAGGCTGCGCTGAAACCGCCTATGCCCGTTTGATTACCCAGATCAGCGGCGACCGTATGTACATCTCCAACGCGACAGGCTGCTCGTCTATCTGGGGCGGTCCGGCTGCGACCTCGCCGTACACAGTCGACGCTAAGGGTCACGGCCCGGCGTGGGCAAACTCTCTGTTCGAGGATAATGCCGAGCACGGTCTTGGCATGTTCTACGGCCAGAAGGCCATTCGTGATCGTCTGATTCTTAAGCTCGAGGAAATGGCCGCTGCGGAAGGCACCACTGACACCATGAAGAGCGCTATTCAGACCTTCTTGGAGACCAAGGAGGACGGCGAGGCCAATGCAGCTGCGACGGTTGCGCTGGTTGCCGAGCTGGAGAAAGGCGCGGCCGCCGGCTGTGCGGTCTGCAAATATGTATTGGAGTCCAAGGACTTCCTGTCCAAGAAGTCGGTCTGGATCTTCGGCGGCGACGGCTGGGCTTATGATATCGGCTTTGGCGGCTTGGATCATGTGCTGGCCT
Source organism: Agathobaculum sp. (assembly GCF_022775115.1). Lineage (GTDB taxonomy): Bacteria > Bacillota > Clostridia > Oscillospirales > Butyricicoccaceae > Agathobaculum. The sequence continues at coordinate 21,370 of NZ_JALFLA010000009.1, forward strand.
CCGGCGAGGATGTTAACGTGATCGTCTTTGATACCGAGGTTTACTCCAATACCGGTGGTCAGGCCTCTAAGGCGACCGGCATTGGTGCCGTAGCGCAGTTTGCGGCAGCTGGTAAGGCAATCGGCAAGAAGAGTTTGGCCGAGATTGCGATGAGCTATGGCTACGTCTATGTGGCGCAGGTTGCCATGGGCGCAAATCCGACGCAGACACTCAAGGCAATTACCGAGGCTGAGGCATATCATGGCCCGTCGCTCATCATTGCTTACTCGCCCTGCGAGATGCATTCGATCAAGGGCGGCTTAGGTCAGTGTCAGGTTGAGATGAAGCGTGCGGTTGATTGCGGCTACTGGAATATGTTCCGCTACAATCCGGCGCTCAAGGCTGAGGGTAAGAATCCGTTTATTCTTGACAGCAAGGAGCCCAAGACCGAGGACTACCGCAAGTTCATGATGAACGAGGCGCGCTACTCCGCGTTGACCCGCTCTTTCCCGGATCGCGCCGAGGATCTGTTCAACAGATCCGAAAAGGAATCTGTCCAGCGTTACAAGCACTTGCAGCGCCTGCAGGATTTGTACGCACCGGAAGTATAATACTGCAATAGAAAGCATAAAAAAGCCACGCAGAGTATTCTGCGTGGCTTTTTATCTTGCAATGATGGACCATAATGCGATAATAGAACAAAAGGGGGAGGAAGGATGGTGAGAAATTGGAAAAAACTATCTCCTAATCAAAAATGCGGTTTCTCCTATTGGCATTTTTCATTATTGTAACAGATGTGATTTTGTTTTGACCAAATTATATTCGGCATTTTCTGCCTGATTGCTGTGGTCATTGTGGCATTGCTGCTTTATCAATCCTGCAAATAATCTTGAATTGTCAAGTATGCTTGCACTATATTTTGGTCAGCACTTGCGATAAGTGAGGCTCGTACAGCGGCATGGGCAACGGTATTTTGCAGAGAGGACACGGTTTCGGCTGCGCCGTTTTCCCAGCGTGCGGCATACGATAGCTGTTTTATGATAAGTGCTTAGTTTTTGGAGAAGGATATGGCTATATTTGCATTGAATGCGCATTGACAAAATCGACTTAAAATTGTAGAATTTAGTTAAGTAAATAATCGGTCAATTGTGGGATAATTGTTACCGCTTTTCTTGTATTAAGTGGTATAGTATTGGAAAAAAGGAGCGTATCACAGATGAAAATTTCTAAACTGATCTATAGTGCCTTGACCAGTTTGCTGATCCTCAGCATAGTGGGTTCGACCTTCACCTATTTAATGCTGAAGGACAACCAGAATAACGGCACGATTATCAATTGCAGCGGCATTGTCCGCGGCGGCGTGCAGCGCGCTGTCAAGCTGCATGTGATGAACCAGCCGATCGACGAGGTGATGTCCAATCTGGAGAGCCTCATGGACGGCCTTTTGAATGGTGACCCGTCGCTCAATCTGCCCGCAGCGCCCACCGCCTTGTTTCGAGAGAAGATGACGGCTGTGCGGGAGTATTGGTACAACACTCTGAAGCCGGAGATGATTCATGAGACGGGCGTACATAACACGCAGGCACTTTTAGAAAAGAGTGAGACATTCTTTACGCTGACCAACGAAGCAGTAGCTGCGGCCGAGCAAAACGCGGTTGGTGGCATCTTTCGCCTCGAGATCGTCACGGGCATTATTCTGCTGATTAATCTGCTGTGCATTATCGCCATCGGTGCCACTGTGCGGCATAAGGTGATCGCGCCGCTGGCGCTGTTGGAAAGGGGCGTTGCGAGAGTGTCGCAGGGCGATTTGGATGCGCAGATCACCTACCACTCCCCGGATGAGCTGGGCGCGCTCGCGGACAGTATGCGAGCCATGTCAGGTAGCCTGAACCAGTATATCCATGAGATCCAGCATGAGCTACAGGAGCTTTCCCAAGGTAACCTGTGTCTTGAGGTGAATACCAGCTTCCAAGGAGACTTTGTGGCCATTGAAAGTTCACTGCAACGTATCATCGCTTCGCTTAACGACATGATGAGCCACATTGACCAAAGCGCTGAGCAGGTTTCGATCAACTCCTCGCAGGTGGCTATGGGTATCCAGACGCTGGTCAACTCCTCGGCTGAGGAGACGCAGTCTATGACGACCCTCGCTGAGACGGTGACCAGTATGTCCGACAAGATGCACCACACAGCCGAACAGGCCGCATATGCGGGTGAGCTGGTGGATAAGGTATGCCAGCGCATCGGCCAGTGTGGCGAGCATATGCAGCAGATGGTCGATGCGATGGGCAATATTTCGGAAAGCTCGACCGGTATCGGCAGAATCACCAAGACGATTGAAGATATCTCTTTCCAAACCAATATTCTTGCGCTCAACGCGGCGGTAGAGGCTGCCCGCGCCGGTGCGGCGGGCAAGGGCTTTGCTGTGGTGGCTGATGAGGTACGTGCTTTGGCTAACAAGAGCGGCGAATCCGTGCAGAGCACCGCATCATTGGTCGATGACTCAATGGCAGCGGTCGAAAACGGCACACGCATTGCAAGTGTTACCGATGAGATGCTGCACGAGGTGGTGAGCATGGCGCAGGACGTTTTGACGGCTGTCCATGCAATCACTGATGCTACCGCACAGCAGTCCAAGTCCATCGAAGAGATCATGCAGGAGATACACCGTGTTACAGGTATTGTAGAGGCTAACAGCCATACCACCCGCGAAAGCGCTGTGGCTGGTCGCGAGCTATCCGATCAAGCGCAGGTGCTCAAGGATTTGGTGGGACGCTTCTGCCTCAGGGATAGGGAGCTGAGCTTGACATAATACAAGCGAAAAGAAAACCCTCGGGGAATCCCGAGGGTTTTTTCATCTTCAAAAAAACTATCATAAAAACTAACAGAGCTGCATAAACTTGTTATGCAGCTCTGTGTGTATTTGGGTCAGGATGATGCTTTCACATGCGCGGCAACGCGCTTATCTTCTTGACGGATGTGGGCGATCAATATGCTGACCAGCTGGTTCAAATCGCTCAGGTTTTGCATTGTAGGGCCATCTGTGTGGAGGTGTGATGCAAGCAAACGAACCTTGGATTTGTAATTCGTGTGGAAATCGTGGTGAGAATCATAGTTTGGATAGCTGTATTGGCGCTGTAATTGCTCTTCATCGCTAAAGTGCTTATCCACATAATCCGCAAGGAAATCCACGGTGTCATTGATCTGCTGGCGACCCTGGCCGCTTGAGCATGCATCAAGGAGATTATTAATCGCGTCAAAAAGCTCAATATGCTCAGAGTCAATTAGGTCGTTGCCGGTCAAAAGATCAGAGGTCAGGGTGTAATGCTTAGTATTTGCTGTAGTCGTCAGTGAAGGACGAGGCTTGCTCGTACTCGCCGCGAAAGGTTTCTCCCGAAACGGGAGAACTACCTCCTGCGTAATAGCCGCCGCCGTGTGCATGAGAGTGGCTGCTCATATCAGACGTAGTCTGGTTGCCGATATCGAACCGATTGCAAATCTGCAGCATGATGTTGGACTGAGAAGACAGCTCCTCGCTGGCCGCAGCAGACTCCTCGCTGGTTGCGGAGTTGGTCTGCACAACGGTCGAGATCTGGTCGATACCCTGCATGACCTGATCGATCGACTCGGACTCGTTCTGCGCAGCTTCTGCGATCAACGCAATTTGATCGACCGCCTTGCTGGTCAGCTCGGCGCTGAGTGTAATCGATTCCGCCGCAGCATGTGCAATGCTCGAGCCGCGCTCGACCGCGCGAATGGAATCCTCGATCAGCGTTGTGGTATTCTTGGCGGCCTCAGCAGACTTGGAAGCCAGGTTGCGCACCTCGTCGGCAACAACGGCAAAGCCCTTACCAGCCGAGCCAGCGCGGGCAGCCTCTACCGCCGCGTTGAGCGCGAGAATGTTGGTCTGGAATGCAATATCCTCGATGGTCTTGATAATCTTGCTAATCTCCTGCGAGGTGGAGGTGATTTCGCCCATAGCGGTAATCATCTGCGCCATCTGCTCTTGGCTGGCGAGGTTCTGCTTACCGGCCTTATCGGCGTGTTCGCGGGCGGTGAGGGCGGATTCAGCATTGTTATGCGCCGAGGTGGAGATATCGTTCATCGTAGCGGAAAGCTCCTCTACCGCGCTGGCCTGCTCGGTAGCGCCCTGCGCAAGTGCCTGCGCACCGTTGGAGACTTGCTCGGCACCGGAGGACACCTGATTGGCCGACTGCTTGATCTCGGCGATCGTGTTGCCCAGTTGCTTGAGCAGCGTGCTCAAGCTGCCGGAAATCTCGGTCAGCATGCCGGGGAAGTTGCCCTGCACCTTCAGGTTGAACTTGCCATGTGCCATGCCGGAGGAAATACGGGAGATTTCCGAAATGGCCGAACGGAGCACGTCTTGGCTGGTACGCACCGCGTCGGCAACCTCGCCGATTTCATCCTTGGACTCGTAGGTGACCGGATGATCGAGCACACCTTGGCTCATTTGCAGAATGGCCTCGCGGGTCTCGGCCAGAGGGGAGACGATCGAGCTGATCAGACGAACCGCAAAAATCATGGTCAGAAGCAGGAAGACGACCGTCATCACAACATAGATGATGATGGTGGAGGTAACGCGCCGCGCTTCGGAACTGATTGCATCCTGCGTGGCCACATGAAGCTCCTCAGACACCTTAGCAGCATCACTGGCCAAAGTATCAATCGCAGGCGTACACTGTGTGAGCAGAATCGTGCTCGCCAGCTCAACATCACCAGCAGTTACAGCCGAAACAACTTGGGGCGCAATGGCCTGCCAAGCATCGACAGAGTTCAGGAAGTTAGAGGCGGCACTGCTGTTAGGCAGAATTTTGGCGTAGTTCGTGCGAATGTAATCGAGCGTATTCTCCAGATCGGCCATTTCCGTGTTCAGGATGGACTGGGTGGAGGCGAAATTCGTCATTTCGGTATCGAGCACGATATCCCGCGTGTGACGGGCAAGCCGGTTGATAATCATACGGGCGGTGAGAACCTCGTTTTCCATCTCTGATGTGCCGTTAAGCACCGCCTCATACCGGGTGCGCATACTGACCGTACTGGCAAGTGCGAAGATGACCAGTATGAGCGACAAGACGATGGGCAGGGCATAGCCCAAGATCAATCTTGGAGCGATACGCAGGTTTTTGAGTTTCATTTTACCAACTTCCTTCCACAATAAATAAAAAATATAAAAAAACGGCTTTTATTTTTGTATTTTGCCGTATTTTCCTTTCTCCACATCACCAACCACCCGACCGGAGACGAGCGTGACCACGCGGCGGCACATGATATTGACAAAATCCTTCGCGTGGGTGGCCATGATGACTGTCGTGCCGCGCCGGTTGATCTCGCTTAAAATGTTCATGATATCCCAGCCGGTGTCATGATCGAGGTTGGCTGTGATCTCGTCGATCAGCAGAATCGGCGGACTGCCGACCATGGCGCGCGCCAACTCGACCAGCTTGATCTGTCCACCGGATAGCTGAAACGGATACAGATGCTCGGCAAAGCGCATGCCGACCGCGGACAGCGCCCGCTGCGTGTTATGCGGGATGATACGATGATTGACGCCCAGCGCGCGCTGAACAATCTCCAGATTTTGACCAATTGTCTTTTTTCGGACCAAACTGGAATCTTGCCAGACCTGACCAATGGTGCGGCGGTGCGACAGCCGGCGCCAAAGCCGCATTTTGCCTATGTTCTGATTATCCACAAAGATAGCGCCCTCGTCCGGGGAGATATGGCTGGCAATCAGACGGAGCAGGGTGGTTTTGCCTGCGCCGCTGCTTCCGATCAGAAAAACAAATTCTCCCTGATTGATAGAGAATGAAACATCGTCGATCGCTGCAAATTTGCGCTGCTCGTTGATAAAATATTTGGTCACATGGTGCAGTTCAATTTGAGGCAAGCGGTGTTCCTCCCACTCCATGTAGACATATTAGTAAAATATGAATACAATGGACAAATTTGAAATTTTTTGGTATCATAGCAATAAGCATTCCTTTTCCACCGAGGTGTATCTTTGTGAAGAAACGTAAGAAGCATAAGTTCCGCAATACCCTGATGATCATTATCCTGCTGATTCTGTGCGTCGGCGGCGCTGAGCTTGCCGTTTGCTACTGGGTCGACCGGCCGGTTTTCTACAAGATCGTCACACCGGTTCGCCGTCAGGCGGTGGCGGCGTGGAACGCGAGCACCGCGTGGCTCGACGACAGACGCGAGCAGGTGGCGGACAAGTTTGCCGAAATCAGTGAGGCAATCGAAGAAAAGCGCCAGGAGAAAGAGCAGGCTGAAATCGAATCCCAAGAGGCTGGTGAGCCGCTACTTTTAGAGGGCGGCATGACCATTAACGATCCCGAAGTCACCGAGCTGGTCGTGCGGGACGGTCAGGAGATCCTGACAGGTGGCGCAGTATCCATCGCTTACTTCGCGCAAAGTGATCCGGCATGGAAAGAGCAGCGTTACGGCTCCGATCCGATCGGCAGCTATGGCTGTGGGCCGACCGCGCTGGCGATGGCCGTCAAAAGCTTCGGAACGGCCGACACTGATCCTGCGCAGATGGCGCAGTGGTGCGCCGCGCAAGGGTTTTGGGCGGTCAGAAGCGGCTCATATCACACCATCGTGCGCGGCGTAGCAAAGGGGTATGGACTGGTATGCACCACGCCCTCGCGGTTGACCGCAGAGGAACTGCGCACGCAGCTGTCCGGCGGGCGTATCGCAGTTGCACTCATGAAACCCGGACATTTTACAAGCACAGGGCATTTTATCTTGCTGCGTGGGATAACCTTAGAGGGCAACATACTGGTAGCCGATCCAAACAGCCGGGCGCGCAGCCTGCAAGCATGGGATGCACAGCTGATTATTGATGAGCTGAGCGGAAGCCGCGATTCAGGCGCGCCCTTATGGTTCCTGTCGCTGCCGTAAAGCGGCTATCGTGTGGACAAGCTCTGCTGTATCCGCCGGTCAAGTGGGATCAGATGCTCCAAAAGCTGACGATTCTGCTGCATTTGTTTGGCAAGCTGCTGCTCGCCGTCGTCCGTGGGGGACGATCCGTTGAGCAGCGCTTGCCATTTTTTTTGCATGTCAGGCGCAAGACCGTCGGCAGCGCTCTGGATGCGCTCGTCAGTCTCCTGCAGGCGCAGGACAACATCCTGCCGCATGGACAGCAGCAGACTGAAGGAGATGCGGTCGTCGCGGTCAAGTGCATCAGCCATCTGCTGGGTCAGGTCAAGCGCCTCACCCAGCGCGGTATAGCGCTTGCGCAGCTGCACCAGCAGCTCCAGAAGCGGCCCGTTTATCATACGCCGCCCGCCTTTTGCGCCTCACGGAAGGTGTCGCGCAGCTCGGTCAGACGGGGCTTGACCTCAGCGAGTACCTTGGCATTGCGTCCGATATGAACGCGGCCAAGCTCATACAGGAAAAAGTCATACAGGCGATGCAGGTCATGGCTGATGGGATACTGCGGGTCGAGCGTGTCATCTAAGTACTGCAGAATATCAATAGAACGCTGAATTGAGGCTTCAAACAGGTCAAAGTCCTGCTTTTGCAGCGCAAGCTCGGCGCGGGTCAGGCGCTTTATCAGCTCATCGTACAGCAGCATCAGAAGTTCGCCGGACGTCATAGTGCTGATCGACTGCGCCTTATATTGTTGATAGCCATGTATATCCATGGAAAATATCCCTTTCTACGCCAAACGCTTAATAGCTGCTTCCGGTCATGCCGGCAAAATACGAGCTTTGTGCGTTCATCTGATTGATGAGAACTTCCAGCTTGCTGAACTTGGACGTATACCGGTCGATCTGATCGTTGAGCTTGTCATTGAGCGAATCAATCGTGGTGTCGATGGCGTTCAGCTGGGTCTGAATAGAGTTTTGCAGCAGCGAGAGCGACGAATACTGCGAACCAGCCTTCTCAATCAGGATGCCCTTGGTCGCGCCGCTGATGCCTGCGTACTTGTCAAGGGACACCTTCAGGCGGGACATAACGCCGCCGGAGTTCGTATCGTCCACCGTGACGGTCGTGCCGTTCTTGGTGACCGTTTTTTGACCCAACGGGTCGGCAAACGCACTGGCTACAGAGTTCGGGTCGCTTTCGAGTGCTGCACGCAGCTTGGTCTCGTCAAGGCTGATCGTGCCCTTGTCCGTGCCGTAGCTGGTCGAGGCAGTGATGCCGATTTTGCTCATCTCAGAGCCGCCAAACAGATAGCGCAGCGACTCGGACAGGCTGCTCAAATCGCGGTCGCCGAACAGCAGGCCCTGCTTGGCTTTGGCTTCGTAGTTTTCAATGGCCTTGTCGCTCATATCGGCCTTGTCGTCATCGGTCAGCGGCTCGTAGGACTTTTTGTATTCGGGCTGAGTAGTGTACTGCGTATTCAGCTCGGTCATCATAGCGTTGTAGTCCTCAACAAAGCTCTTGACTGCGTTGACGATCTTATCGGTATCCACCTTGGCGTTGAACGTGACCTG
>NZ_JALFLA010000016.1 GCF_022775115.1 Agathobaculum sp.
GAAGTGCATTGAAAGCCTGAAAGCCAAGAAAGAAGAAGTCCTGAACCCCAAGGTTTCCCCCAAGCAGCAGTTGAAGGCTGTTCTGGCTAAGGCTGAGGAAAGTGGCCTTTCTCCTGAGGATATTGCTAAGAAGCTGGGCATTAGCCTGTAAGCTACCCTTGGGGGTATATCACCAAATCACACAATTTCACCCTACCCTATGAAGATACCGGGGGCCATCAGCCCCCGGTATCGTTTTGCAGTTGATTTTGATGTGATGATTTCAAAATGGAGTGAAATCGGCTACTCTTGGGAAAGGTCTTAAACCCTGTACCCATTGTGTCCCAAGGGTTTCAGGGCAACTCAAGGGAAAAGCACTCAAGGGAAAGGATTTTTTAGGGGTAAAATCGAAGTTTTTTCCCATGGATTTCCCTTGAGATTTTCAAAAATATGTTTTGAGAATGTGTTGAGATGACAACATTTTAGTCTTTTAGTTTCGTGTCTGAAAATTAGAAACCCCCTTGACGATGGGGTGTTTCCTATCGTCAAGGGGTTTAAAATGTTGCTATTTCAGCGAATTAGAAGTAACGCTTCAGCAGGCCAGCAAATGCCTTGCCGTGGCGAGCCTCGTCCTTAGCCATCTCATGAACGGTGTCATGGATCGCATCCAGATTGTGCTCCTTGGCGCGCTTGGCCAGATCGAACTTGCCGGCGGTAGCACCGTTCTCAGCCTCGACACGCATCTCGAGGTTCTTCTTGGTCGAGTTGGTCACGACCTCACCGAGCAGCTCAGCGAACTTGGAAGCGTGCTCAGCCTCCTCGAAAGCGGCCTTCTCCCAGTACAGGCCGATCTCCGGATAGCCCTCACGATGAGCAACGCGGGACATCGCCAGATACATGCCAACCTCGGTGCACTCGCCCTCGAAGTTCATGCGCAGATCCTTCATGATGTCCTCGGGAGCGCCCTGCGCCACACCGACAACGTGCTCGCAAGCCCAAGTTCTCTCGCCAGACTGCTCCTGGAACTTAGCCGCGGGAGCGTGGCAGATGGGGCACTCAGCCGGAGCGGAGTCGCCTTCATGTACATAACCGCAAACGGTGCAAACAAACTTCTTCATGGTTTTCTTCCTCCTAAAATAAATAGTTGAACTTATTAGTTATCAGCCGGAACAAAGCGGTCCATCGTAATGGCCATCAGCTGATCGCGCAGAGAACGGTTGATTTTGCCGAACACACGGTGAAAATCACACTCCTGCCGACTACCTACGCAAGTACATTGAAACTCATTGGACAGACAGTGATTGATTGCAATCGGTCCATCTATGCATTCAATGATCTCGCCCAGACTGATATCCGCAGGGGCACGCATAAGCTCATAACCACCTGACACACCCTTGTAGGATTTCGTGATGCCGGCCTTGGTCAGCTTGCGCAGAATCTTCAAAGCAAAGCGCAGCGTAATGCCGGTCGACTCTGAAATATCCTTTGCGCACTGTTTTTCTCCGGTCACAGCCAGATAGTATGTCACGCGAATCGCGTAATCCGCTTCGTGCGTGATTCTCACTTTGTTCCTCCCCTTCTCTAACTGGAACATCTTTAGTATAATCGTGTTCCACACAAAAGTCAATATATTTTCAGAAAAATAGATAAAAATTTTTAATTGATAACAGTTACTATTTGCATCCATGTACGACACTTTTTATGTGTACATTTTTCGCTATGCCCCGGTATATGTTACCAGTATACCACAGCCGTTTCACAAAGTCTACTCATTTTGGTTTATTTTGCCGCATTCAGTCAAAAGAATGTATCGTTCCGCTCATAGCTGCCCAGCCGCCTGCAAAATCAGCGCCAGCGCCGCGTCGATTCCCAGACGGCTGGTGCATAGCGTCAGATCGAAGCTGGTCGCGTCCGCGTAGTGGTGGCCGGTGTAGCGGGTGCAGTAGGCCTTGCGGGCTTTGTCCGCCGCGCGGATATTTGCCCGCAGCTTTTCAGGGCTGACGTCATGCATCAGGCCGCTCATCCGCTCGACGCGCCACTCAAAATCCGCGTGGATGAACACCCGCAGACAGTGGTCAAACTCCCGCAGGATATAATCCGCGTTGCGTCCGACGATCACGCAGCTCTCCCGGTCGGCGATCTCACGGATCGCCTTGACCTGCGCCTCCCACAACTTGTCGCTCAGTGGGCGGTTGTAAAAATCAAACAGGCTCTGCGTCAGGCCAAAATCCGTCGGCACACGCTCGTCCCACTGGCGCACCTGCGCGGGCGAGAGCCCGACCGAAGCCTTGGCAGTGCGCAGGATCAGATCCTTGTTATAAAACGGAATCCCCAGCGCGTCCGCGACACGCCGGCCGATCTCGCCGCCGCCCGCACCAAATTGCCGGCCGATGGTAATGATCTTTCTCATTTATTTGTCCTCCTGTTACCCTGTTTATTCATTATAACCGACTGGTGCGGCAAACGCAAGCGCAGCCACCCACCGATAGAAAGAAAGGCGGAAGCCAGCCGCCTCCGCCTCTGTCCACCGTATTGTCCTGTCACAATACCTTACTCAAAAAGTCGATCGTGCGCTGCTCACGCGGGTGGTTGATGACCTCGTCCGGCGTGCCCTCCTCCACGATATAGCCGCCCTCCATAAAAATCACGCGGCTGGCGACCTCACGGGCAAAACCGATCTCATGGGTGACGACCACCATCGTCATACCCTCCTGCGCAAGATTCTGCATGACCTGAAGCACCTCGCCGACCATCTCCGGATCGAGCGCCGAGGTCGGCTCGTCAAACAGCAGGATGTCAGGATTCATGGCCAGCGCGCGGGCGATAGCAACGCGCTGCTTCTGCCCGCCGGAGAGCTGCGCAGGAAAGGCCTCTGCCTTGTCCGACAGACCGACGCGCCGGAGCAGCCGCATCGCATTTTCCCGCGCCTCGGCCTTGGTGGCCTTTTTCAGCTCGGTGGGCGCAAGCACCATATTGCCCATCACATCCAGATTATTAAACAGGTTGAAATGCTGGAACACCATGCCCACGTTTTCCCGCACCTTGTTCATGTCGGTGTGCTTGTCGGTAATGTCATAGCCGTCGACCACGACCGTGCCGCTGGTGATATCCTCCAGCCGGTTCAGGCAGCGCAGAAAGGTTGACTTGCCACTGCCCGAGGGGCCTAAAATAACGACCACCTCGCCCTCGTAGATGTCGATGGAGACATCCTTGAGCACCTCCAGCGCACCGAAGCTTTTTTTCAAATGGGAAACATGGATCTTTGCGTTTTGCTTATTCGCGGCCACGGTTGATCCTCCTCTCCATCGCCTTGGCAAACCGGGACAGAATCGTGATAACGATCAGATACATCACGCCCACGATGAACCATACCTCAAACGAGCGCATCGTATTGGCTACCACGTTTTTTGCGGTATTGACCAGCTCGGGAAAGCCGATGATCGACAGGATAGAGGTGTCCTTGAGCGTAATGATGAACTGGTTGATGATCGAGGGGATCATGGTGCGGATGGCCTGCGGCAGCACGACCTTCTGCATGGCCTTCCAGTAAGGCAGACCCAGACTGCGTGCGGCCTCCATCTGTCCCTTGTCCACGCTCTGGATGCCGGCGCGGATGATCTCGGCCATATACGCGCCGCAGTTGAGCGCCAGCGCGATCGTACCCGCTTGCAGAGCGGAGAGCATCATGGGAATGCGCAAAATGCTGTTGAACAACTGCGGCACGCCAAAGTAAATAAAGAACGCCAGCACGATCATCGGCTCGCCGCGGATCACATCCACAAAAATGGTGGAGATCGCATTACACACGCGGCTTTTCAGCACGCTCAGCAGGCCGAAGATCAGACCCAAAATGCAGGCAAAAAACAGGCCGCACAACGCCAGCAGCAGCGTTTGACCCATTGCACGCAGCAGCAAAGACCCGTAGGTGGTGATGATTTGAACAATCACGGGGCGCAACTCCTTTCTAAAAAAACTCTGTTAGCCATGTGTGCTGATACAAATACTGTATGCTTTATTGTCGATAATACCCGCCGCAGCGGATATATTGTTTTTTTGCTATGCTGTTTTCCGCGAGCAGAAAGCCAGCCTTATCAGCACACAGCGCCAACAGAGCCTTATAAAGACAGGGGGCGCCGGAACGAACCAGTGCCCCCTGAAACCTTCTTGCTTGCTGTCAGCCCAGATACTTGGCGATGATCTCATCATACTTGCCGTTGGCCTTGATGTTGGCCAGACCGGCGTTGAACATGTCGATCAGTTCCTGATTGTCAGCGTTGAAGATGGCAAAGCCATAGGGAGCACCCTCATTCTCCGTGCCGTCCACGATCCGCAACGCCAAGCCGCCCTCCTTGATGGACGCAGCCATGATGGGCGTATCCTCAAAGCAGGCGACCGCCTGACCGCCCATCACCGCCTGATACATCGTGGGGGAGTCCTCAAAGTAGGTGATGCTGAAGCCGTATTCGTCCTTCAGGCTCTCCGCGTAGGCAGCACCCTGTGTACCGGTCTTGACGGCAACAGTCTTGCCGCTCAGGTCGGCAAAACCGGCGATATCCGAGCCTTCGGCCACGGTCATGCACTGGGTGGCGGTGTAGTAGCCGTCAGAGAAGATCCAGCCGCTCTGCTTGCGCTCCTCGGTGATGGAAGCGCCCGCGATCATGCCGTCCGCCTGACCGGCTTGGCAGGCCGCAATGGCGGCGTCCCAGCCAAGGCTTCTCATCTCATACTGAAAGCCCTGATCCTCGGCCACAGCCGCGACGATGTCCACGTCAATACCGACAAAGTTGCCCGAAGCATCGGTGTACTCAAAGGGCTTGAACACCGTATCCGAAGCGATGACCCAGACCTTGCCTCCGTCCGCTGCGCCGACGGGCGCATTGTTGCCTGCCGCCGTGCCGGAGGAGTTGTTGCCGCAGGCGGCCAGCCCCAAAGCCAGACCGGCAGCGACAAGCAGGGAAAGTGCTTTTTTCATGTTGTGATTCTCCTTACTTTCATTTGGCGGGCCGCGGCGCCGCATCCCCACGGCGGCTTCCGCACACGCGGAAAAGCGACCCTAAAACGCAACAAGCGACAGCAGTATCCAGATCACCGCCATCGCTTATGATGCCTGTTGCAATTTTAACACAGAACAGCCGCTCCGTCAAGCATTTCGCTCCACTTTTCTTTTTTGTACATAACTATTCAGATAAAGCTTTCTTTCTATGCTCCGCTATACTACCGTCAAGATGTCCGCCGCGCGGCATCTGTTTTCAAAAACGGGGTTTGCTCTCGCCCCTTGCAGCAAACCAACGATTTGCCCGCCTGCTGCATTCTCTTTCATGGCCGCAGGCGTGTCCGGCTAAAAACGGAGCGGCACCGCTGATGCTGCACCACTCCGCTTAAAACAATATATCTCCTATGCAGGGGCACCCTGTGCCGCTCACACAATTTGGGGCGGTTCATGCCGCGGATACCGCCAGAAGGCCCTTGCTTTGTGCCTGCGCAGACAAAGTACGTCAGCCCTCGCTGCGCTTGATGAATTTACTGCGCGGCGCGCGGCAGATCGGGCAGATGAAGTCGTCCGGGATATCCTCGGACAAGCGGACATAGCCGCAAACCGTGCACTTCCAACCCGCGTCCGCGTCCAACTCGTGGTAAACCGGCGCGACGGGCGGCACATCCTCGCCCCGCTTTTCAAAATCGCGCACGGTCAGGCATTCGCCGGCGGACAGCACCTCGGCGTCAAGCAGGTCGCAGATAAACAGCGTGTACGAGCCGATCGAGACCGTTTCGCTGACCTTGAAGCTCAGGCGGGAGAGCATCCCTTCCCGCAGGTAGGGGCAGCCCTTGGCGTCCGTCTCAAAGGGGAAAGCAGCGAATTTATCGACCGCACGGCCGGATTTGTAGCCAAATTCGTTGACCACGCGGTCGGGCGCATCGGAGGCCAGCAGGGTGGCGGCGCACACGCCGCTCTGCTTGAGCGCGGCGCAGGTGGCCGAATCGTTGTTCATCGACAGCGTAAAGCGCGGCGGACGGGACGAGGTGACCTGATGCAGCGAGTTGATGATGCAGCCGAAATTGCGGCCGTCGGCCACGGTGGATACGAGCGCAAGGCTGTAATTGATTTTTTTGTAAACGGCGTTGTTCATGGGTAAGCTCCTCCTCATAATGATAACAAATATCAATTGCAAATAAATATTAACATATGGAGCAGAAAAAAGCAACCGTCAAATCGCGCAAAAGCGCAGCAATTTTTTTGGCGTTTACAGCAGGTTCATGATGCTGGGCTTCTCCAGTTCGGGCAGGTGTCGCAGCTGAGAGAGCAGTTCGGCGCGGTCGACGCGCAGATCGTCCTCCAGCCCGGCGGCCTGTGCTGCACGCAGCCGCGCGAACAGCAAATTGGCCTGATCCAGCTCATCGTGCAGCAACAGCGCGCCGAATTTGCTCTGCGCGCGCATCCAAAGCGCGTAGGCTTGCTCCAGCTCATCGGCTTCCAGCGCCGCCACGACCTCATTTACCGTGCGCTCGACCGTGCTGCTGCTCCACAGGCTGCCCCAGAGCAGCAGAGCCAGCACGACGAAAGCGATCAACAGGCGCCGCATATCAGGCTCCCTCCTTTCGCTGTATGAAGGTGTTGCCGCAGTCGTCAAGCGTCATCAGAAAGACATCCCGCAGGGCGATGCTTTGGTTTTTCAGCCGGTTTTCAACAGCCTTGCCGTCCAGCCGGAGCAGGTCGAGCGAGCGCTGCACCAGCTTGCCGTCCGACACCACGACGAGCGGCAGGCCGGTGTCCTTGGGCGTCAGGCCGAGCATTTCCGCGGTGACCGGCTGCTGCGGCTGCTTGAGGATGACGGACAGCGTGCCGTCTGGCTCGATTACGCCATATTTCACATCGGACACCGAGGTGACGTTCTGCTTGCGCAGGTTTTCCACGACCTCGTCGGTCGTCAGGCGCATCTGGCGCAGCTTGCGGATATCGAGCATCCCGCCGCGGATAATAATGGCCGGCTGGCCGTTGAGCAGGCGGCGAAAGGCGCGGCTTTTGAGCGCGATATGGCTCAGCAGGATTTCCAGCGCGATCAGCGTGGCGATCGGCACAAGGCCGGCGAACATCGGAATGCCGAGATCCTGCATGGGGATGGCGGCCAGATCGGAGATCAGAATGGTAACGACCAGCTCGCCGGGGTTAAGCTCACCGATCTGCCGTTTGCCCATCAAGCGCACGGCCGCAACGACGGCGAGATACAGGATCAGCGTGCGCAGCAAAGGTACGGACATGGTTATAGCCTCTTTTCCAAGTGGAATCATCCATAGTATGGACGGGCAGCAAGGGGATTATTCCCACGGCAGGAAGAAAGCCGTCGCGGCGAGTGCGGAGAGCAGCCACCGCGCAAATGACGAAAAGCTGTTGACAACCGCGAAAGAGCGCCGTATAATAAAACAGTACACTTCCAATATCAAAACAGGCGATGACCGGAAAAGTAGCTTCCCCAATCCATGCAGAGAGCCGTCGGACGGTGCAAGACGGCGGAAGAAGGATGCGCGAAAGTCCTCCGTGAGCCGAGCGGCTGAAAAGGGATGAAACAAGGCCCTGTGTAGGTCGTTCCGCGTGATTCGCGTTACAGGATCGGGTGAGTGGCCGCGCGGCTTAGGCGTGCGGCAAAAAGAGTGGTACCGCAGAGTGTAGTCTTTGTCTCTTTGAGGGGACAGGGACTTTTTTATTTTCTGTACAAACGACAAGGAGAAGAAAGGAGGCGGTTTTCATGGTAAAGAACGGCTCGGAAATATTGGTGGATGTGCTGGTAGAGCAGGGTGTTGATACGATCTTCGGCTATCCCGGCGGCGCAGTCCTCAATATTTATGACGCGCTTTACAAAAACAGCGACCGCATTCGACATATTTTGACCGCTCATGAACAGGGCGCGTCCCACGCCGCCGACGGCTACGCGAGAGCCACCGGCAAGGTGGGCGTGTGCCTTGCAACGTCCGGCCCGGGCGCGACCAATCTGGTCACGGGCATCGCCACCGCTTATATGGACTCTATCCCGATGGTCGCCATCACGGGCAACGTCGGCACGGCGTTGATCGGCAGAGATTCTTTTCAGGAGGTCTACATCGCCGGCATTACCATGCCGATCACCAAGCACAATTTCGTCGTGCGCCGGGTGGAGGAGCTTGCGGACACCATCCGCGCTGCATTCCGCATCGCCGCAAGCGGGCGGCCCGGCCCGGTGCTGGTCGATATCCCCAAGGATGTCACCGCCGCGATGGGTGAGTATCACCCGCAGGCCAAGGTCAGCGTGACAGAGGGCTATGTCATTCCCGAGGAGCAGCTGCAAACCGTGGCTGAAATGTTGGCCAAGGCCGAGCGCCCTGTCATTTACTACGGCGGCGGCGTCGGGCTATCGGATGCCGGTGGCGATCTGCTGGCGCTGATGCACAAGGCCGGTATCCCGGCGGTGCATACACTCATGGCGATCGGCGCCGTGCCGGACGATCCGCTCGAACTGGGCTGGGTCGGTATGCACGGCAAGGTATCCAACGCTTGGGCGGTGGACAAATGCGACCTGCTGCTCTCGATCGGCGCGCGCTTTTCCGACCGCGTGGCGACCGATGCGAGCCGTTTTGCGACCGGAGCGCAGATCGTCCACGTCGATATCGACGCGGCGGAGATCAATAAAAACGTCGGCGCGACCTATTCGATCGTCAGCGATGCGCGCAGCTTTTTGCAGCAGTTTTTACCGTATGTCAAGCCGGCAAAGCACGATGCATGGCTCGAGCAGATACATCAGTGGCGGGTCAAGCTCGATTATGTGCCTAAGGATGATGAAAGCGTGCTCCGTCCGCACCAGCTGATGCAGGTGATCGACGAGCTGACCGATTCCGAGACCATCATTGCGACCGATGTCGGCCAGCACCAGATGTGGGCGGCGCAGTACAGCGGCCGCAAGCATCCGCGCCGGTTTTTGACCTCGGGCGGCCTTGGCACAATGGGCTTTGGCTATGGCGCGGCGATGGGCGCGCAGGTCGCTTTCCCGGAGCGGACAGTCGTACACATCACGGGCGATGCATCCTTCCATATGAACCTCAACGAGATTTGCACGGCGGTGTCCTACGGTCTGCCGGTCATCACAGTCATCATGAACAATCAGGTGCTGGGCATGGTGCGCCAGTGGCAGACCATGTTTTACGAAAAGCGGTATTCGCAGACCGACCCGTACCGCAAGACCGACTATGTCAAGCTGGCCGAGGCCTTTGGCGCGCGCGGCTACCGCGCGTCCAATTTGGCCGAGTTCCGAGAGGCGTTCGCCGCGGCGCTGCAGCGCACCGGTCCAGTGCTGATCGACTGCCTGATCGACAAGGATGAGCGCGTGCTGCCCATGATCCCGGCGGGCGGCGCGGTGGCCGATATGGTAGCCGAGTGACGGAAGGAGAAGAAAAATGATGAAACATATCCTTTCCGTGCTGGTACAGAATAATTCGGGCGTGCTTGCCCGCGTATCCAGCCTGTTTGGCCGCCGCGGGTTCAACATCGAATCTCTGACCGTTTCGGCCACCACCAACCCCGCCATCTCGCGTATGTCGATCATCGTCACCGGCGATGAGCCGACGCTCGAGCAGATCATCAAGCAGGTATCCAAGCTGGAGGAGACCATATGGGTGCGGCACTTACAGGAGGACGACTCCTATTGCCGCGAGCTGGTATTCGTCAAGCTGCTGACCGACAGCAGCGACGTGCGCGAGGCCATCCGCCAGATCGCTGACCTGTACGGCGCACGCATCGTCGAGTCGACCGGCAACACGATCATCGTCGAGCTGACCGAGGTGCCCAGCCGCATTGATGCCTTCCTTGACGTCATATCGAACTTCGAGGTGCTGGAAATGTGCCGCTCGGGCGTGACAGCCATTCAGAAATAAGCCCTTTGATTGCTATTAAAATTAGGAGGAAATAAAAATGGTAAAGATGTTCTATGATGCGGACTGCAACCTGTCCCTGCTGGACGGCAAGACGGTCGCGGTGCTCGGCTTCGGCTCGCAGGGTCACGCGCACGCGATGAACCTGAAGGATTCGGGCGTGCACGTTGTCGTCGGCCTGCGTCCCGGCTCTGGACACGCGGAGAAGGCCAAGTCCTACGGTCTTGAGGTGCTGACCCCGGCCGAGGCCGCCGCCGCGGGCGACATCATCATGATGCTCGTGCCCGACGAGAAGCAGGCCGACATCTACAAGGAGGTAGTCGAGCCCAACCTCAAGCCCGGCAATGTGCTGGCCTTCGCGCATGGCTTCAACATCCACTACAAGCAGATCGTCCCGCCGACTGATGTGGACGTTATCATGGTCGCGCCCAAGGGGCCGGGTCACACCGTCCGTTCGCAGTTTGTCGAGGGCGCAGGCGTGCCCGATCTGGTCTGCGTACATCAGGACGCTTCCGGCAAGGCGCTGGATATCGCGCTGGCTTACGCTGCGGGCATCGGCGGCGGCCGTGCGGGCATTCTGGAGTCTACCTTCAAAACCGAGACCGAGACCGACCTGTTCGGCGAGCAGGCCGTGCTCTGCGGCGGTGTGTGCGAGTTGATGAAGGCCGGCTTTGAGACGCTGGTCGAGGCCGGTTATGCGCCCGAGAACGCCTATTTCGAGTGTGTGCATGAGATGAAACTGATTGTTGACCTGATCAACGAGGGCGGCTTCGCCAAGATGCGCTACTCGATCTCCGATACTGCTGAGTACGGTGATTACCGCACCGGCAAGCGCATCATCACCGAGGAGACCCGCAAGGAGATGAAGAAGATCCTGCGCGAGATTCAGGACGGTACCTTCGCGTCTGAGTGGATTCAGGAGAACCGCGCGGGCGGCCGCGCGCACTTCCTCGCCTCCCGCGCGCTCGAGGCCGACACCCAGCTCGAGGAGACCGGCAAGAAGCTGCGCAGCATGATGAGCTGGCTGAAAAAATAAACGATTTGAACCGTACAGGTTCAAATGAGATGGACGCGCCGCGCTTTGCGCGGACACGTCTGGGACTGCGAAAAGTTCCGACAAGCGAAACTTTTCTCCGTTCTTGTATCAAAAGCACGAGTAAAGCCCGCACTTTTGATGGATATAAACCATAATATAACATCGCGCCCGGTGCGGCGCGACGAGTGAAACAAGCGCACAGGCGGGCGGGCTTCCGTCCGCCTGCTTTGCAAAAGGAGGAAAAGCTGTGCCCAAAAGAAGCGACAATATCACCGCGGGCGCGGAGCGGATGCCCAACCGTTCGCTGCTGCGCGCCTGCGGCTTGACCGAGGAGGAGATGAAACGCCCGCTCATCGGCGTTGTCTCGGCCTATACCGAGATCATCCCGGGACATATCAACCTTGACAAGATCACCGACGCAGCCAAGGCAGGCGTGCGCATCGCAGGCGGCACGCCGGTGATGGTGCCCGCCATCGGCGTGTGCGACGGCATTGCCATGGGTCATATCGGCATGAAGTATTCGCTGCCCAGCCGCGAGCTGATCGCGGACAGCGTGGAAACGCTGGCGCAGGCGCACCAGTTCGACGGCCTTGTGCTGATCCCAAACTGCGACAAGATCGTACCCGGCATGATGATGGCGGCGGCACGGATCAACATTCCGTCGATCGTCATCTCCGGCGGGCCGATGCTGGCTGGCAAGTACGACGGCGAGGAGATATCGCTCTCCAAAACCTTTGAGACGGTCGGCGCATACAAGGCCGGCCTGATTGACGACGAGAAGCTGCTCGAGTGCGAGTGCGGCTCGTGCCCGGGGTGCGGCTCGTGCTCGGGTATGTACACCGCAAATTCGATGAACTGCCTGTCCGAGGCCATCGGTATGGCGCTGCCCGGCAATGGCACCATTCCGGCCGTGCACGCGGCGCGTATCCATCTGGCAAAGCGCGCCGGTATGCAGATCATGGAGCTGGTCGCGCGCGATATCAAGCCGCGCGATATCCTGACGCCTGCGGCCTTCCGCAACGCGCTGACCTGCGAAATGGCCATCGGCTGCTCGACCAACTCGGTGCTGCACCTGCTGGCGCTGGCCAATGAAGCGGGCGTACCGCTCGACCTGCAAATGCTCAATGAGCTGTCCGCCAAGGTGCCCAATCTCTGCCATCTGGCGCCCGCAGGGCCGCACCATATCGAGGAGCTGGATCTGGCGGGCGGCGTGCCTGCCATCATGAAGGAGTTGACGGGGCGTGACCTGCTCGACCTGTCGCTCATCACCGTGACCGGCAGAACGGTCGGCGAAAATCTGGCGGGTGTGGTCAACCAGAATCCCGAGATCATTCGCCCGATTGAAGAGCCGTACTCCGAGACTGGCGGCATCGCCGTGCTGTGGGGCAACATCGCAAAGGATGGCTGCGTGGTCAAGCGCAGCGCGGTCGCGCCCGAAATGATGGTGCACGAGGGGCCGGCGCGCGTGTTTGATTCCGAGGATGAGGCGATCGCGGCCATCTATGCGGGCAAGATCAACAAGGGTGACGTGGTGGTCATCCGCTACGAAGGCCCGAAGGGCGGACCCGGCATGCGCGAGATGCTCAATCCCACCTCAGCGCTGGCGGGTATGCAGCTCGACCGGGATTGCGCGCTCATCACCGACGGGCGTTTTTCCGGCGCGTCGCGCGGCGCGTCCATCGGCCATGTTTCGCCCGAGGCGGCTGCGGGCGGCGCGATCGCGCTGGTGCAGGAGGGCGATATCATTTCGATTGATATCCCGGCCAGCCGGGTCAACGTCAAGCTGTCCGACGAGGAGCTGCAAGCCCGCCGCGCGCGCTTCACGCCCCGCGAGCCGAATATCAAAAGCGGATGGCTGGCGCGCTACGCGCGGCTCGTCACCTCAGCCGATCAGGGCGCAGTACTCCGGTAAAAACCGTCCCGGGAAAGTCCGGCAAGGCGCATTACAATGAAAGCACCCCCTGCGCAGGAAAACAAGCCTGCACAGGGGGTGTTACGCTATCTTCTTAAATAATAAACCCCACCCTGCCGATGCGACCCGATTAGTAACCTGCACAACTATGCAGGTGGGTTTTCTGTTCGATACGTCTGCGCTTCCAACATCCGTGTATACCCGGGAGGCCTGCTGCTCGGTATCGAAACCTGTCGAAATCCCGTACTAAAAATGTGGGTTAAAAAGGGGTCGCTGTCGCACAGGGCAGGGATCATTCGCGTTTGGGACGGGGATTATTCGTCCTCCTCGGCCTCGGCGCGCTCCATCACCATGTTGAATACCGCATCCGCGATATCATCGTCCTCGACGGCTTCGAGCATCTCCTCGCCGTCCTCCGAAACGATTTGCATGATGACGACCTCAGCCTCCTCTTCGATGGAAAGCTCGGCCGGAATAAAGGCCAGATAGGTCGTGCCCTGATATTCCACGGTGTCGATATGCTCAAACTCAACCTCGTTGCCGTCCTCGTCAATCAGGGTCACGAAATCGTTGCCGTATGCTTCGCTCATCGCTCCGGCACCTCCTTATTTTTGTTGATTGCGGTTGCAGCGGGGATATCCTCCCCTCGTCCTGTATTAAGCATAGCAAATTACGCGCCATTTGTAAAGCGAAAATATTGACGGCCATACCGTTAAATAGTATGCAGCAGCCGACAAAATATCATTCCGCAAAAAAGAAAATTTCAGAGACCGCATAGAACAAGCAGTTGGAACAGCGGTTATGGACATCAAACGGCTTGTTGAAGCCCGCGCAGCGCCGATGCCATTTTGACGCGACGCTTCATATGCTTCGGACGACAAGCAGTCTCCCCGGCGTATGGCTGCGGTTTATTGCGCGAACTTACTATAGAAGTTCATCAGCATCTGCGCCGCTTCCGCGCGGGTGGCGTTGCCCTGCGGGTCGAGGATACCCTCACCCTTACCGTTCACAATGCTGTTTTCATTGGCCCATGCCAGCGCTGTCTGCGCGTAGCCGCTGATCTGCTCCGCGTCGGTAAAATGACCCAGGCTGTGGCTGCTTGACGGACTGCCTGCATAGCGCCAGGGGATGGCCGCAAGCTGCTCGCGCGTGATGCGGTCGTCGGGGCCGTACAAGCCGCCGCCGTAGCCTTCCGCGATGGCGTTCTCATTAGCCCGGATAATAGCGTCTGTATACCAGACTCCTTTGGCAACATCGGAAAAGATGCTTTCGCCGCTCACGGCGGGTCGCCCTGCTTTGTCGTACAGGATCTGGCACAGCATGGCGCGGGACATACGGCCGTCCGGATCGAACAAGCCGCGGCCAACGCCGTGCATCAGGTTATTGCCAATCACGAAATTGACAGCGTCGTGATACCACTTGCCGTCATCCAGATCGGTAAAGGCGCGGGATGGACATGTATCGTCGCCGCTGCAAGCCTCGGGTTTGTATCCTTCAGAGACAAAAGCCGCCTTGACGGTTACATCGGAAGCAGGCATAGTGAACGTGTACCTACCGCCGCCCTGCCCGGTCAGCGAAAGCTTCTCTCCGCTCCTGTCGGTGACGGTCGCATCTGCTATGACGAAGCCCCCGTTGGGCGTGGCGGTGATCGTGATGGTCGCGCCCCGGAGCGCGCTTCTGCGGCTGACGGTCACAGAGCCGTTCACAGCAGCCTGTACCGTGACAGCATAGGGGTGAACCGCTCGAACCATCCGAGCCACCAGAGCCGCCATCAAGAGCAGCAGGCTGCTGGAGGGTCAGCTGACCGCCCGAGCCGGTCAGTGTTCCGCTGTCCAGTGTCAATGCTGCGCCTACCGGTGCAATGGTGACGGCATACTGGCCATTCGCCTCATCAATAACCCGCTGCATGGCATAGCCGCCGGACAGATAATTGACGGCAGGACGAGGAATTGTCCTATATCCGCATCGTTTATCTCGGTGGTATAGGTAAATACCATGACATTAAAATGATTGCAGTTGCCAGTAAATTTGCCGCCGTTTTCCAGCTTGAATGCATCGGTAAAAACGATATTGCCGCCTAAAGGTCTTACGCCGTTGACCCGAACGCCCTTGTCACCCGAGACGGTCAGTGCGCCCGTGCTCCCTATCGTCACTTTGCCCGCGTAGAGGGCGTAGTTGTCCGAGCCGCCATTTGAGGTCAGCATTCCGTTTGCTGTGATCGAGGAATCCACACCACCGGAGGCGCCTACCTCGATAGCGCTCAAAGCACGAAGCGCCGCGCCTGCTTCGATGGTGAGTTCGGTTGACTGATAGTCGGAAATTTTTTGCTGGACGGTCAGCGGTGCTGTACCGGAAAAGAGCACGTTAGAAGAATAGCTGAATGGAAATTCGATGCGATCGACATAGCTCTCGTCCTCGGTGACAACCCGCATAGGACTGACATCCGGCAGCTTCAGACTGCCGGTGATGGAAATACCGTGCAAGGTCAAGGTCTTGCCAGCCGCGTCCCAATGATAGCCGTCGGCGGTCAGCTCGACGATGCCGTTATTTTTGAGCTTGCCGTTTTCATTTACCGTAATACTGTTGTTGTCGTTTATCAGCCGCGCCCCGGTATCGAGGGTAAGCGTATAATCATCGGCGATGGTCAGCGGCCGACTCTCGGTGACAGTCACCGTCAGGCCCTTGGGGACGGTGACATTTCCCTTCATGTCCCACGCACTGCCGTTGGGGTAAAGATAGCCGCCGGCCGAGCCGGGTGCAAGAGAGAGTCTTTGACCACCGATGCCGGTTCCGATTGAGCCGCCGGTGACCACCACGCTGGCGCTGTCCGTGACCACCATGCTGCCGTTGTCCGCAACCACGATGCCGGTGCCAGTGGAGCCGGACATCACCTCACCGCCGGTGCCGGTATCGGTGACCGTCAAGCTGCCGCCGATGACAAGGATCACACTACTATCCATTGCGCCTTTGAGGTTGTTGCTGTTCAAATCCAGTGTCCAGTCTCCGCTTTGGAATTCCACCGGACTGTCCAAATAGATAGCTCCGGTCAACGCTGACTGCGGCCTTGTTGTCAAAGATGGCGATAATTTCCGCCGGCGTGCTGGCTGCCGTAATCGTTCCGCCGTCAGCCGCCCTGACCCGTGCCCTTCGATCCGCGCGTTCGATGCGTTTTCACAAGCGCGCAAACCAGTTACGGTTCAATAATGTTGAACGCAGCGGGCCCGGAGACCGGGACTTGATTCAGATTCTCTGCCAGCAGCGTCACCAGCTCCGCGTTGCCCTCGACCCGCACAGCCTTTGCCACCTCCTCCTGATCGTTTGTAATGAGATAGAACAGCGCGTTCTTCGGGCAGGTAATGGAAACCTCTGCCGTGTCTGACTGCGCGTTTTCGTACACCAGCACAACGCCGTTTTTGATACGCAGCATATGCTGCTCACCAACGTCGGGCAGGGTCACGTTCATGGTGAAATCATGGTCTGCCAGCGCCTGCTTATCGAGCAGGATGCCCATGTAATCAAACATCATCGAGGCGGTCATTTCCAGCACCATAGCGCCGGTGTTTTTTGCTGTTTTTTCCACCTGTGCGCTGTTGCCGTTTCGCAGCTCCAGCGCGGCGGTGAGGTACGCATTGCGCCATGGGCCGGATTCCGCCTGATAACCAAGCTGCTCCAGCGCGTCGGCGCACAGCAGGCGTGCGTCCTCATTCTCGGGATCAGCAAAGACAATGGTGTTAGTGACCTCGGCCACCCACTGATATTCGCCCGCCTCGTAATCCGCCTTGGCCATGCGCAGCACCTCATCCACATCGCCCAGATATTCCACCCACTTCTTTGCGCTGTCCGTGGGCGTGAGCGGGTTCAGATTGACCGGGTTGGCATCGTACCAGCCCATGTACTTCTGGTACACAGCCTTCGCGTTATGCGCCACCGTGCCGTAGTACTGGCGGGTGTACCAGACCTTTTCCAATGCCTCGGGCAGCTGGATCATATTGGATATCTCATCAGATGTATACCCCTGATTGATATAGGTCAGCGTCTGGTCGTTGATGAACTTATACACCGCAGCGGTGTTCACCAAATACTCACCCACCACTTCGTTGCCCCAATGCGGCCAGTTGTGGGACTGGAAGGTAAGCTCGACCTCCCCACCGTAACGGGTGATGGCTTCGGTGATATAGCTTGCCCACGCCGCGCCGTCGCGCACCTGCGCGCCGCGCAGGGTATACAGATTGTGCAGCGTGCCGGTGCAGTTTTCCGCCACCCACAGCGCTTTGAACTGCGGAAACCATGTGTTCATTTCCGCCGGAGCCTCAGTGCCCGGGGTCATTTGGAACTCCATTTCAACGCCGTCAATGGTGATGACCTCACCGGTCTCTTTGACCTCATAGGTGGGTGCAAAGTAGGACACCGTACCGGCCGACTGCCCCATGCCGATGCCCTGCGCCAGCTTACCGCTCACGCCCGGCTCGAGCAGCACACCGTATTGATAATTGGCGCGCCGCCCCATTGCCTTACCGGCGTAAACGTTTTCCGCAATGGCGTGCGCGGCAAAGCCCTCCGGAACAATGATAGGTATCTTGCCGCCGGCAAGCTGATCCGCAAGAGGCAGGCCGGCGTCCGCCGCATCATCCGCGCGCATCACGCCGAGAATGCCGCCAAAGTGGTCGACATGGGGATGGGAAATGATGACCGCCTTGATAGGATAGCTGCCCAAATTCTTCTCGATCAGCTGCATAGCCGCCTGACTGCATTCCACGCTCATCAGAGGGTCGAACAAAATCCAGCCCGTGTCGCCCTTTACCACCGTCAGGTTGGCCATATCGTAGCCGCGCACCTGATAGATACCCTCGCGCACTTCAAACAGGCCGTAGGCGTGGTTATTCTTGGTGTTTTCCCACAGGCTGGGATTGACGGTCTCCGGCGCCTGTTCATAATCATCAAGAAAGCTGTACGCTGCCTGACTCCAGATCACGTTGCCGTCCGCGTCGGTCAGCTCCAGTGTTTCCGGTGCGTCGATCAGTCCGCGCACGGCAAATTCCGCCTCCTGCTTGTCATTAAAATCCAGCAGGGCGTACATCGCGGCATTCGCCTGCGCGGTATGTACGCTGGCCGGCTTAGGCTCTGCGGTCAAGTCCGCGTCCACGGCTTGCTCCCCGCGCTCCGACGGCGCGCAAGAGCCAAAGGATAGCGCCAGCATGGCGGCAAGCAATATTGAGAGAATGCGTTTCATAGAGATATCTCCTTTACCATCATAAAGTCCGGCTGCCGCGCGCTGTCAGAGCATCTCTTGTCGGCCTCGGCAGGGCTGCTATCATGCGATAACACGGATCACGGGCGGCTGCCAGTTCTCAAGAGCGGCCATATCCGGGGTGTAAATACGCATGTACAGATGAAATGCATCGCCGGAAACGGGTAGCCAATTGGATATATCCTCAGGCTGGTCCTTGGCGAGGATGATATCGAGCGTGCCATCCTCGTTGAGCATGAAATTCGAGCGGTCATTGACGCAATAGCGGTCGATGGGATTGTCGATGAGAAAATCATCGCTGCCGTAGGCCGTTACCGACCAGAAGCCGCCCTCCATGGTGGGAGGCAAGGTGTCAAAGTGCATCACATAGGCCTTTTCCCCGGTCAGCACAGCGCCGGTATCATCCACATTGGTCTTAGGGTAAACCGCCACGTCGATGGTATTTGCGCCCAGCCCGGCCAGCGCCACCATAGCGCGGTAGGCGTATTCCGTGCCGAAATCACCGATGGGCGCGTCGTAGTATACCCATTGCCCGAGCTGCACGGTATAGCCGGCGCTTGCGGCCACCAACGTCTCGCGTATCTGCCGCAGCATATCTGTCCAGCTTGCGGCAGTATCCCCGGTGAAAACGCCTGTGTCAAACTCCATGCCGGGGCCTACGTTGAGCGCGGCGAATTTCTCCAGCACCTCTGCATCGGCCGCGGCCGGGGGATTGGCCAGCATCAGCGCATTGGCTGTGTCAAAGAAGGTCTTTGGATCCATGGAAAGCACTTTTTCCACGGGAACGAAGTCATTTTCTGCGTCATAAGTACCCTTGGGCGCTGTGTATTCGCCGCCCTGCTCATAGGCCGACAGAGGCATCAGCTTCATCTCTTGCTGAATGGCATACACATTGGGAAGATCCTCCTGCCCGGACAGCACGATGCGGGCGATGAACCACGCCATAGCCGTGGGTACATCTACCCGGGTCACGCCGTCGGGCAATGCTCCCTCCCAATCCGAAAGGGTAAAAGCGTAAACGCCCGCCCGGTCAAGCACGGCAACGGTATTGGTCCATGCATCCAGAATCTGTACGTTGAAGAAGCGGTCGGTCTCCGGCATGACATACACCATAGGCTCGGCGCTTATATCAAGCCACGCCTGCGTATAGACGGTATCGACATTGGGCGTTACGACGGTGCGGAACTGCGCATCCGCCAGCTTTTGCGCATGGATAAACTGATTAACGGGTGCGCGGCTGGTGACAGGCGTCTCAGTGTTGGTCGATACAGTCTTTGTGGCATCCATGATGACAAGCGGGAAAGCATAGGTATACGCCTCGCTGACCAGCGCCCAGACATCGTCAGGCTTCGCGCCCGTCTCGTCCCTGCCACAGGATGACAGCAGCATGATTGCCGTTATCAAAAGAGCGAAACATCTTTTCATATTGACCTCCCTGTGTTCTATTGGCAATTGCTTTTTCGGGATAGATGCCCGCCGCATACTGAAAATACCGCCAAACACGCGATTGATGCACGGAGCAGCCACCTTTTTATTTATTATACATATCGATGATTTGCATGTCAATAAACTGTGTCTAAAACAACAGTAAAGCGGTGCGAAACAACAAACGAGCCGGTCAAAAGCGCGCACGAATGGTCTCAGCGAGCCGCGCGGCGTTTTTTGCAAATAAAAAGAGATTAGGAAAAAACTCCTAATCTCTCAGTTGAGATAGCGCGTACCCGGCGTAAAGCCCCGCGCCCAGCACGAGCGCCTGCTCGTCAATGTCAAAACCGCCGTTGTGGCTGGACAGCAGCGTGGCCGGGATGTCGGGATTGCTCGTACCCACATATGCATAAGCGCCCGGGGCATGCAGCAGAAATTCGGCAAAGTTGTCCCCGCTCATGGACAGCTCGCGGTCGGTCACGACCCGTCCACCACCCCATAGCGCTTCGGCGACCGCAGCTACCTCACCGCACACCTGCCCGTCGTTGATGAGCGGCGCCGTAAAGTCCGTCCACATAACCTCGACCGTACCGCCATACGTCTCAGCGATGTGCCGGGCAGTGCTTGTGACTTGCTCGCGCAGCGCCTGCCGCCGCTCCTGCGAGACTGTGCGGATCGTTCCCTCCATCTCGGCGAACGCAGCCACCGCGTTATAAGCCGTGCCCGCGTTCAGCTTGCCCACGCCGAGGATGACCGGCTCGGTCGGCGCGGTCAGCCGGGATACCAGCGCCTGCAAGGCCACCACGATATGGCTTGCGATATACAAAGCATCCACCCCAAGCTGCGGCGCAGCGACATGCGCCGATTTGCCCTTGACCGAGAGCGCAAAATGGTCAACCGAGGCATTATTCAAGCCGGGTGTCAGGCCGACCGTGCCGATGGACAAATCGGGCGCGACATGCAGCCCGAAAACCCGCTTCACGCCGTCGAGCGCCCCGGCCTCGACAAAGGGCTTGGCGCCCTGCCCGATCTCCTCGGCGGGTTGGAAGATCAGCCGCACCTCACCCCCGAACTCCGCCCGGTGCGCCGCCAGCAGGCGCGCCGCGCCCAGCAGACAGGCCGTGTGTACATCGTGGCCGCAGGCGTGCATCACGCCCGGATTGACCGAGCAATAGGCCGCCTCCCCCGTCTCCTGAATAGGCAGCGCGTCGATATCCGCCCGCAGGGCGACCACGCCCTGCCCCGCGCCGCTGCCCCGCAGCGTACCCAGTACACCGGTCTCACCCACGCGGGTATGCGGGATGCCGGCGCGGTCAAGCTCCTCCTCGATCCGCGCCGCCGTCCTGAACTCGCGCAGCCCCAGCTCAGGATGCCGGTGGAACTCCCTGCGCAACGCGGTCAGGTACGACCGCTCCCGCTCGCATTCCTCTTTGATGTTCAACATGGCTTTTTTACCTCCATCTGCGTTTACCGCGCCCAGTGGTCAATCCAGCGCGCCGTCCCGCGCTGTGATATACGATTTCTGATCGTTCAGAATGTGCAGCGGGTCAAGTGCGTCCTTGATGCGGTTCATCACCATGATATTTTCCGCCGGTGTTTCCCGCAACAGATACGGCCGCTTGGCAAGGCCGATGCCGTGCTCGCCCGAAGCCACGCCGCCCATCTGATACGCCTTGGCGTAAGCTATCTCCATATTTTTGCGCAGCTCCCGCTCCCAAGTCTGCTCGTCCCGGTCGCCGCGCAGCATACACAGGTGAACGTTGCCGTCTCCCGCATGGCCGAAGCTGAGCATCCGCATACCCGAGGACTGCTCGAGCGCGTTGATAAAGCCGATAAATGCCGCAGTCTGGCTGATCGGCACGACGATATCGACCGGCTCCTGCTCAGACACCGCCTCAACCGCCTTGACCAGCGCGCCGCGCACCCGCCAGATATCCGCTGCCTGCCCGGGGTCGCTCAGCACGATGTAGTCAGCCGCGCCGCCCGCCAGCGCGAGCTTGCGCACCCGCTCGACGTTGTCATCGACCTCGCCGCGGTGGCCGTCAAAGGTCAGCAGGATGTATGAGCCAGCCGCGGGGCAGGGATAGCGCACGCCGGAGAATTCCTCGCCCAGCGCGACGATCTTGCGCTCCATAAACTCAACGGCAGTCGGGTTGGCATCCGCCCGCAGGATGGTCAGCACGCTGCGGATGCCGGTATCCAGATCGGGATAGGGCACAAGCACGCTGACGGAAGTCTCCGGCTTCGGCAGCAGCCGCAGCAGGCATTGGGTGATGACCGCGAGCGTGCCCTCCGAGCCGATCAGCAGCTGCTTTAAGGGCAGGCCGCTGGCGTCCTTGACCTGCTTGCCGCCCACGCGCAGCACCGTGCCGTCGGCCAGCACGACCTCCAGCCCCCGCACATAGTCCCGGGTGACGCCGTATTTGACCGCCCGCATCCCGCCGGCGTTGGTGCTGATGTTGCCGCCGATCGTCGATGCCTTCTCGCCCGGATCAGGCGGGTAAAAAAATCCCTCCCCCTCCACATAGGCCTGCACATCCTGCAAAAGCACCCCCGGCTCGACCGTGATGGTCATGGTGTTGCGGTCGAGCGCGAGGATGCGGTTCATCCGCGAAAGGTCAAGAATGATACCGCCATGCACCGGCACGGTCGAGCCGACCAGATTGGTGCCCGCGCCCCGCGGCGTGACCGGGATGCGGTTTATACTCGCGTAGCGCAGCACAGCGCTGACCTCCTCGGTGGACAGCGCGAACACCAGCGCCTCTGCGTCACCCCGCAGCCGCCCCAGCGCGTCGCTGCCGTATTCGACGGGGATAGCGCTGTCAAAAAGCAGGCGGCTCTCGTCGGTGATGATGCGGCGCAGCGCCTGTCTGTCCATTCCCATGGTACACTCCTCCTTATCAGGCGAGCCGCCGACGCTCCCCGCCATGGGGAACGGCCGGCGGCTCAGTTCACATATTTCCGATTACTTGGCCAGCAGGTTCTGGTCCCAGCCTACCTTGATGAAATAGCCGCCGTAGGTCTCATTGAACACCTTCTCAGTCTCCGGGGACTGGAAGGCTTTGACTACTTTCTCATAGACCGCAGCCTTGTTCGCGTCCTGCAGATCAGCCGAGCGCGCGGCGACCAGATTCCAGTATTCCTCCACATCGAGCACGGTGTCCTTGTAAATCGCCTCCTCGGTCTTCAGGCCGAAGTCGAGCGCGTAGTTGCCGTTTACCACAGCGGCGGTCACGTCCGCCAGCGTCGAGGGGATGACATTGGCCTTGAGCTCCTCGATCTTAATGCCGACGTTGTAGGTCTCGATGTCGTCCAACGTCGGGTTGAAAGCCGCGCCCTCGCGCAGCGTGATCAGACCCGCGGCCTCAAGCACCTTGAGCGCACGGCCGCCGTTGGTCAGATCGTCCGGGATGGCCACGGTGTCGCCGTCCTTCAGCTCCTCGACCGACCCGACCTTACTCGAATAGAGGTTGAGCGGGATGATGAAGGTGTTGCCGATGTTTTCGATCGCATAACCGTAGTTTTCGATCTCGCTTTCCAGATAGATGCGGTGCTGGAAGGCGTTGAGGTCGATCTCGCCGTTGGCCAGCGCGTTATTCGGCGTTACATAGTCCGAAAACTGCACGATCTGGAGGTCAACGCCCTCATCCTTCAGCGCCTGCTGCGCGGGCGCCCACAGCTCCTCATAAATGCTGCCCACCACGCCGAGCTTGACGGTGACGGTCTCGCCAGCCGGTGCACCAGACTCAGCGGGCGCACCGTTCGTGCCGGCATTTGTGCCGCCATTCGAGCCGCAGGCGGAAAGCGCCAGCGTCAGCGCGGTCGCGGACAGGGCAAACGGGATAATTTTCCTCAGCTTCATGATAACATTCCTCCAAATTATTGTTTATAAGGTGAGTGATAACTGATAATTTTCGTTCATCGTTTTGCAGGAAGCGTCAAACTGCGCCTGCTCCGTGGGAGTCAGCTGCAATTCGATGATATCGGCAACGCCGTTTCGGTTCAGCAGGGCCGGTACGCTGGCGTACACGTCCTGCCAGCCGTATGCGCCGTCCAGCCGGACAGACACCGGCAGCACACGGTTTTCATCGTGGAAAATAGCGCGCACCACCTCGGCGATCGATGCGCCGATACCGAACTCAGTCGATCCCTTGCCGCCCAGAATGACCCAGCCGCCGCGCCGTCCCTCATCCGCGAGGGCTTGCAGGTCAAGGCTGCCGTAGGTATCCGGCCGCTCCGCCTGCAGCTGGGACAGCGGCTTGCCGCCGATGGTGACGGCCGACCACGCGACCATCTGGCTTTCGCCATGCTCGCCCAGCGCATAGGCCGAGATGGATTTCTGGTCAACGCCGGTCGCCTCGGCTATCGCGCGGCGCAGGCGGGCGGAGTCCAGCGTGGTGCTGGTGGACAGGATGCGCCGGGGCGGCCAGTTCAGCCGATGCTGGATGTAATGCGTGACCACGTCGGCGGGATTGGATATGTTCAAAATAATGCCGGCAAAGCCGGACATTCGGATGCCCTCGGTCACGTCCTTCATGATGGCGATGGTCTGCCGGAGGGTGTCCATCCGGGTCTGCCCCTTACTCATATCGGGCAGCGGCCCCGCAGCCACGATCAACAGCTGGGCATCATCCGCGTCGCTGTATGAGCCTGCCCATACCTTTGCCCGGCTGGGCAGGTAATTGGTGGCGTCGGCAAGGTCAAGCGCCTGCGCCTTTGCCTTATCACGGTCAACATCAATATAGACGATCTCCTCGGCCAAGCCCTGTGAGAGAAGGGCATATCCGGCATGTGAGCCTACATGCCCTGCCCCGATGATGACGATTTTACGGTTTTGCAGTTCCATATTTGTGCGCGCTCCTCAATGCGTATTTTTCTTGACCACTTGGCTGCCGATCCACTCCATGATGCACACGAGGATGACCAGCACGAATACCGTTACATTGGTCACGTCGGTCATGTTGCGGTCATGCCCGTAGCGGATGGCAAAATCGCCCAGACCGCCCGCGCCCACCACGCCCGCCATGGCGGTCAGGTTGAGTAGGCTGATCGCCGTGATCGTCGTGCCCCGGGCGATGGCCGCCACGCTTTCCTTTAAGTAAACGCGGAAGATGATCTCCATCGGGCTTGAGCCCATGGACAGCGCCGCTTCGACCAAGCCGGGGTCAAGCTCGGCCAGCGCGCTCTCCACCTGCCGGGTGAAGAAAGGCGCCGCGCCGAACACCAGCGGGACGATCGCGCCCCGGACATAGATGGCCGTGCCCATGATAGCGCGGGACACCGGCATGACCCAAGTCAGCAGAATAATGAACGGAATCGAGCGAAACAAGCTGATAAGGATATCCAGTGCCCGGTAAACTACCCGGTTTTCCAGAATAGCACCCGGCCGGGTGACAGTGATGAGCACGCCCAGTATCAAGCCTAGAACAAAGGAGATGATGCCCGACCACACCACCATGAGCAGCGTATCACCGATGGCGGCATAAAAGTCCGGCAGCTTGGCCATGACGTTGGGAAACCAGTTAGTAAGCAGCTCTTGCATCTTTTATCACCTCCACGCCTACGTTTTTTTCGATCAGATATTCCATTGCCTTTGTGATTTGCTGCCGCTCGCCGCTAATAATAGCCACCGTGCCGCCGATCGGTGCGTCCTGCACAATGGCGACATCCGCGAAGATGATATCCAGCGTGATGTTGAACTTTTGCGACACGGTCGAAATCAGCGGCTCGGAGACGTTACGCTGCACATAGGACAGCCGAACGATCAGCTCGCCGGGCTGCAGCCGCACCACGGGTGAATCCTCCGCAATCAGCTCCTCAATTTTTTGGAGGTTGGAGGTCGTATGGATGAAGTTTCTGGTGATCTCCTGCCGGGGGTCGGCAAACACGCTGAACACCTCGCCCTGCTCGACCACCCGGCCGTGCTCCATCACGGCCACGCGGTTGCAGACCTCCTTGACGACCGCCATCTCATGGGTGATGATGACGATGGTGATGCCAAGCTCCTCATTGAGCCGCTTGAGCAACCGCAGGATAGCCTTTGTCGTCTGGGGATCGAGCGCCGAGGTCGCCTCGTCGCACAGCAGCACGCTGGGGTCGTTGGCCAGCGCCCGCGCGATAGCGACGCGCTGCTTCTGCCCACCGGAAAGCTGGCTGGGGTAGAAGGCCGCCTTGTCGCCAATATCGACCAGCTCGAGCAGCTTGTGCACCTTGTCGGCAATCTCCTGCTTGCTCAGCCCGCTGCCGCGCAGCGGATAGGCCACGTTGCTGAACACCGTGCGGGAGGGCATCAGATTGAAGTGCTGGAAGATCATGCCGATCTTTTTGCGCGCCTGCCGCAGCTCCTTGGGCGCGAGGGCGGTCATTTCTTTGCCGTCGACCGTCACAGTGCCCGCGGTGGGCCGCTCGAGCAGATTGATGCACCGCACGAGCGTGGACTTTCCGGCTCCTGAAAAGCCGATGATCCCAAATATCTCTCCCTTTTCGATCGAGAGCGAAACATCGCGGACGGCGTGGACCTGTCGCTGTCCGGTTCCAAAGGTTTTGGACACCTGTGCAAGTTCGATCAAAGCAATTCCTCCTTCAAACGCAAAAAAGCGGAAAGCCCACGGCTTCCCGCTTCAGGATGGTCGGCATTTTGAGATGGCGCGCAGCGTCAGGTCAAATTGGTGCGTATCCGTTCCTGTATTTACCGGGTAGGCGACAAGTGAGCATGAAAAAACATGGGCATCATCATGTCCATACAACCCAGCATTCGATAATCGAGAGAATACATGTCACCTGCTCCTTTCCGTTAACACTCTTTTCATATGGGTATAATACCATTCTATTTTCCCTGTGTCAACAAATAATTACAAAGCTCGACAACTCTTGTCAGCTTACCCAAAAGCTGTAAGTCTGCATTCCGCGTTTTGAAACAATTTGTTGCAGCCGCGTCTATTTCCCCGGCCATATTGGCGGTAGCCAGCCTGACAAGCCAAAGCGACCGCTCTCCTCTCCCCCCTGCTGCTAGGCGCACCTGCGCTGCCATAATGCGGACAAATAAACCGCCCCGACTTGTACAGCCAGTACAGGTCGGGGCGGCACGGTTTACCAAACGGCAGCCGTTATGTATGCACTTATTTCAGCACGACCTCGCCGCCAAGGCCGGTGTGCGCAGTGATGTACTCGCGTCCCATCTTGGCGTACTCGTACGGATTGGCCTTGGCCGGGTCCTGCTCGGCCTCGACCATGATCCAGCCGGTGTAACCGGCCTTGTCCAGCAGGTCGAACACCTTGTCAAACTCGACGCAGCCATCCGGGTCACCCGGCACGGTGAACGCGCCCTCGCGCACGGCCTTGAGGAACGACCAGTCCTCGGCCTTTACCTTGTCGACGATCGGCATACGCATGTTCTTCAGATGCACATGGCCGACGCGGTCGGCAAACTTCTCCAGCATAGCGACCGGGTCTTCGCCCGCAAAGGTGAAGTGACCGGTGTCAAAGCACAGGAACACATACTTGGGGTCGGTGTTCTCCATCAGGCGGGTGGTTTCCTCCACCGTCTGGCAGACTGTGCCCATATGGTGGTGGAAGCAGGTGCGGATGCCGTACTTCTCCAGCGACAGCTTGCCCAGCTTGTTCATGCCGTCGCAGAAGCGCGTCCACTCCTCATCGGTCAGCACGCGCTTATCCTTGAGGATACGCTTGTCAAGCATACCCTGGATCGAGCCGGACTGCTCAGATACGTTGATCGCGGTCGCGCCGACATAGGAGAGGTAGTCCAGCTCCTTGATAAATTCGGCCTCGACCTCCTCATACGGCTTATCTACAAGGAACGAGGAGAACCATTTGGACGCGATGGTCATGTTGCGCACATCGAGCATGTGCTTGAGGACTTTCTTGTCCTCCGGGTATTTGTGGCCGACCTCGCAGCCGTCAAAGCCGGCCAGCTTCATCTCTGAGATACACTGCTGGAAAGTGTTCTCGTCACCCAGATCCCACATATCGTCGTTGGACCAGCCAATGGGGCAGATGCCCAGTCTTACTTTCTTCGGATCTAACATCATTCGTTCCCTCCGTTTTGTTCTCTTTCACGCTATATCAAGCGTGCTGCTGCTTTTATTGTACTCAAACGAAGCGTAAAAGTCAAATCTCATTTTGCACAGAAAAATGCTGTGCAAAACGCCAAAACCGCATTTTGCACAGCCGTTCCGCACGCAAAACCGTGCTTTTTTTGCGCACCTTGCCAAAGGCTCTGCGGTGGGCGGCAGACAGCGTCCGCCACGCCCTCAAAGTCGCGCCACGCCCGAATCGCGCGCGGCCTGCGCGACCGCCTCCGCGACCGCGCGGACGACCCTTTTGTCAAACGCCACCGGCATGATGTACGCCGCGTCCAGCTCCTCGTCGGACACGCAGGCCGCGATCGCCTTGGCGGCAGCGAGCTTCATCGCCTCGTTGATGTCGCTCGCGCGCACGTCCAGCGCGCCGCGGAAGATGCCCGGAAAGGCAAGCACGTTGTTTATCTGGTTGGGATAGTCCGAACGGCCGGTGCCGACGACCGCCGCACCGCCCTTTTTCGCGTCCTCCGGCCAAATCTCAGGCACAGGATTGGCCATGGCGAACACCATCGGATCACGCGCCATGGTGGCGACCATCTCGCTTGTCAGCACCTGCGGAGCACTCATACCAAAGAACACATCCGCGCCCTTGACGGCGTCGGCCAGCGTGCCGGTCATGCGGCCGGGGTTGGTACACTGCGCCATCTCCTCCTGCGCAGAATTAAGGCGCTCGTCGCCCGCGCACACGATGCCGAAGCGCTCGACCATGATGATATCCCGCACGCCGAGCAGCATCAGGAACTTGGTCACCGCGATCGCCGCCGCGCCGCAGCCGTTTACGACCAGCTTAATGTCCTCCACCCTGCGCCCGGTCAGGCGGCAGGCGTTGAGCAGCGCCGCGCCGCAGCAGACGGCAGTGCCGTGCTGGTCGTCATGGAACACCGGGATATCACAGACCTCTTTCAAGCGGCGCTCGATCTCAAAACAGCGCGGCGCGGCGATATCCTCCAGATTGATGCCGCCGAACGAGCCTGCGAGCAGCGAGATGGTGCGCACGATCTCATCGACATTCTTGGAGCGAATGCACAGCGGAAAGGCGTCAACATCGGCAAACGCCTTAAACAGCGCGCACTTGCCCTCCATCACCGGCATACCGGCCTCGGGGCCGATATCGCCCAGCCCCAGCACGGCCGTGCCATCCGTAACGACCGCGACCAGATTGTGGCGGCGGGTGTAGCGGTAGCTCAGGCTCGGGTCGTCCCGAATCTGCAGGCACGGCTCGGCCACGCCGGGCGTGTAGGCGATCGACAGCTCCTCCTTGCTGCCGACCTCACAGCGCGCGATGACCTCGATCTTACCGCCCCACTGCTCATGCGCCCGAAGCGCGCGTTCTTTCAGCTCCATCCGTTCTTCCTCCATCGGTATAAATTCTATCAACAGTATACCGCAAAACGCCGCGCTTGCAAAGGGCAAAAAACACCGAAAGCTGTCCTGCCACCCTTACGGATGGAAAAAGACCGCCCTCCGAAAAGAGAGCGGTCTATCAGCCGTTTTTCGCGTGTTTTCGTGTGCGGCAGGCTATTTACTTGCGGGCGATGGCCTTCTTGGCCGCCGCGACGATATCGGCGGCGGTCAGGTTGTACTCCTCGCGCAGGAAGGACTCCGCGCCCACCTGACCAAAGCGGTCGAGCACGCCCACCATCTCCACCGGTACCGGGTGCGTCTTGACCAGACAATTGGCAACAACGCTGCCCAAACCGCAGCCGACCTGATGGTTCTCCGCCGTGACGACACAGCCGCACGCGGCCGCGCAGGACTTGACCAACTCCTCATCCAGCGGCTTCCATGTAAACATATCCACGACCGTCGCCGCGATGCCCTCCGCGCGGAGCGCCTCCTCGGCCTTGAGCGCCTCGTCCACCATGATGCCCGAAGCGATGATGGCAACGTCCTTACCCTCGCGCAGCGTAACACCCTTGCCGATCTCGAAATCCGAGCCGTCCGCATAAACCGGGGTAAAGCCCTTGCGGATCAGGCGGGTATAGGAGAACTGCTCCGACGCGGCCAGCTTATGGGTCAGGCAGCTGAGCATGGCGTAGTCGGTCGGGTCGATAACGA
Source organism: Agathobaculum sp. (assembly GCF_022775115.1). GTDB lineage: Bacteria > Bacillota > Clostridia > Oscillospirales > Butyricicoccaceae > Agathobaculum. The sequence goes on from NZ_JALFLA010000016.1 coordinate 29,652, forward strand.
CCGCGCCCGGGATGGACAGATACAGCGCCATATCCTCAAACGGCATATGGGTGCCGCCGTTATACGCGGCGCACACGCCGGGGTCAGAGCCGATAACATGCACCGGCAGCTTGGCGTAAGCGGCCGACATAAAGGCCTGATCGAACGCGCGGCGGGAGGCGAACGGACCGAACGAGTGCATGAATACGGTCTTGCCGGTGGCGCACAGGCCGGCGGCAACGCCCATGGCGTTGGCCTCGGCGATACCGGCGTTGAAAACGTTATGCGGGAACTCCTTTGCCAGCTTGCCGACATTGCTGCAGCCCTCAAGGTCGCAGTCGATATGGATAACAGGCTGACCCGCGGCCATCATATCACGCAGCGCGTTCACATACGCGTCGCGCATCGCGCGGGAATCCTTTTCGTGTTTGCCAATCACAGTAACGCTCATTTGCATACCCTCCCTTACTTTGCCTGCACGGCGGCAAGCGCCGCCTCGGCGGCTTTGATCGCTTCATCCCACTGCTCGGCAGTCGGCTGCGACGAGTGTGCACCCGAGGGCTCCGCAAAGGTCGCGCCCTTGCCCTTAACGGTGTTCAAAACGATGCAGGTAGGGCTGCCGGTGTTGGCATAGGCCGCCTGAACAGCATCATAGATCTGCTCCACATCGTTGCCGTCGGCCACGTCGATCACGTTCCAGCCGAACGCATCGAACTTGGCGGCAAGCCCCTTGCCGTGGCTCATTACTTCCTCACAGGTGCCGTCGAGCTGACGCTTGTTGAAGTCGACAAAGCAAATCAGGTGGTCAAGCTTATAGTGCGCGGCAAACTGCGCCGCCTCCCAGACCTGTCCCTCGTCGGCCTCGCCGTCGCCGCAGAAGACAAAAACATGGTTGTCGCGGCCGTCGAGCTTGTTGCCGAGCGCGGCGCCGGTGGCAGTAGACATGCCCTGACCGAGCGAGCCGGTGGTCAGGTCGACGCCGGGGGTCTGCAGCCGGTCGGTGTGGGAGGGGAAATGGGTGTGCGGCTTATTGAGGGTATACGCCTGCTCCAACGGGTAAAAGCCCTTCAGGCCAAGGGTGGCGTACATCGCCGGGCCTGCGTGTCCCTTGGACATGACGCACCAGTCGCGCTCCGCCCAGCGGGGGTTCTTCGGATCGACCTTCATCACATCGCCGTAGAGCACTGCCAGCGCCTCCACGACAGACATCGAGCCACCCACATGGCCAAATCCCAGCGAGCCGATCGTCTTGAGCGTTTCAAGACGGATCTGTGCTGCGAAAACGCGAAGCTCGTGCATTTTTTCTGCTTTCTGCATTTGCATACACCTGCCTAAATCAAAAATATTTTCTTTCCACGGAACAGGTTCCGGCGCACGTCGGCTGCCGGCTGCTGTTTTCGAATACAGTGTACCACCAAACCACCCAGATTTCAACCAATATTCATGCATTTGTTAACAAAAATTTGCCTGTCGATTTGGCTCTTCCGGAAAAGTCAACAAAAAAACCAGTATGAAAGCAGAAAAATTGTTTGTTATGTCTTGGTTTCTTTTTTGTTGTTTTATGGTGCATTTCACCTTGCCGTGCCGCCGGAACACCGCCCGCGCCCCGCGACTCCGCCAATATTTTTTCAAGCGCATTTCAAAACCATCTTTTTTTCGCCGCATAAATCCTTCTCTCTGTGCGATACCACCGATATCCGCAACTTTTCCTTCGGCGGAGAGGCATTTTCAATATTTCCGGACAGTAGACAATCCTGCTGAAATTTGCTAAAATAACAAAAAACCATTGCCCAACGCACGCAATGCGCCTTGAGCACAGAGGATATGAGAAGATGAAAGTCAGCCGTTTGAATTCGATCGAACAATATGTCATCTCGCGCGAGACCGTCAGCATCGACGAGCTGTGCGAGGTTTTTGGTGTCTCAAAAAATACTATCCGCCGTGACCTGAACGAGCTGGAGATGCGCGGCCACATCACCAAGGTATACGGCGGTGTGACCGCCTCCGTGCCCACCGGCGCGGTGCCGACGCCCATCCGTTCCGGCCTAAACCCCGCGGACAAATCGGTCATCGGTCGCATGGCTGCCGAATTTGTCGACAACGGCGACACCATTTTCATCGACTCCGGCACGACCACACTGTGCCTGCTGCGCTATCTGGCCGCGAAAAAGCGCATCACCATCATCACACATTCGCTCGGCGCGCTGTCCGAATCGGCCAAATACGAAAACCTCAACCTGATCTCGCTCGGCGGCATTTACAGCCCGACGACCGACTCCTTTGTCGGCCTGTCAACCATTGAGGCCCTCTCGTCCATGCGGATCAACAAGGCCTTTATGGGCGCGACCGGCGTTTCGCTTACCGCGGGCATGACCAACACCACCTTTTTAGAGGCCGAGATCAAGCGCGCGGTCGTCCATCGGGCCGACAACATCTACGGCATGGCGGACTCCTCCAAGATCGGCAAGGAGGCCATCGTCACTTTCTGCCACCTCAAGGATCTGACCGGCTTTATCACCGACCGCGAGCCGCCGCGGGAGTACGTTGACCTGTGCCATAAGGAGCATGTGCTGCTGCGCTTTTAATGAATACCGTCTGCACTGGGAAACCGCGGTTTTTCAGCGTACTGCAAGGGCTTCCTTTTTGGGAAGCCCTTTTTCCGCTATGCAATGCCCGCCTTGCGGTAATGGGAGGGCGAAACGCCGTATACCGCGCGAAAGCGCTTGATAAAGTAGCTGAAATTGTCAAAGCCGACGCTAAAGCCGACCTCCATCACCGGCAGGTCGCTCTCCCGCAGCAGGCGCGCGGCCTGCTCAATGCGCAGCGAATTGATATGCTGCACCAGCGTGCGGCCAAAATTCTCCCGAAAGAAGCTGCTGAAATACTGCGGCGACAGGCCGAACCGTGCGGCCACGCCCGGCAGCGTGAGCGGCTCGGCAAAATGCTCGCTCAGATAGGCGACGATCTCCTTGAGTTGGCGCGCCTTGTAGTCCGCGCCCGGACGCGCCTTGCGCCCCTCCAGCAAGCCGTGCTCGGCACACACCGCAACGATGCCGAGCAGCGCGGCCTTGACCGCCAGCTGATAGCCGGGTGCGCGCGCAAGACAGGCACGCATGATCTGCGCGAGCAGCGCGCGCACCTCAGCCTGCCCCGGCCGGCCGACACGCAGGGCGGTAGCAAAGCGAAGCCGCCCCGCCGCAAGCGGCGCAAGCAGCTCGCTCTCAGCCTGATCGGCGCGGGCGAACTGCAGGAAATCCGCCGCGAACACAAAGGAGTGGAACTGGTTTTCCCGCCCGGCAGCGCGGATCTCGTGCAGCTCCTCGGCTGCGGCAAAGAATACATCGCCATGCACCCCCTCGTACACCTGATCGGCAATGGTGATCCCGACCCGGCCCGCATCGACCGTGATGATCTCCATCTCGGGATGCCAGTGATACGGGATGAAGTCACTGTCGTCCGCCTCGCTGCCGTCCAACGCCGGGTATATCTGAAAGGGAAACGCCGAGGTGCCGTGCTCGCGCCTTTCCCGCCGTGCAGCATCCATGTCCCATCCTCCATTTTCCTTAAAATCGTGTTATTGTTCATGAAGATATTGCAAGCATTCTTACGTTTATATGATATAATTATAGTGCGATTAGGCAAATGCTGCAAGTACAAAAGTGAAAAATATCGTATTTTTGTTGTATCATTTGCCCCAAAGCGCGGATCGGTTTTTGTGTAATATGCCAGCCTTTACTGCGCGCCGCGCAAAAAAATCTACCAGCGGAGGGAAACAGTATGTACATGGATAAGCAGGTCGTGCGCGGATACAACGAATATATCCGTCTCGACCAAGGCATTGGCAAGGATGCCATGATGGACGTTGCGCTCCTTGTGATGGAGTCCGGCGACACCTACACCATCAACGAGGCCGAAAAGGAGGTCGCCGTCCTCGTGTTCGACGGCAAGTGCACCCTGAAGTGGGAGGATGACTCTTACGAGGTCGACCGTCCCAATCCGTTCGATTACAATCCGTCCTGCCTGCACGTCTGCAAGGGTGTGCGGATCGAGATCACCGCGCACGGCCCCTGCAACATTTTCGTGCAGAAAACCGTAAACGACAAGACCTTCGCCAGCAAGATGCACACGCCCGAGGAGACCGACACGTGGGCGCGCGGCAGCAACGGCGAGCTGATGGGCTGCATCAAGCGCGATGTGCGCACCTGCTTCGATTTGGACAATGCGCCCGAATCCAACATGGTGCTGGGCGAGGTCGTCATGCTGCCGGGCAAGTGGTCGTCCTATCCGCCGCACCACCACCCCCAGCCCGAGGTCTACTTCTTCCGCTATGACCGGCCGCAGGGCTTCGGCGCAGGCTGGGCCAACGGCGAGATATATGAGACCCGCCACAACGGCCTTGCAATCATCACCGACAAGATGCACGCGCAGGTCGCGGCGCCGGGCTATGCCTGCTGCTACGCTTGGGGCATCCGTCACCTGCCGGGCGACCCGTGGGACAAGACCCGCATCGACGATGAGGAGCACGAGTGGCTGCTGGCGGATGACGCTAACGACCACATCTGGCACTGCCCGACCGGCAACTGACCGCCGCTCCCCCTATTATGCAGAAAAGCGCCGCGACCGCCCTGCCCCGCCCGTGCGGGCGCGAAGGCGCGCGTCCGGCGCACCGTAAGAGAAACCATCTGTGATTTTGGAGGTATGCTTTCTATGAAACACATGGAAACCGTTCGCCTGACGGCTTCGCAGGCACTCGTCCGCTTCCTTGAGAACCAGTATGTCAGCTACATCGACATGGACGGCAACGAGGTAGAGCAAAAATTCGTCAAGGGCATCTTCATGCTGCCCGGCCACGGCAATGTTGTCGGCTTTTGCAACGGCATTGAGCAGGAGCTGAAGGACATGGTCGTCTATCAGGGCAAGAACGAGCAGGGTATGGCGCTGGCCGCGGTCGGCTTTGCCAAGCAGATGCGCCGCAAGCAGATCTTTGCCGCCACCTCGTCCGTCGGCCCCGGCGCGTGCAACATGGTCACCGCCGCCGCGACCGCGACCGCCAACAACATCCCCGTGCTGATCCTGCCGGGCGACATTTACGCCTCCCGCCAGCCCGACCCGGTGCTCCAGCAGATGGAGCAGCCGCACAACCTGTCCATCTCGGCGCACGACGCATTCCAAGCCGTCACCAAGTACTGGGGACGCATCAACCGCCCGGAGCAGATCATGACCGACATGATCTCGGCCATGCGTGTGCTGACCGATACCGCCAACACCGGCGCGGTCGCTATTTCGCTGCCGCAAGACGTGCAGGCCGAGGCGTATGACTATCCGGTCGACTTCTTCCAGAAGCGTGTTTGGCGCATCGACCGCCGCCCGGCGACCAAGTACGCCGTTGAAAAAGCGGTCGAGGTCATCAAAAACGCCAAGAAGCCGCTCCTCATCTGCGGTGGCGGCGTGCGCTACGCCGAGGCGCATAAGGTCTTCCGGCAGTTTGCCGAGGATTTCGGTATCGCCTTTGGCGAGACGCAGGCGGGCAAGAGCGCCATCGAGTGGACGCACCCGCTCAACCTCGGCGGTCTGGGTACGACGGGCGGCATCGCTGCCAACAAGCTCGCGCATGAGGCCGATGTTGTCATCGGTGTCGGCACACGCTATACCGACTTTACCACCGCCTCGAAGTGGCTGTACCGCACGGATGCCAAGTTTGTCAACATCAACCCCTCCGAGTTCCAAGCGTACAAGATGGATGCCACCCCGGTCGTGGCTGACGCCAACGAGGCGCTCTCCGCCATTGCGGATGAGCTGAAAAAGTGCGGCTACCACACGGATGACGCTTATGCCGCCTCGGTTGCCGCCTACCGCAAGGAGTGGTGGAGCGAGGTCGAGCGTCTGGACAACTGCAAGTATACCGGCGCGGACTCCTTTACACCCGAGGTAAACGATGCCAACCGCGCGTGTGTGGAAAAGTTCATCGCGGACACCGGCTGCGACCTGTGCCAGACGACCGTGCTGGGCTGCATCAACCACGAGATCGACGATGATGCGATCGTGTGTGCAGCGGCCGGCTCGCTGCCGGGCGATATGCAGAGTCTGTGGCGCGCCCGCAAGATCAACACCTACCACATGGAGTACGGTTACTCCTGCATGGGTTACGAGATCGCTTCCGCGCTCGGTGCCAAGCTCGCTTGCCCAGAGCAAGAGGTATATGCAATGTGCGGCGATGGCTCGTTCGACATGCTGCACTCCGAGCTGATCACCTCGGTGCAGATCGGCAAGAAGATCAACGTCATGCTGTTTGACAACGCCTCCTTCGGCTGCATCAACAATCTGGAGGTCGGTCAGGGCAATGCCTGCATCTGCACGGAAAAGAATATGCTCGCAGAGGGTGTGACCAACGGCATCCACACGGGCAAGGTCATGCTGATCGACTACGCTGCCGTCGGCGCAGCCTATGGCTGCAAGACCTACACGGTCAAGACCATCGACGAGCTGAAGGCTGCCATCGCGGACGCGAAAAAGCAGACCGTTTCGACGCTGATCGACATTAAGGTCATGCCCAAGACCATGTCCAAGGGCTATGAAAACTGGTGGCGCGTCGGCGTGGCCGAGGTATCGACCAAGCCCGAGGTGCAGGCTGCCCGCAAGGCGATCGAGGAGCACCTGTACGAAGCACGCCACTATTGATCCTGTCGGCTTCAACCGCATAATGATCCAGCAAAACAGCAAAGCATCCGTATGGTCACGACCATACGGATGCTTTTTTTATGTACAGCCACCCCCGGCAGGCACACAGAAGTGTGGCTGTTCGCTCTTAAAGCTTTTCTCACTTGCCCCGGTCAACGGAGAATCTTTTGCTGTTAACCTTTTGTTGTAAACGTCTATATTGCAGTATAGCAAGCATGAGGAATGCAATAAACCCAACCTAAAATCTGGAATACCAAATATTCTCGAATCCGATTCCTGGGAGCAAATCAAAAATGTGTAATACGAATGCACCGCACAAAGCTAATACAATGAGAAGCAGCACCCCCAGCGCAATGTATTTCCCTCCAATTTTTCGCTCTGCTTACCGCCCTGCTATTCATGATTCACCATAGCACGGTGTGCATACAGCGGTGAGTCACGCCTGCCCGTCTGCCTCCGCCGCGCGGGTGACCGCAATGGACAGTTCATCGAGCTGCTTGTCATCCACCGTGTCCGGGCAAGACATCATCAGGTCGCTTGCGTTTTGCACCTTGGGGAAAGCGATCACATCGCGGATGGAATCCAGCCCGGCCAGCAGCATGCACAGCCGGTCGAGGCCGTAGGCAAGGCCGCCATGCGGGGGCGCGCCGTAGGAAAACGCGGTGATGAGGTGGCCGAATTGCTCCTTGGCCTGCTCCTCGGTGAAACCGAGCGCGCGGAACATGCGCGTCTGCAAAGCAGGGTCGTGGATACGGATCGAGCCGCCGCCCAGCTCACAGCCATTGAGGATGATATCATACGCCTTAGCGCGCACCTTCTGCGGCTCGCTCTCAAGCAGCGCGATATCCTCGTCCATCGGCGCGGTAAAGGGATGGTGCTTGGCGACCAGTCGGTCCTCCTCCTCGCTGTACTCAAACTGAGGGAACTCGGTCACCCACAGCAGGCGAAAATCGTCCTTTTTAGCAAGGCCGAGCCGCTTGGCCATCTCACAGCGCAGCGCGCCGAGCGATTGCAGCACCACGCCCTCAGATGCATCCGCCACGACGAACAGCACATCGTTCTCCTGCATACCGGTGCGCGCCTTGATAGCCGCAAGCTCCTCGTCGGTCAGAAACTTGGCAAAGGAGGAGGTCATCGTGCCGTCCTCTGCAAGCTTCATCCATGCAAGCCCCTTGGCACGGTAGGTCTTGACGAAATCGGCCAGCTTGTCGATCTCCTTACGGGGGAACCGGTCGGCATAGCCGTTAATGTTGATGCAGCGCACCGTGCCGCCAGCCTCGACCGCGCCCTTGAACACACCAAAGCCGCAGTTCGCCGCGATATCCGAAATATCGCACAGCTCAAAGCCAAAGCGCACGTCCGGCTTGTCCGAGCCGAAGCGATCCATCGCCTCGCGCCAAGTCAGGCGCGGCAGCGGCAGCGGCACGTCGATATCGAGCACTTCCTTGAACACGCGCTGCAAAAAGCCCTCATTGACAGCAATCACGTCATCCTGCTCGACAAAGGACATCTCAAGGTCGATTTGGGTGAACTCCGGCTGGCGGTCGGCGCGCAGATCTTCATCGCGGAAGCAGCGGGTGATCTGGATATAGCGGTCAAGGCCGGCCAGCATCAGCAACTGCTTATACTGCTGCGGAGACTGCGGCAGCGCGTAAAACTTGCCCGGATGCACGCGGCTGGGCACCAGATAGTCGCGCGCGCCCTCGGGCGTGGACTTGGTCAGCATGGGTGTTTCGATCTCCAAAAAGCCGTGCTCGTCAAAATAGTTGCGCGCGATCTGGGTGACGCGATGGCGTAGCATCAGGTTGCGCTGCATGGACGGGCGGCGCAGGTCGAGGTAGCGGTATTTCAGGCGAATCTGGTCGCCGACCTCCTTGCCGTCGTCTATTTCAAAGGGGGTGGTCTCTGCCTTGGAGAGAATGCGGAGTTCCTCGGCCACGATCTCGACCTCACCCGTCGGCATCTTGCTGTTGACTGCCGCCGCGTCGCGCGCGGTCAGGCGGCCACGCACAGCCACCACGAACTCCGTGCGGCAGGTGAATGCGATATCGAACAGCGCCTTGTTGACCGACTTGTCAAAGGTACATTGCACGATGCCCGCGCGGTCGCGCACAAGCAGAAAAAGCACGCCGCCATTGTCGCGCACGCGGTCGACCCAGCCGTTTACCGTCACCGTTTTGCCCGCATCGGCCAGCCGCAGCTCGCCGCATAAATGCGAGCGCTTCATGCCCGCGATAGAGGTGTTATTCATCATTGATCCGTCCTTATTTCGAGTTTTTATATCCATATTGCCGCATTCGCGGCGCCTTTGCCCGCACCGGGGCGGTCTTACTGCCGGTCGACGATGACCTTGCCCGCATTCGCGGCGGCAAGTCCGCTGCGTATCTGCTCGACCGCCTGCTCGAAGGAAACCTTGACCTGTTCGCCGCTCCGCATATCCTTGACGGCCAACAGTCCCTCCTTTATCTCGTCTTCGCCGAGGAAAACAACATAGGGGATGCCGAGCTTGTCGGCATAGCCGATCTTGTGCTTAAACTTTTTCTGCTCGCTGTAAAGCTGGGTGCGGATGCCCGCGCCGCGCAGGCCTGTGGCCAACGCGATCGCTTGACCGATATCCTCAGTCATCGGCAGGATGAGCACATCGGCGGGCGCTTTGTTCATCTGCTCGTTCAGATAGCCCTGCTCGCCCAACACATAGAACAGGCGCGTCAGGCCGATCGAGATGCCGACGCCCGGCAGCTGTTTATCGGTATAATATGCAGCCAGATTGTCATACCGACCGCCTGAACAGATCGAGCCGATCTCCGGGTGGTCGAGCATCGTGGTCTCATACACCGTGCCGGTGTAATAGTCAAGGCCGCGCGCGATGGTCAAATCGATCACAAAATGGCTGGCCGGCACGCCGAACGCCTGCATATACCGCGCCACGGTCGCAAGCTCATCCGCGCCCTGATCGAAGGTCTCGTTGCGCCCCTTGTAGCGCTCGAGCGCGGCCAGCACGCCCGCTGCGCCGCCCGGCGCGGTGAGGAAGGTAAGCAGCTCGTCGGCTGCCTCCGACGGGACGCCGCAATCCCCGGTCAGCACAGTTCTGACCTTATCCGCGCCGATTTTTTCCAGCTTGTCTATCGTGCGCATCACCTCGCCCGCCTTGTCCGCCAGCCCGAGGATGGCGAACAGGCCGCTGAGCACCTTGCGGTTGTTGATGCGTATCTGAAAGCGCGCAAGCCCGAGCGCGGTGAACAGCTTGTAGATGATGCTCGGCACCTCGGCTTCATTGATGATATCGAGCTTGCCGTCACCGATCACGTCGATATCGGCCTGATAGAACTCGCGGAAGCGGCCGCGCTGCGCGCGCTCGCCGCGGTAGACCTTGCCGATCTGGTAGCGGCGGAACGGAAACGTCAGTGCGCTGTAATGCTGCGCGACGTACTTGGCCAGCGGCACGGTCAGGTCAAAACGGAGGGACAGGTCGCTGTCCCCCTTCATAAAGCGGTATATCTGCTTCTCAGTCTCGCCGCCTCCCTTAGCCAGCAGCACCTCGGAGGACTCGATCAGCGGGGTGTCCAGCGGATAAAAGCCGTACAGTGCGTAGGTCTCGCGCAGCGTCTGCATGATGCGCTCCATCTGCATCTGCGGCGCGGGCAACAGCTCCATAAAGCCGGACAGCGTTCTCGGTTTGACGTTTTTCATACTTCTACTCCTCAAGACAGACGATTGCACCGAACGGGCGGCGCGGCCCATCCGGTGCATGTTCGTTTGTATTACTTTTTTCCGTTTTTGGGGTTAACGATGTTGCGCCAGTCCAGATCGCCGCGATCAAGACCGAGCACGAGCATTTCAGCCGTTGCCGAGTTGGTTGCGATTGGGATGTTGTGCATATCGCACAGGCGCGCGATCGCATGCAGATCAGGCTCATACTGGGAATTGGACATCGGATCGCGGAAAAACAGCACAAGGTCGATCTCGTTATACGCCACGCGCGCGGAGATCTGCTCCTCGCCGCCCTGCATCCCGGCCAGACACTTGTCGATCTTCAGGCCGGTCGCGTCCTCCACCAGTTTGCCGGTCGTGCCGGTTGCGCAGATGTCATGCTTTGCCAGAATGCCGCAGTAAGCCATGCAAAACTGCACCATCAGCTCTTTTTTGCGGTCGTGCGCGATCAAAGCTATGTTCATTTCTTCTGTCACATCCCCTTCCAAGTCCACCACACAAGCTGCCTGCCCCATCCGCACGCAAGCGTGCGTTACAGCCGGACCAACGGTACCCGCTCGCCCTCCAGCCGGCGGGCGATACTGCAAAACGCACGCGATGCACCCGTCTGCTTGACTGCCAGTATGCTTTTGCCGCTGTTTCCGCAGGAGATCAGGTCTTCATCCTCCGGTACGATGCCGAGCAGCGGCAGCCCGGCCTCGTCCATCGCATCGTCAATATTGCCCGAGCGGCCGCGCGTTATCATGCGCGGCCTGACACGGTTGAGCACCATGCGGATGCGGGAAATGCAGTATTCTTCCTCCAGCTTACGCGCGCAGCGCTCCGCGCCGCGAATGCAGGCGCGGTCGGTCGCGGTGACGACGACGGCCTGCGTTGCAATGTGCGCCAGAAAGGACAGCTCGGCCGGCAGGCCGGCAGGGCCGTCCAGCAGCAGATAGTCGAAGCCAGCCTCTTCGGCCTGCGCGACCAGCTGCTCCATGCCGCGCTCGCTCAGCGCGGGCAGCGCCACGGGCGCGGTAAGTAGGTACAGCGACTCACAGTCCGGGTGGCGCGCCATGGCGTCGGCCAGCGGCACAGCGCCGCCGGCAACATCAGCAAAGGAGTATACCACGCGATCGGACATGCCCAGCACAATGTCGAGGTTGCGAAGGCCGCAGTCACCGTCAATCAGCAGCACGCGGCGGCCGAGCTGCGCCAGCGCCATGCCCACACCCGCCGCAAAGGAGGTTTTTCCCGTGCCGCCTTTGCCGGACGCTATTAAGATGACCTTCAACATACCGCCTCCGAAATTCATAAAACTCTACCGATACATTATAATCCATTGGGGGCAAATTTACAAGCGCCTGTGTAAATTTTTTAACACACCTTGGCAGGTTCAGGGGACAAGAGTGTTTTCCTGCTGCACCGTTTTGACATTATCGTCCGGTTCGGCCTTGAAATAGGCGTCGAAAATATCCCGCACCACGGGCGCGACGGACGAGCCGTGCTCGGCGCCCTCGCCCACGACGCACACCACGATTTGCGGATCGTCAAACGGAGCAAAGGCAACGAACAGGCCGTTATTATACTTGGTGACCACGCCGTTTTTATCGCTTTCAAACATTTCCGCCGTGCCGGTCTTGCCGCCCACCTTGACCGGATAGTCCGCGAACACGGTCGCCGCGGTACCGCCCTCGGCGGTAACCTCGCCCATACCGGTCATCACGAGGCGGCGCGTCGCGTCGGAAAATTCGATCGTGCCGATCACCTCGGGCTGCTCGCTGCGCACGACACTGCCGTAGTCATAGCTTTTGATATTACGCACCAGCGTCGGCTTGTACAGTGTGCCGCCGTTTACGACCGCCGCGACATAGTTTGCCATCTGCAGCGGGGTAAAGCCATTGTCCGACTGGCCGATGGCCGCGTTGACGTCATCGCCGCCCTGCCATTCGCGCAGCGCCGGGTCGGCCTCGATCATCAGCTTGCGGTAGCTCGGCCCCGCCGCGTGCCCGGCCGATTCGCCCACCTCAATACCGGTCACCCGGCCAAGGCCAAAGCGGTCGCACCATTTTTCCATCCGCTCGCCCTGCAATTCCTTGCCGACATTGTAAAAGAACACGTTGCACGAATACTTGATCGCCTGCGTCACGTCGAGCGTCATGGGCTGTGGGTGGTTGTTGCAGCGGAAGGTCTGGCCGCCGTACTCGAACGTGCCCTCGCATTTATAGGTCGTGCCCGCGTTGATCACACCCTCCTCGAGCGCAGCGATCGCGGTCAGCACCTTGAAGGTCGAGCCGGGCGGATAAACACCCTGCGTGGCGCGGTTGTATTCGGGCGAACGGGAATCGTTCAGGCGCGCGTTGACCTCGTCCTCGTCATAGTAGTTCTCCAGGTCGTAGGTCGGATAGGACGCCATAGCCAGCACCTCGCCGGAGTTGACCGCCAGCGCGACCGCCGCCGCGCCGCGCCGGTACTGCGCCATATTCTCCGCGAGCGACTGCTCGGCCACCTGCTGCAAATCCAGGTCAATGGTGGTGATCACGTTGTCGCCCGGCTCAGGGGCATAGCCGGTCGTCTGCTCGCTGACGGTCTTGCCGCCGAGCGTGGTGTCCACCGTGCGCGAGCCGGCTGTGCCGTGCAGATAGTCTTCCAGCGCACTTTCGAGGCCGCTTTTGCCGATCGAGTCATTCTGGTTATAACCGGACTTGTCCTTGTATGGGCCGCCGTTTTTGTTTTCGTACCATTCCTCGTAGTACATCGGGCCGACCGTACCCAGCAGGTGCGCAGCCAGCTGCGTATCATACCGGCGGACGGCCTCCGTATCGACCTCAACGCCGCGATATTGCTGATGATGCTCCTTGATATAGGCGATCAGGTCGATCGAGATATCCTCGGCCATGGTGAAGTTGACGCGGGTGCCAAAGCCGATCTGCCGCATACTGTAATACAGCCCAATCAGCGTGCGCGCGTCGGCCTCGTTCAGTCCGGCGGGCAGTCCCTTGCTGCGCTCCAGATAGCCCCGCATCACCCGGATAAACTCATCCGCACTGACGTACTGCGTCGCGTCGAGCGCGTCCACCTCGTCGATCACGTTGCCGTTCGCGTCATGGCGCGGCCGCTCCTGCTGGCGGGTCTGCGCATCGGTCACGGCCTGCTGCAGCGCGGTCAGGCCGAGGGTATTACGGCTGTCCTTGAGATAGGTGGACAGGCTGGTCATCTTGCTGTCTCCCGCCGCGGCGGTATAGGTGTACGGCGCGGATGTGCTGATGGGCAGCGTGTCACACAGAGTGCCGCCGTCCGCGCGCACCCGCGCGGCCAGATCGAGCAGGCGCTCGTACTGTCCCTCGGTCTCCCACGCGGAGTGCACCAGCACCAGCGAAAAGGCCGTTTTGTTGGTCACCATCGCGCGACCGTAGCGGTCGAGCAGCTCGCCGCGCGCGGCGGACACGGTCGAGGTCGTGGTCAGGTACACGGCGGCGCGCTTGACATAGTCCTCGCCATCCACCATTTGCAGGCGGATCAGCTGCGCCCCGGCGGTTCCCGCGCAGAGCAGCAGCAGGCAGCCCATCACCAGCAGGCGGCGCAGCAGTTGATTTTTATTTATCATGGTTTTTCTCTCCTCCGGCGGAAAAGGGGGAACTCAGTGTGTGCCAAAGCGGCGGCTGATCCGCCCAACCGGCCAATAGACGATAAAGCACAGCAGGCAGGACAGCAGCGTGCCGCCCACCACCTGCTGCAGCACCAGCGAAAAGGATGCGCCCTTCTGCGGCAGCAGATAGACCAAATAGCGCATCAGGCCCAGCAGCACCATCTCGCATGCGTTCATCATCAGCATGGAGACATAGCTGCGGCTGAGCGCCAACCGGCTCAACGCGCCCGCCACCAGGCCGAACAGCAGAAAAAACAGCGGATACAAGCCGTCTATCCCGATAAAGCCGAGGTCGTAAAACACGCCGACGATAATGCCTGTCACCGCGCCCTCCATCGGCCCGTCCCACAGCGCGGCAGCGGCCACAAAGGCAGGCAGCAGATCCAGATGATAGCCCCGGAACGACCACGCGCCCAAAAGGCTTGTCTGCACCACATACACTGCCAGCACGAGCAGCGCGTAGCACAGCAGCTTGGGTATGGATAATTGTTCTCTCTGCATGGCGTTACTCCATGGTATCCGTAAAGGCGGTGACGATCGAAACGCTCGATACCGTGTCCACATCGACAAAGGGCTTGATGACCGCGTAATAGGAAATGCCGTTCTCCTCGGGCAGCACGCTTTCGACCGTGCCGATCATCACGCCCTTGGGGAACACGCCGCCCGCGCCCGAGGTCTCCACCGTGTCGCCGATAACGACCGAAGCGTCCTCCTTTAAGTAAGACAAGCGCAGATTGCCCTCGGCCATCAGGTCATAGTTGCCCTCAGCGATCGCGCTCTCGCGCGTGCGGGTGATGAGCGCGCCGCACTGCATCTCTATGTCTATCACACTGGTCACCTCGCAGTAGTTAGGCGCGACCGCGCTGATATAGCCGGCCACGCCGTCCTCGGTGATGACCAGATCACCCTTCTCCACGCCGTGGGACGAGCCTTTATCCAGCGTCAGTGTGGTCGCCCAGTCGCCCGGGTTGCGGGCGATGACCTCAGCGGGCAGCGTGGTCAGGTCACGCGTGCGCTCGGGCATACCTGCGTCACGGCGCAGACGGTCGTTTTCCTCAAGCGCAAGGCGCGCGTCGCGCACCTCCTGCTCCATGCCGCGTATCTGCTTTTTCAGCTGCTCATTTTCGGCCTTGAGCGCGTCAAATTCAGTGAAATAGGACAAGCCCTTGCCGAAAAACCTGCTCACGCCGGTGGCCAGCCGCTGCACCGGCGCGGTCACCACGCCGACCAGCCGGGTCACCGGCGAGGGGTTGCCGCTCACGCCGCTGTACAGCGCGCCCAGCACACATATCACGATCACCACGATCACGCCCACAAAGAAGCGCGAGCTGATGTTCCTTCTCCTTCGCAAAATTATCCTCCCATCCGTCGCAGGCGCGTCACACCGCGCCCAGCTCTCTCAGGATCACATACAGACCGGCAACGGGCAGCCCCATCACGCTGTAATAGTCGCCCTCTATCCCCTCGACCAGCAGCGCGCCGCGCCCTTGGATGCCGTATGCACCCGCCTTGTCCAGCGGCTCGCCCGTGGCGAGGTAGGCGGCAAGCTCGTCCTCCGCGAAGTCACGGAAGCGGACGTGCGTGCGGGTGAGCAGCGTGCGCGCCGCACCCTCGGGCGGCAGCACGGCAAGGCCGGTGAGCACCTCATGTGTGCGGCCGCACAGGCGGCGCAGCATTCCCGCAGCCTGCGCTTCATTTTCCGGTTTGCCGAGCGGCAGGCCGTCGATCGTTACCATCGTGTCCGACCCGATGCAGACCGCCTGCGGATGCATCTGCCGCGCGGCGTTCGCCTTGCTCACGCTCAGCCGCACGACCTCCTCGTCCAGCGGCGCGCCGGGGCGCAGCGTTTCGTCCGCGTCCACCGGACAGACCGAAAAACGCGCGGTGATCAAGCCCATCAGCTCGCGCCTGCGCGGCGAGCCGGAGGCCAAAACCAACTCCATCTTCACAGCTTCCTCCTCTTTCCGCCGCCGCGCGGAACACGGCGCTGCCCCTCTTGCGCAACCCTCGGCGAACGCGCTCATTCCACGCCCCGCTTGTACAGTCCGCTTGTAAATTCCCCTTCGAGGGGCGCACCGGCAAGAAATGCCCGCGCGATATGCGCGCACTCCTCGGGTGTTTCAATGGTGAACAGCAGACGCGCGGTATGCACGCCCAGCCGCGCGAAATCCTCCCGCAGACAGAGCGGACGGTTGCCCAGCAGCGTGTTGCGGCAGCCGTATTCGGGCAGCAGCGGAAAACGCTCCTTTTTGCGGTCGGTCAAGTAAGTCACGCCGTCCTCACAGCGGCATTTGCCGCCGTGCCGCCCGCGGATAGCGCAGTTTTCAAAAATCATCAGCGGCAGGCGGCCGTAGACGATGAGCTCACTCTCAAGCGGCCCGGCCATGTCGCGCACCTGCGCCAGCCGCGCCTCAAACGACAGCGTCTGCCGCTTGACGCCCAGCTCGGCCAGCGCTTCGAGCGTCTGGCAGTTGAAGGCATTCAGGCCGAAGTCCCCGTGTACGGTCACGCCCATACGGCGCGCCAGCATGGCCTGCCCGATGTTGCCGATCAGCACGGTATCCGTGCCCCGGCTCATCGCCTTGCCGAGCAGCATCTCGATCTCGGGCTGCTCGGTATCTGAAAACACGCGCGGCAGCGTGGCCGGCAGGCCGGTTTCGGCCGCAACCGTGACCGGCGCGTAGATAGTCTCCAGCCCCAGCCCGGCAAGCGCTTCGGCCTGCGCCGCCGTGCGCACCGAGGCTGTAAAGCCGCGAAAGCCGTGCGCCAGCCGCACCAGGCCGTTCTCGTCCGGCGCGGCCTCGTCCACCCAATCGCGCGCGGGCGGCGCGGCGCGCCTTGCCAGCAGCAGCGCAAGCGCGTCGCGCCGCATACTGTTGATCGCCGCCGCCGGGAGCATCAGCCCGTCCTCCAGCTCAATGCGCAGCCTGTCCGTCCAAAAGGGTGTGCCGCCCGTCTTGCGCAGCGATTTTTCCACCATTTCGGACGTGAGCGCACGCTTTTGCGCATCCTCGACCGGTGCGGCGGACGAAACGCCGTCCACGCTCAGCACCGCGCCGGTGTCCCGCCGCGCGGTGAAATGCATATATACCGGCACGAGCGGCGCTTCCTTGCCCGGCTCAAAGCGGCGGGCGGCCTCGTGGTAAAGCGCCTGCACCTCGGAGAGCGGCAGGTCGGTCTTGATGCCGAACATCTCCGCCCCCTTGCGGCCGGTGTAGTAACCGTCGGTAAAGCCGTCCCGCGAGAAGACGCGACGCAGCGTGTCCTTTTCCTCCTCGGTCGGGCCGCGCCGCTCGCGCAGCAGATCGGCGTATATTTTGGTGACGATAGCCGTGTACTCCGGCCGTTTCATGCGCCCCTCTATTTTGAGCGAAGACACGCCCATATCGGCCAGCGCGGCCACATGCCCGGCCAGCGCCAGATCCTTGAGCGAGAGCGGATAGCCCCCGTCATACGGCAGGCGGCAGGGCTGCGCGCACAGGCCGCGGTTGCCCGAGCGCCGCCCGATCACCGCGGACAGGTAGCACTGCCCCGAATAGCACATGCACAGCGCGCCGTGCACAAACACCTCGGTCTCGATCCCGGCCTCGGCCGTGATCCGGCGCACCGCCTCAGCCGGGCACTCACGGCTGAGCACCACGCGGGAAAAGCCCATTTCCTTGGCCTGCCGCGCGCCGTCGAGCGTATGCACAGTCATTTGGGTCGAGGCGTGCAGCGCAAAATCAGGCGCGTGGGCATGGATCAGCCGCGCAAGGCCGAGATCCTGTACGATCAGCGCGTCCGCGCCCGCCTCATACAGAAATTTCGCATCCTCCACGGCAGCGTCGAGCTCACGGTCGCCCGCAAGGATGTTGAGCGTGATATTGCTTTTTACGCCGCGCGCGCGGCAATAGGCGATGGCTTCGGCCATCTCATCGGCGGTAAAACCCTTCGCGCCCCGGCGCGCGTTGAACGAGCCAAACCCCATATATACCGCCCCCGCGCCCGATTGCACGGCGGCGCGCACCCCTTCGGGTGAGCCTGCCGGGGCAAGCAGTTCTACTGTATTATTCTTCATCGGCGCTTGTGCCCCTGCTGCTGGCTGCCGTTTTTCTGCGCCTGACCGCGCAGCGCTTCGTTCTCCGTCTCAAGCGCACGGCACTTAGCCTCAGCGCTCTCGGCTGCCTTTTTCGCCTTGATATATTCGTCCGCCAGCGTCACGACCGACAGCGCCAGCGCGCGCGTCGATGCAAACGCCGACGAGCCGCCGCAGGCGGCGATGGTCTGCTGTGCCAGCTCGGCCACTTCGTTCATATATTCCTCGGATTCCTCCGCCAGCATCGTATATTGCTGGCCCGCAAGCTGGATAACCATACGGTTTGGCATGAGAGATCCCTTCCCTTCGCAAAATCAATCAAAAGGCACGACCCGCGCGTCGGCGCGGTCCGCCTGTCCGCTTTTCTGTTTTGACGCGGCATAAGCCAACGGCGCGGTGTTCTTTATAGTATACCACAACGTCTCCGGCAAGTGAATACAAAAATACGCGCGTCTGCGCGCCCCTTCTCGCCTTTTTGACAAAAAGGACCGGCTGCCGCCCCGGCAGCGGTGCAGGGGTATGCCCGTCGGGCGGCGCAAGGCCGAAAAAAGTTGCGCCGGACGCACCGATATGATACACTAAAGGCCGACGAAATATATGATAAAAAGGATAGATTTAGATATGGAAATCAACGGACAGCCGGCCCATGGCGCGGTCGGGTACGACACGCTCGGCCTTTCCCCGGAAATCATGCGCGCGCTCGACAAAAAGGGCTACCAGATCGCCACCCCGGTGCAGGGCGGCGCGATCCCCTATCTGATGGACTGGCGCGACATCATCGCCAAAGCGCCGACCGGCACAGGCAAAACCTTCGCCTTCGGCATCCCGATGGTCGAGCATGCCGAGCCGGAGAACGAGGCTGTGCAGGCGCTCGTCCTCGCGCCGACACGCGAGCTGGCGCTCCAAATCGAAAGCGAGCTGCGTACCCTGTGCGAGTTCAAGCCGGGCGTGCGCGTGGCTTGCCTGTACGGCGGCGCATCAATGGACAAGCAGGTGCGCGCGCTGGCAAAAAAGCCGCAGATCGTCGTGGCGACGCCCGGCCGGCTGGCCGACCACCTCGGGCGCAAGACGCTCCGGCTCGACCGGGTGCGCACCGTCGTGCTGGATGAGGCCGATCGTATGCTTGACATGGGCTTTATCGAGGACGTGACCCGCATTCTGGACAAAATGCCCCACCGCCGCAACCTTGGCATGTTCTCGGCCACCCTCTCGATCGAGGTGATGGATATTTCTTGGGTATATCAGCGCGACCCGGTCGAGATCACCGTGCAGGCCGTCAAGGAAGACCGCCCCGACATCCAGCAATACCGCATCGAGCTGGACTGGCGCGACAAGACCGACCTGACCGGCAAGCTGATCGAGGCGGGCGGCTACGAACGCGCTATCGTCTTTTGCAACACCAAGGCCATGGCCGACCGGCTGGCCGCCCTGCTGCGCGCGCAGGGGCTTGACGCCGGCTGCATCCACGGCGATATCCGCCAGAGCATCCGCGAGCGCACACTCACCCGCTTCCGCCGGGGCAAGCTGCGCGTGCTGGTCGCCACCGATGTGGCCGCGCGCGGACTGGATATCGACGATGTGGACGCCGTCATCAATTATGATATCCCCGAAGAAGGGGAATACTATGTCCACCGCATCGGCCGCACCGGCCGGGCCAAGAACCAGGGCGCGGCCTACAACCTGCTCTCCTCCGTCACCGAGGAGATCCGGCTGGACGCCATCGTCCGCAACAACCAGTACGAGATTGAGACCATTACTTTATGATATCTTTTGAACCACCCAGTCTCTCCGACCGCTGCTGGGCCACCGCCCTGGCAGCGCTGGAAGGCCCCCCCCTCTGCGACTACAGCTTTCCCGTCCTCTTCTGCTGGCAGCAGACCTATGGCTTTCAGATCGCCCGGCTGGACCGGCGGATGCTGGTTCGGCTGGAATCCTCCCGGGGGCCGGCCTACCTATGGCCCGTGGGAGACGGCGACCCCACCCCGGCTCTGGAGGCCCTGACCCGGGAGGCCCACAGCCAGGGCCACCCTCTGCGGCTGATCTGCCTGGGCCAGTACCACAAAAACTGGCTGGCCGACCGGTACCCCGGCCGCTTTGCCTTT
Source organism: Agathobaculum sp. (assembly GCF_022775115.1). Classification (GTDB taxonomy): domain Bacteria; phylum Bacillota; class Clostridia; order Oscillospirales; family Butyricicoccaceae; genus Agathobaculum. The sequence continues at coordinate 49,825 of NZ_JALFLA010000016.1, forward strand.
GCCGAGGTCCGGGACAGCTTTGACTACCTCTACTCCGTGGACCGCCTGGCCGAT
>NZ_JALFLA010000030.1 GCF_022775115.1 Agathobaculum sp.
GTAAAATAGTATTCCGCATAGGCCGACTGCCACAGCAGAAAGTTGGAGGTACGCACCTCGCCCGACGGGCGGATGATGAGATCGGGGTCAGGCATATGTGCGGTATAGAGCCGCGCCGTGATCGTCTCCTCGGTGATATCCTCAGGCGACAGGGTGCCGCTTCTGACCTCCTCCGCAATGCGCCGCACGGCGTTTTTGATCTCATCCCGCCCGCCGTAGTTGATGCACAGCGAGGCGGTCGCCGCGTCCGGCCCGAGGCCGTCCGCTATCTGCTCGACCTGCGCGATCTGCGCACGGATATCCGCAGGCAGCGGACTAAGATCGCCCAGCACCCGCACGGCCACGCCGCGCGCGGCCATGCTCTCGGCCGCCTCCTTCAGATAGGTGCGGAACAGGTTCATCAGCGCGTCCACCTCCTCGGCGGGGCGCTTCCAGTTCTCGGTCGAAAAGGCGTACACTGTAAAGTATTTTACGCCGATATCCTTGCAATATGTTGCGATCGTGCGGAAGGTCTCCGCACCGACCTTGTGCCCCGCCTTGCGCGGCAGGCCGCGTTTTTTCGCCCAGCGGCCGTTTCCGTCCATGATGACTGCGATATGCCGCGGCACCGGGCGTTCGACCGGGGGTGTTTTTTTCAGTTTGCGGGTAAACAGACCCATAACTTCTCCTCACAAAAAGGGGCGGCGCACCGCCGCCCCCACTTGTCCTGCCGCGCGCCAAGGCGCGTATGATACACGTTATATAATATAAGGAGCATATCGCGCAGGCAAAAGGGCACGGGGTATTACACCTCGGCCAGCTCCTTGGACTTCTTGGCAACCATCGCGTCCACTTCCTTGACGTACTTGTCGGTCAGCTTCTGCATCTTGTCCTCACTCTCGTGCAGCTCGTCCTCGGTCATTTCGCTCTTTTTATGCGCAGCCTTGAACTTGTCGATCGCGTCGCGGCGGATGTTGCGCAGCGCGACCTTGTCCTCCTCGCCCAGCTTGGCCACGCCCTTGATCAGCTCCTTGCGGCGCTCCTCGGTCAGCGGCGGGAAGGACAGGCGGATCTGCTTGCCGTCGTTTTGCGGGTTGATGCCCAGATCGGAGGCCTGAATGGCCTTTTCGATCGCCTTGAGGATCGAAGCGTCCCACGGCTGGATGGCCAGCGAGCGCGGGTCGGGGGTGGAGACCGCCGCGACCTGATTGAGCGGCGTGGGCGCGCCGTAATATTCGACCGTGATCTTGTCGAGCACGGCGGGATTTGCGCGGCCGGCGCGCACGGCGGCCAGCTCCTTAGCCAGCACGTCGAGCGACTTTTTCATCTTTTCTTCATAGGTTTTCAGTTCAGCTTTCATGTCATTTCTCCTCCTGTACGATCGTGCCGAGCTTTTCGCCGCGCAGCGCGCGGTGGATATTTTCGGGGTCGGAAAGGGCGAATACAAGGATGGGTATGTGGTTATCCATGGAGAGCGAGGTCGCGGTGGTGTCCATCACGCCGAGACCTTGGTTGAGCACATCCATATAGCTCAGGTGGTCGTACTTCTTGGCATCCGGATTTGTGGCCGGGTCGGAGTCATACACACCGTCGACATTCTTAGCCAGCAGGATGACCTCCGCGCCGATCTCAGCCGCGCGCAGCACGGCGGCGGTATCGGTGGAGAAGTACGGATTGCCTGTGCCGCAGGCAAAGATGACCACGCGCCCCTTTTGCAGATGACGTGTCGCCCGCTGGCGGATATACGGCTCGGCGATGCGGTTCATCTCGATCGCAGTCTGCACACGCACCGGCACGCCGCGCTGCTCGAGCGCGTCCGCCAGCGCAAGGGAGTTGATGGTTGTCGCCAGCATCCCCATGTGGTCGGCGCGGGTGCGCTCCATCTTGCCGCCGCCGTCCTTGATGCCGCGCCAGAAGTTGCCGCCGCCGACGACGATGCCGATCTCATGCCCTTCTTCGTTGCAGCGCTTGATCACATCGCACACCGGGCCGATCACGTCAAAATTCAGACCGAAGTGCTTGTCGCCCGCCAGCGCTTCCCCGCTGATCTTGATCAGCACGCGCTTATATTTCTGTGCTTCCATGCTCCACTCTCCTAATGCTTGATTTTCCTTTTTCTATTTTACCCTATGCCGCGCTGTTTTGCAAAGGGTTTTGCATACTTTTCATGCAAAACCGCCGCCCGCCCCATGCGGGCGCTCGGTCGGCTTACGCCCGTCGCCGCGCGCCGCACCCGCCGCACGGGTTTCTCGCAAACCACCTTTTATATCTTTTTTCTGAAAAACATGTCAAAAATCCGTAATATCCGTATTCTATCGCATATTCCGCGTATAAATGACCACATGGTCATTTATCTGCGCTGCACTTTTTCGGTACTTGCGCGGCGGCGCAGGTGCGCTCCGCATCGCCGTGTAGTTCGGCGGGCACACCTGCCGTCCCCCAAGGTTTTCTTGTTTTTTCCAAGGAATGTCATTGCCAAAGGCCGCATATCTGTGGTATACTGTCGATATCGTATCACCTTTTTTGCGGAGGGATGAATCTTGACCATTGTATATGCCATTCCGGTCTCCGCCGTCAACCCGGACGACCCAGTCTCCCGCGCACGCATCTTCCGCGCGCGGCTGGAGCAGATCGACCGCCGCCGGGATACCGCGCGCGCGCAGAGCTTTGCCGGCGCGCTGCTGCTGGAATACGCGATCTCCAAGCATTTCCCCTCGGTCGTCCATCCGCTTCAGATATCGACCGCCGAGGGCGGCAAGCCCTATCTGGTGTCCGAGCCGGGCATCCACTTCAGCATCTCCCACTCGGGCGACTGGGTCGTGTGCGCGGTGGGCGACCATCCGGTCGGCGTGGATATCGAGAAGTGCGAGCCGGGCCGCCACGATGTGGCCGCGCGCTTTTTTCATAAGGAGGAGGTGCGCTACCTTAACTCACTCCTGCCCTCTGCGCGGGATGACGCCTTCTACGCACTCTGGACGCTCAAGGAGAGCTTTGTCAAGTCCATCGGCCGCGGGCTTGACCTGCCGCTGCGCAGCTTTGAGGTCGACCTGCGCTTCGGCGCGCCGCGGCTTCACTGCCCGGATATCACTGCGCCCTACTCGCTGTTTCGCATCCCGTTTTCCGCCGACCCCGGCTATTGCCTGTCGCTCTGCGTAGCGCAGGCGAGCGCGAAAGAACCCGAGCTGCACATCATGAACTGAACGAACCGCCGCGCGCCGCACCCATCCGCCTTTTCCCGCATAGAATGCAGGGAAAGGTGGTTTTTTTATGGTGATTCGTGTCGTGCGGCCGGGCGATTCGCTCTACCGCATCGCGCAGGAGTACGGCGCTTCGCCGCAGTTCCTCATCCAGCAGAACGAGCTGCACGAGCCTTACCGGCTGACCCCCGGACAGACGATCGTCGTGCCGCAGCCCACACAGGTTTATACTGTGCTCATCGGTGATACGCTTGACAGCATTGCAGCCAAGACCGGGGTGAGCAAAATAGCGCTTTGGCAGAACAACCCGCAGCTCGGCGGCGGCGACCGGCTGTATCCCGGGCAGACGCTGGTATTGTCCTACGGTCCGAAGATGGGCACGTTTGCCGTCAACGGCTATGCGTATCCAAACATTGACCAGCGTGTGCTGCGCAAAACGCTGCCCTATCTGACGTACTTATCGGTTTTTTCCTACGGCTTTGACCGCACCGGCCGCATCCTGCCGCAAAACGCCGAGCTGCTTACGCGCATGGCCAAGCAATACGGCGTAAAGCCCCTGATGGTGCTGACCACGCTGGGCGAGGACGGACAATTCTCCGGCGACCGCGCGCACGCGCTGCTGACCGACCCCGCCGCGCGGCAGACCATGCTCGACAGCCTTGCCCAGACGCTTGCCGCGCAGGGTTTTTCAGGCGTGGATATTGATTTTGAATACATCCCGCCCGAGGACGCAGCCGCTTACGCTTCCTTTGTGCGGGATGTGCGGGCGCGCCTTGCCCCGCAGGATATGACCGTTATGGTCGCGCTCGCGCCCAAGACCTCGGCCACCCAACCTGGCCTGCTGTATGAAGCGCATGACTATCAGGCACTCGGCGCGGCGGCGGATGATGTGCTGCTGATGACCTATGAATGGCGTTCGTCAGCACACAGTTCAGCGGCGCCGCCGGACCATGTATTTTTTTGTGTTTTTGGGACGATTTCTCTTTTCTTCTTGGGAACATACTGGTATAATAACAGAAAGTGGCATTGCTGAAAAGCATACGGGTGACAACTTTGATGATGGATGAGATATAAGGAGGACGTTCAGTGAAAAAACGAATATGCAGCGCACTTCTCGCCGCGGCGATGCTGTCATCGATGCTGCCGGCCGGCGCGTTGGCGGCGGATGCGGCAGCGGACGAGCTTGTGTGGAGGGAACAGGTTCGACTGCCTGAAATCAGCCTATCTGATAACGACGCGCTGTTTGCCAAATATGTGGAAAAGCTCCTGTATGGCAACGACAGCGTCGCTTTGTTCCGCTTTGCGGCTGGCAGCCGCCTGTCCGGCAACAATAAAACCATCTACGATGACCTGAAAGCGCAAATCGCGCAGGTTGCCAGCGGCAGCGCGACCTCCACCGTGTTTACCATTGACACCACGGGCATGGGCATCACCTACGATGCAAGCAGCAGGTCACTCTCCGGTGTGGATACAGATCTGCTCCTCTACACCCTGCTCGTCGACTCCCCCTACGAAATGTACTGGTTTGATAAGGTCGATGGCGGCATGGTCACAGGGTTATCCATCTCTGCAGGCACGACAACGGTCAGTCAGCTGCAGTTCAAATTTACCGTGGCCGACGGCTACGCCGGCCCTGCCGACTACACGACCGACCCCGGCCGCGCCAGCCGCGCGGTCACCGCGTCCCAAAACGCCCGCAGCGTAGTAGCTGCTAACCAGAGCAAGTCCGACTATGAAAAGCTTGTAGCCTATAAGGATTATATCTGTGATGCAGTCTCTTACGACAATAGCGCGGCGTCGGTTGCCTCCACGCCCTACGGCGACCCATGGCAGCTGATCTCTGTGTTTGATGAAGACAACTCCACCAATGTAGTCTGCGAGGGCTACTCCAAGGCGTTTCAGTATCTGTGCGACCTAAGCACGTTTACCAGCGACCGCATCACCTGCTACACCATGACCGGCACTATGAATGGCGGCACGGGCGCGGGCGCCCATATGTGGAACGTCATCACGATGGACGATAGCCAGCACTACCTCGTTGATCTGACCAACAGCGACGAGGACAGCGCGGGCGCATACGGCGGGCTGTTCCTCGCGGGTGCACCCGGCCGCACGGCGGACGGCTATACGATCCACATCCCACTGTACGATTTAGGTAACGGATATGGTGTTTCCCCGCAGAATATCAGCTATGCATATGATGCGGAGACCCGCTCGGTCTATCCCTTAGCTGATCTGCTGCTGCACACCGCCGCCTATACCCCGCCGAAAGCGCTGACGGGCATCGCGGTTTCCGTGCAGCCGAACAAAACGAGCTATGCGGCGGGCGAGAAGTTCGACCCCACCGGCATGGTCGTCACCGCTACTTATGACGATACGACCACGACCGCAATCAGCGATTACACCATCGACAATGCCGACAAGGCGCTGACGGTCGATGACACCTCGGTCACCATCCGCTACGGCGGCGAGACGACCACGGTCGCTATCACGGTAAGTGCCGCGTTGGCTAACCCGACCGCCGATTTGTTCACCTTTACCCCACCCGCGAACCTGACATATGACGGCAGCGCAAAGACCGCGACCGTCACCTACAAGGGCAGCGACCCGGCTGAGGTGGGCGCCATCACCGTGCTCTACGACGGTGCAGCGGCCGTGCCGACCGACGCCGGTCCGTATACCGTCACCATCACCACCGCGGGCGGCAGCGCGTACAGCGCGACTGCCACCCCGATCGAAGTCGGCATGTTCACCATTGAACGCCAGCCGACCACGATCACCCCGTCCTCGTCCGCCATCACCGTGGTCAAGGGGCAGAGCGTTCCGCTGCGCGCGGGCACCACTCCCGCCGGCCTGCCGCTGACCTATCAGAGCGACAGCACGGGCATCGCCACAGTGGATACCAACGGCACCGTGACCGGCGCGGCCAGTGGTGCGGCGCGTGTCACGATCGCCTACGCCGGTGACAGAAATCACCTCCCGGCTTCAGCCAATGTGGACGTTACTGTTGCCGAATTGCAGTTCTATATGGGTGCGGCTCCGGCCACCGCCGCAAACGCGGTGACGGTCAAGGCTAACCCGGCCTATGGCGATACATGGTCGAGCATTCTTCAGATCAATTCCATCACCGCCAAGGTGGGCAGCGCCACCGGCACTGGCGAGCGCTATTACCTCAGCGTCACGCCGAACGATACGCCGAACGCCGGGCAGTACACGGTGAACGTGCTGTACAGCGGCACAGTTGCCGGCATGGCCTACAATGATGTGGTCGTCTGCTCGGTCGACATCACCGTCGCTCCCCAGACGGTCACACCGTCTATCAGCATGACCGGCGGCCCGTTCACCTATAACGGCAACGCCCACACGCCCGCGGTCAGCGTCTCGGCAGGCGCTGTTCCGCTGGTAAAGGGACGCGACTATACCGTATCCTACGCGAACAATATAAACGCCGGCGCGGCCACGGTCACTGTCCTCCCCGTCGCGGGAAGCAATTATACTTGGGCTGCCGCCACGCAGGACTTCACGATCGGGCAAGCCGTCTACACCGGTGCAAAAGCCTTTGACCGGCAGATCCCGGTGGGCGCAAGCCAGACGATGCACATCGACCTGTCCGGCTATCTGAGCCTGAGCGGCCTGACCATCAGCAAGGTGGCTGAAGCCGTGGATGCGGATGATATCGTCAGCAATCCGGCGTCCGCTGCGTCCGCGCTGCTGACCTTTACCATAAACGATGCAGCCGACGCGGGCAAGCAGGCGGTGCTCACCGCGACCGTAAACAGCGCGAATTACCAGCCGTTTGACGTGACGTTCACCCTGACCACCGTGGCCAAGGCGGACGCGGGTCTCACCATCGCCGGTGCACCCACGGGCAAGGTCTATGGCGATGCGGCGTTCACCCTGACCGCCAATGCTGCCGTCAGCGGCGCGAACGGCGTTTGGTCGTGGCGCTCGGGCGATCCCAGCGTACTGACCGTCTCCGGCACAGGTGAGCGCGCCACAGTCACCATCCATAAGGCAGGCAGCACAAGCATCCTCGTCGCCTATACATCGGATTCCTCGCTGGGTGAGGCGTCGGTCACGATCGACGTGGCAAAGCGCCCGGTAACCGTCAAACCCGCCGACCTGACGGCAGCCGCAGGCGATGCCGCGCCCACGCTGGCGCTCGACTACACGGGCGTAGCCAGCGGCGACAGCCTGACCGCACAGCCCACGCCTGTCTTTCGGCTGGCTGACCAAAACGGCAGAGCGCTTACGGCAGCGGAGGCGGTCAAGACCGCCGGCACATACACCATCACTTGGACGAATATGGCTGAGACCGCGTTCACCAACGATGAGAACTATCAGGTGACCCGCCAGGCCACCGGCACGCTGACCGTGACAGCCGACACGTCGAACGATTCCAACGCCTCGTCCGGTACGCTTGTCACGCAGAGCACAGTCAACACAGATGGCTCGCGCACGACCACCGTCACCAACCAGCAGACCGGCACCGTGACCGAAACCACCCGTTACACAAACGGCTCGACACTGGTAGTCGAAACCCGCAAGGACGGCACAGAGACCCGCACGGAGACCCGGACAGACAAGGTCGTGATCAAGACCGTGCAGCGCACCGGCGCGGATATGACCGCCACCGTCACGCTGCCGCGCGGCGTGAACACCACCACCGTTACCCTGTCCACCACCGTGACCACCGGTACCGTAGCGGTCGATACCCGCACAGGCAAGGTTGTCCGTTTGTCCATCCCGACGACGGACGGTATGCTGGTCAAGCTGGATGGCTCGGCCAGCCTGCGGCTGGAGGATCGCAGCCCAAGCTTCATCGACACGCGCGGCCACTGGGCGCAGAACGCCATTGATTTTTCAACTGCCCATGCGATGTTCAATGGTACGACCACCCAAACCTTCAGCCCGGATGACACCATGACCCGGGCCATGCTGATGGCCGTGCTCGCCCGTTTTGACGGCTACGACGCGACCGGCAGCGCATGGCGTGAGCAGAGCATGAACTGGGCGACGGCGCGCGGTATATCCGACGGCACCGACCCCGACGGCAGCATCACCCGCGAGCAGTTGGCGACCATGCTGTACCGCTACGCGGGCAGTCCCGCCGTATCCGGCAGCCTTAGCCGCTTTGCGGACAGAGGCGAGACGAGCGGTTATGCCGTCGACGCCATGCGCTGGGCGGTGGACACCGGCCTAATCGACGGTGTGGGCGGCAATCGGCTCAATCCCGGCGGCGACACGACCCGCGCGCAGGTCGCCACCATCCTGATGCGCTTCTGCACAAATTTGACCGAATAAGCCGCGTCCCTGCTGCGGAAAAGAAAAATACTTTCCGCATACCGAACGGTTTGACGGGAGAGACACGCACCCGCGTGGTCTCTCCCGTTTTTTGTCCAAGCGGGCGCGCTGTGTAGGCATATCCACCCTGTATCACGCAATATGCTGGTGCAGGAGGTGTTGTGACATGCAACCAAAAAAGAATACACAGGCAGCAAAACGTCCGACAAATGCGGAAACATGCACTGTTACCGTGCACCACACAGACAACGGCCCGAGCCTGACATCCTGTATGATCGCCATACTGTGTTCTCATCTGCCCGACCATGTACATTGATCCACTTTCACCACTGCGCGCGCGATTTCGCGGAAAGGAGAGACAATGACCTTTGTGCCAAACAGAGCAGAGCAGGGCGAGGCCTTGGCCGTTCGCTGGCGCGCGGCGGTCTATGTCAGGCTCAGCAAGGAGGATGGGGATAAGCTGGAGAGCGACAGCATCCAAAACCAGAAGCGCATCATCGAGCAGCACATCCGCTATCTGCAAGAGCAGGGGGAGCACATCGACGCTGCGCAGATCTATGCGGATGATGGCTATCCCGGCGGCAGCTTCGACCGGCCGGCATACCAGCGGATGATCGCGGCTATCGAGTCCGGCGATATCAACTGCGTCATCTGTAAAGATAACTCCCGCCTTGGGCGCAACTACACCGCGCTTGGCCGTTTGATGGAGGAGTATTTTCCCCAAAAGGGTGTGCGCGTCATTTCCGTGCTCAACCATCTTGACAGCCTGAAGGACCCGCAGGGCTATTGCAGCGCTCTTGTCTCCTTTGCCAATATCATGAACGACGATTATATCCGTCAGCTTTCTCTCAAGATCAAGTGCACCTTTGCCATGAAGCGCGAACGCGGTGAGTTTCTCGGCAATTACGCGCCTTATGGCTATGTAAAAAGCCCGGAAAACCGCCACAAGCTCGTGATTGATGTCGAAGCAGCCGCAGTCGTCCGCCGCATCTTCGATTGGTACGCAGGCGGCGCCTCGATCAGTGAAATCATTCGGCAGCTCGATGCACTTCAGATCATGCCACCCTCGCTCTACAAGACCAGCCAAGGCTGCAAGGGCTTTGCCAAATGTGGAGACGATGCGGGCCGACGGCACTGGTCATCGACCTCGGTGCGCACGATACTTCGGGACGAGGTATACATCGGCAATCTGGTGCAGGGCAAGTACAAAAGCGCCTCATACCGCACCAAAAAGATGATACCGGCCGCGCCGCGCGAATGGACGGTAGTCGAGGGCACGCATGAGGCGATCATCCCAGACGAGTTGTTTGCCATCGTGCACGAGCGCCTTGCCCGCCGCATGCGAACCGCGCCGCGCCGCCAAGCAGCCTATCCCCTGTCCGGCTTTGTCCGATGCGCGCATTGCGGCGGGCATATGAACCGGCACACCACAGGCGCACACATCCGCTACCGCTGCGCGACCCGCGCTGCCGACCCTGACAAATGCCGGTGCCCATCGGTCAAGGAGTCGATTTTGGAGGCGGTGCTGCTGCAAGCCCTCCAAGAGCAGATTGCCGCACTGGTAGATGCCAAGGCCGTTATGGCCGCCGTGCGGCGGAGCGGCGCAGACGGGCACAGCCATAGCGCAGAACGGCTGGCGCTGCGGCGCGCGGTGCAGGAACGCGACCGTCTGCGCGAGGCCCAATTTCGTCTCTATGACCGTTTGGAGCAGGGTCTGATCGACCAAAGTGAGTATGCGCAGTTCAAGGAGCGCTATCAAGCGGAGTTGGCCGAGCAGCAGCGCCGGATCGACCAACTGCAAAGCGGCCTGCATCAAAGCGAGCAGGCACACCGGCAGCACGATGCATTGGCTACGTTTTTCGCGCGGCACGGTACGATACCGGCCATTGACCGCGCTGTAACAAGCCAGCTTTTGCGCTATATCGTGGTAACTGATTCCGCTCATATCGACATTTATTTCAAATTCTCCGCCGCGCGCCAAGTGCCCTAATTTAGTGCGGCAAGGCTGTGTGCCAAACTGCCCCAGTCATATGAGTGGGGTTACGCACTGTCCGCGCCGATGGCTGTCGCACCAATCAACAAGGTGCAGCAGGTGGTGCAGTTCGCTGTGTCGGTCGTTCCGCCTGAGAAAATTTTTCTAGGAATGCCAAATTATGGGTATGACTGATTACAACCATGAAGTTATATAATAGTATAATGACTTATTAAAACAAATTTTATTTCGGTTGATACCTCGGTGCCCTCCGCGAAAATTGGCGTTGAGCAGCTGCATCAGCCGCCATTTGCGCTGCCGCCTGTTGATCTCGCGTTTGGCTCCATCGGTCAGCCTGCGCCGCACCGCCCGCTGTCTGGGCGAGCTGCCCCATAGCACGCCCGCGCTGTATAGCGACATCTGGTACAGATCGCCGCCGCCAGTTTGGTCAGCAGCGCGTCTCCGTACTGATACCTGCTGATACCTCCGACACTAACGCACTGCGTCTATGTATCTTCCACCGCTAACCGTCAAATCGAGAATTAAAAAAACGGCGTTTAAAGCCCAAAAAAGTTCAAAATCCATTTTCCCAAGGCCGGCACT
>NZ_JALFLA010000079.1 GCF_022775115.1 Agathobaculum sp.
AAGGGGGATTTTTTTATTGCCGCGCATCTGCTGGGTCAGGGCGCGGATAGGCATCGGTTTAGTCCGCCTTATCCTGCCCGATCAGGATACGCAGCGCCTCGACAGCGGTCTTGACGCCGCGCTCGACCGCATCCGGCGGGATGGCGGGCGCTTCGTCGTTGTCCGCGTTCCACAGCACATTGAGCACCGCACCGCAGCGCACATGCAGTACCTGTGAGACGATAAACAGCGCCGCCGTCTCCATTTCGCTGGTCAGCGCGCCCGCGGCCTTCCATGCTTTCCACTTGGCGTTCAGCTCGTCGGCAATGGGCTGGATATTGGGGCGAATCTCGCCGTAAAAGCTGTCCTTGGACTGGATGACGCCGATATGGTGGGTCAGTCCGAGCGTGCGCGCGGCATCCCGCAGCGCGGAGACCACCGTAAAGCTGGCCGCTGCCGGAAACTCGATCGGCAGGTATTCGCGGCTGGTGCCCTCCTGCCGGATGGCGGCGGTGGCGATGACAATGTCACCGCCGCACACCTCGTCCACAATGCCGCCCGAGGTGCCTACGCGGATGAAGGTGTCCGCGCCGCACTCGACCAGCTCCTCCAGCGCGATTGCGGCCGAGGGGCCGCCGATGCCGGTCGAGCAGACCGCAACCGGCTCACCGTCGAGCATGCCCGTCCAGAGCGTGTATTCACGGTTTTGCGCGAGAAGCCGGGGCTGGTCAAAATACGCCGCGATCTTCTCGCAGCGGCCGGGATCGCCCGGCAGGATCACATAGCGGCCGATATCGCCCTTTTTGATTTGGATATGCATTTGCTTGCCGTCGATGATCATACGATTTTCCCCTCTCTTTCGATCGTCCGGATGTTCTTTTCAGCCTTGGCGCGCGGCAGCATGACCTCATGGCCGCAGCCCTCGCATTTGAGCTTGAAATCCATGCCCGTGCGCAGAACCTTCCAGCGTCTTGCGCCGCATGGGTGCGGCTTTTTCATCGTCAGGATATCGTTTGGCTGTACGTCCATCGGTTTTTCCTCCCTCTGTGCCAACAAGGCCGCCGCGGCGCGCGGCCCTTATACCGTTTATTATAGCATACCGCCAGTGCTAATCAAGGCCGCATTTTCATATAGTATGGCAGACCCCAAAGGAGGCTCTGCTATGAAAACAAGCGAATCCTATCTGCCCGAGGGCAGTTATATCACGCAGCCCGCAGTGCGCGAGGCGCTTTGCTCGCCCGATGGGCTGCGGCGCGCGCAAAGCGAGGGGCGCATCCTGGAGGCTGTCGCCCAGCGCTGCACGGCCGAGCACGACCTGCTGTTTGACCTTGGCTTTGCGCAGGGCGTCATGCCGCGCTCGTGCTGCGCGCTCGGCGTAGCCGAGGGTGACACGCGCGAAATCGCCATTCTCTCCCGTGTCGGCAAGCCGACCTGCTTTGCCGTCACCGGCGTGGAGGAGGACGCCGACCCGCCGACCGTCTGGCTCAGCCGCACCATCGTGCAGCAGCGCGCGCAGGACTACCTGCTTGATACGCTTCGCCCGGGCGATGTGATCCCCGCGCGCGTGACCCATCTCGAGCCCTTCGGCGCGTTCGTCGATATCGGCTGCGGCGTGCCCTCGCTCATCGGCATCGAAAACCTGTCGGTCTCACGTATTTTCCACCCGCGCGACCGGCTGTGCGTCGGGCAAGACATCTTTGCCGCCGTGCGCGCGGTCGATACGGAGAACCGCCGTATCGCGCTGACCCACCGCGAGCTGCTCGGTACATGGGAGCAGAACGCTGCGCTCTTTGCCCCGGGCGAGACTGTGCGCGGTGTGGTGCGGTCGGTCGAGCCGTACGGCGTGTTCATCGAGCTTGCGCCCAACCTGTCCGGCCTTGCCGAGCCGCGCGGTGACCTGACGGTCGGCATGGTGGTATCGGTGTATATCAAGTCCATCCTGCCGCAGCGCATGAAGGTCAAGCTGACCGTCATCGACGTGCTGGCGCCGCGCCGCCTGCCGCTGCCGCCGCACTATTTCATCACCGAGGGACATATCGACAGCTGGGTCTACACCCCGGCCTGCTGCGACAAGAAATATGTGGCCACCGTATTCTGATCACTCGCCCTTGACCTTCTCCCAATACGCGCGCGCGGCCTGCTCGGCCTTGTTATCGGCAAAGTCGTAATACCGCGCGCCGCGCAGCCCGTCCGGCAGGTATTGCTGCCGCACCCAATGGTGCGGAAAATCGTGCGGATACTGGTAGGTCAGCCCGCGGCCGAGCTTTTTCGCGCCGCCGTAGTGCGCGTCCCGGATATGGGCGGGGATATCGCCCGCGCGCCCCGCCCGCACATCGGCCATGGCCGCGTCGATCGCAAGGATCGCACTGTTGGACTTGGGCGCGGTCGCCATGAGCAGCACGGCCTCGGCCAACGGGATGCGCGCTTCAGGCAGGCCGAGCTGGAACGCGCTGTCCACGCACGCCTTGACGATGGGCATACACTGCGGGTAGGCCAGCCCGACATCCTCGGCCGCGATGACCAGCATCCGCCGCGCGGCCGAGATCATGTCGCCCGCCTCGAGCAGCCGCGCGAGGTAGTGCAGCGCCGCGTCGGGGTCGGAGCCGCGGATGGACTTTTGCAGCGCGGAAAGAATGTCATAATGGCTGTCGCCGTCGCGGTCGTAGCGCATGTTGGAGCGCTGGGCGGCCTGCCGTGCATCGTCGAGCGTCACGCCGGCCTTGCCTGCGCCGAGCGCCAGCAGCTCGACCGCGCTGAGCGCCTTGCGCACGTCCCCGCCGACCGCCTGCGCGATGTAGGCGGCAACGCCGTCCTCGACCGGGATATCATCTGTCAGGGCGAGCGCGAGCGCCCGGTCGACCGCGCGCTGCATGTCCGCCGCCTCGACCGGCTTGAACTCAAACACCGTGCAGCGGCTGAGAATCGCGTTGTAGATATAAAAATATGGGTTTTCGGTCGTCGAGGCGATCAGCGTGATCTTGCCCGTCTCGATGAATTCCAGCAGGCTCTGCTGCTGCTTTTTGTTGAAATACTGGATCTCGTCCAGATAGATGAGCGCGCCGTTCGGCGCAAGAAAGGTATCCAGCTCATCAATGATGGCCTTGATATCGGCAAGTCCGGCCGTTGTTGCGTTCAGGCGGTACAGCTTGCGCTTGGTCTGTCCCGCGATGATGGCCGCGACCGTCGTTTTGCCCACGCCCGAGGGGCCGTAAAAAATCAGGTTGGGAATGCTGCCGCTCTCGATCACGCGGCGCAGCAGGCCGTCCGGCCCCAGCAGGTGCCGCTGGCCGACAACGTCGTCGAGCGTTTTCGGGCGGAGCTTGTCCGCCAAGGGCTGATACATGGTATTCCCCCTTTGTATACCGGGTCGGTGTTGTGCTGACAACAGTATACCACCTTTTTGCAGCGAACACAAACAGGGGTTGACTTTCTCGATTTACCATGATAAACTACGGATAGTCAAAATCAAAGGAGATGCACCATGGACAAGCCCTTTCTGGACAAGCTGCGCAGCATCGCCCCCTATGTGCCGGGCGAGCAGCCGCAGGATGCGGATATTATCAAGCTCAACGCGAACGAGAACCCCTATCCGCCCGCGCCGGGGGTGGAGCAGGCGCTGCGCGCCTTTGACGCGGCCGCACTGCGGCTCTACCCGGACGCAAACGGCAGGGCACTGAAAAACGCGCTTGCGCGCCGCGCCGGGCTGCGGGAGACGCAGGTGTTCCTCGGCAACGGGTCGGACGATGTGCTGGCGCTTGCGTTTCAGGCGTTTTTCTGCTCGGACAAGCCCATCCTCTATCCCGATATCACTTATTCTTTCTATCCGGTCTGGTGCGAGCTGCTGCGCGTACCGTATGAGACTGTGCCGCTGGGCGCGGACTTCCGCATCGGGCCGCGTGATTACGACCGGCCGAACGGCGGCGTTATCCTGCCAAATCCCAATGCGCCGACCGGAATTGCCGAGCCGCTGTCGTTTATCGAGGACATTTTGCAGCACAATCCGGACTGCGTGGTCATCATCGACGAAGCCTATGTGGATTTCGGTGCGGAGAGCGCCGTGCCGCTCGTCGCGGCGTATGACAACCTACTGGTCGTGCAGACGGCTAGCAAATCGCGCGCGCTGGCGGGTATGCGCATTGGCTGGGCCTATGGCTCGGAAACGCTGATCGGCACGCTCGAGGCGGTCAAGAATTCGTATAACTCCTATACGATGGACGCGCTCGCGCTCGCGGTGGGCACGGCCTCGGTGGCGGACGAAGCGTATTTCCGCGCCACCTGTGACAAGGTCATGGCCACCCGCGCGCGCACGGCGGAGGCGCTGGCCGCGCTGGGCTTTAGCGTGCTGCCGAGTCGGGCGAACTTTCTGTTCGTCACCCACCCGCGCAGGCAGGCCAAGGCCATTTTCGAAGCGCTGCGGCAGCAGAACATCTTCGTCCGCTATTTTAGCCTGCCCCGCATCGACAATTACCTGCGCATCACAGTCGGCACGGACGAGCAGATGGACAGGCTGCTCGCCGCGCTGCGCGCGCTGCTCTGAGACGGCATATGCCCGGTGAAAAAGTGCGGAAATTCCGGTTTCCGCACTTTTTTGCTGCGCGCAGGAGCCAAGAGGCGGTGGCGCTGCGCCCTGCCGGGAGCGATTTTCGCCGGAAGCGGCAGCCAGCGGATTGACTTTGCCGCCCGGAAGCGGTATGCTGGAAGCATCGGAATCAAAGGAGGAGGTTCAAGCCATGCACAGGCTGGAAAACAATGATTTTACCGTGCTGATCGACGAGCGCGGTGCGGAGCTGGTCAGCTTTCGCAGCAAGAGGGACGATACCGAGTATATCTGGCAGGCCGACCCGGCTATATGGAAGCGGCACGCGCCCCTTCTGTTCCCGGTCATCGGGCGGCTGAAGAATGGACAGTACACAGCCGGCGGCAAGGCATATACCATCCCCCAGCACGGCTTTGGCCGCGATTTGGTGTGGATGCCGCACCGCGTCAGCGACACCTGTGCTGTCTACACGCTCACCCAGAACGAGCAGACCAAGGCGATGTACCCGTGGGACTTTACCTGCACTGTGCGCTACATGCTGGATGGTGCGACGCTCATCAAGGAGCACACCACGCGCAACGACAGCGATACCGAGATGTACTATGAGCTGGGAGGACACGACGGCTACGCACTCTGCCTTGGCGCGGGTGAGCGGCTGACCGATCATTATGTCGCCTTTGAGGGCGTTGACACGCTGCATCCCATTCTGGCTGACGAGAACGTCATGCTCTCGCAGGCGCACGGCGCGCTGCCGTTGACGGATGGCCGCCTGTACCTGACGCGCGAGACTTTCCGCCATGACGCGCTCATTCTCGACGACCTGCCCGTGCGCCGGGTGACGGTCGGATGCGTCAAAAGCAGCAGGCGCGTGACGATGGACTTTGCCGATTTTCCGTATTTTGCGCTGTGGAGCGTGTACAAGGACTTTGACGTGCCGTTTATCTGTCTCGAACCGTGGAGCACGCTGCCCGATGGCGGCTATCTGGACCACGCGATCGAGCGCAAGGTAGGCGTGCGCCGCCTCGCGCCCGGCGGGCAGGAAACGCTGACCTTCCGCACGACGGTCACCCCGTAGCGGCGCACCGCATACCGACCGAAATCGCGCGCAAACTACTTGACAAAACGCCTGCCGCGCTTTATACTAAATTCACAAACACACCCCCACCCCCAGAGGAGGGTAAAGCAAAGGAGCTTTCCAATCATGAAACAGAGATTTCGCGTCGGCGGCATGAGCTGCGCGGCGTGTTCCGCACACGTGGAGAAAAGTGTGTCCGCCCTGCCGGGCGTGCGCGAAGTGCAGGTCAACCTGCTTGCGGGCAGCATGGCGGTGCAGTATGACGAGGGCGCGTGCGACGCGCAGCAGATCATCGCCGCGGTCGAGGCGGGCGGCTACACCGCCGCTTTGGATAAGGACGGGCCGCAGCCCGCGCCGGGGGCAGGCGCGCGGGCGGACGACGGCCTGCGGGAGATGAAGACCCGCATTATCGTCTCCTTCATCTTTTTGGCCGCGCTGATGGTGTTCTCGATGGGGCCGATGATCGGGCTGCCGCTGCCCGCGTTCGTGCGCGGCGAGCAGAACGCCTTCGCGCTGGGGCTGACCCAACTGCTGCTCACGCTGCCCATCGTTGTGGTCAACCGCAGCTACTATATAAACGGCTGCAAAACGCTGCTGCACCGCGCGCCGACGATGGACGCGCTGATCGCAGTCGGCTCGGGCGCGGCGCTGGTATACGGCGTATATCGGCTGTTCGCCATCGGCTACGCGACCGCTGCGGGCGATTTTGCCATGGCTGCGCATCATGCGCACGACCTGTATTTTGAATCCGCGGGCATGATACTGGCGCTGGTCACGCTCGGCAAATATTTTGAAGCGCGCGCCAAGCGCAAAACCGGCGAGGCCATCGCCGCGCTGATCGAGCTGCGCCCGCAGACGGCCAATGTGCTGCGCGGCGGGCAGGAAGTCTCCGTGCCGATCGACGAGGTGCGCGTGGGCGATCTGGTCGTCGTGCGCGGCGGACAGGCCGTGCCTGTTGACGGCGAGATCACCGAGGGCAGCGCCTTTTTGGACGAGAGCGCCATCACCGGCGAGAGTATGCCGGTCGAAAAGCAGCAGGGCGACATGGTCATCGGCGCGACCATGTCCAAAAGCGGCTATTTTGTCATGAAGGCTGCGCGCGTGGGCGACGATACCACGCTCAGCCAGATCATCCGGCTGGTCGAGGAGGCGGGCGCGTCCAAGGCGCCGATCGCAAAGCTGGCGGATAAGGTCGCGGGTGTCTTCGTGCCGGTCGTGCTTGTGCTCGCGCTGCTGACCGCCGTGCTCTGGCTGGCGCTCGGCCAGACGGTCTCGTTCGCGCTGACGCGCGCGATCGCCGTGCTGGTCATCTCCTGCCCGTGTGCGCTCGGACTGGCCACGCCGGTCGCCATTATGGTGGGCACGGGCGTGGGCGCAAAGAACGGCGTGCTGTTCCAGTCCGCCGAGGCGCTGGAAAACCTGCACAACGTCGACTGTGTCGTGCTGGATAAGACGGGTACCGTCACCGAGGGGCGGCCGGTCGTGACCGATGTGCGCTCACTCGGCGTCGAGCCGGACGATCTGCTCTCGCTCGCGCTCTCACTCGAGCTGCGCAGCGAGCACCCGCTGGCTGATGCCATCGTGCGCCACGCACGCCAGCACAACGCACAGGAGCGCAAGGCCGAGGAGTTTCAGGCGATAGAGGGGCAGGGCGTGTCCGCCGTGATAGACGGTGTGCCCTGCATGGCGGGCAACAGCCGGATGCTGCTGGCCGGCGGGCTGGCGCTGTCACGCTCGGCGCAGAAAATGGGTGAGGAGCTGGCCGCTGCGGGCAAAACGCCGCTGTATTTCGCGGCCAACCGGCAGGTCGTCGGCATTTTTGCCGTGGCCGATGTGCTCAAGCCGACCAGCCTAGCCGCGGTCGAGCAGCTGCGCGGGCTGGGCATCTCGGTGACGCTGCTGACCGGCGATAATCAGGCGACCGCGGGCGCGATCGCCGCCGAGCTGGGCATCGACGAGGTCGTAGCCGAGGTGCTGCCGCAGGACAAGGAGCGCATCGTGCGCGAAAAGCAGCAGGCGGGCAAGAAAGTCGCCATGATCGGCGACGGCATCAACGATGCACCCGCCCTCGCCCGCGCGGATGTGGGCATCGCCATCGGCGCGGGCACGGATGTTGCCATTTCCTCGGCTGACGTGGTGCTGATGAAGAGCGACCTGCTGGACGCGGTGGACGCCATCCGCCTGTCCCGCCAGACGATGCGCAACATCCGTCAGAACCTGTTCTGGGCGTTTTTCTACAACTGCGTCGGCATACCGCTGGCTGCCGGTGTGCTGTGGCTACCGCTGCATCTGGGGCTTAGCCCGATGTTCGCCGCCGCTGCGATGAGCCTAAGCTCGGTCTGCGTTGTGTCCAACGCGCTGCGGCTGCGCTTTTTCAAGGCGAGCGAGCGCCCGGGTACTGCGTCTGCCGCCGTTGTGCCCGGCGCGGGCAAAACCGTGATCGAACCGGTGTCCGAGACGGAAAAACCTGCCCCTGCGCCGCAAAAGGCTGCCTCCGAAGCGGAAAAGCCGGTGGCCGACGTGGGGAACCCCGCACCCGAACTGATAAAGGAGGAAGCTGCGATGACAAAAACCATTCTGATCGAGGGCATGACCTGTGAGCACTGCGCCGGGCGCGTTCAGCAGGCGCTGGAGGCCATGCCGGGGGTGCGTGTGATAGTCGATTTGGCGGGCAAAAAAGCCGTGCTTGAGGGCACGATCCCGGACGAGGTCCAGTTGACCGAGGCTGTGGAAAAGGCCGGATATAAGGTGGTCGGTTTCCAATGAAGGCAGATCGGAAAAAGGTCGAGCCGCTGCTGCGCACCGCGCGCGGCCAGATTGAGGGCGTGCTTAAAATGATCGAGGACGACCGCTACTGCATAGATATTGCCACGCAGCTACAGGCGATCGAATCGCTTGTGCACAAAGCCCGCCAGGAGGTGCTGCGCGCCCACCTTTCGAGCTGCGTGCGCGAGGCTTTTGAGCTGGGCGACGAGCAGGCCCGCGAAAGCAAGGTTCAAGAGATCATTCGGCTGCTTGACAAGACGTGACCGCGCTTGTCCGTACCCGCCGCCGTTTGATTCCATGCGAAAAACATCCCTCTGCCATCGCGGAGGGCTATCCCAAAAACAGCAACAGCCAAGGCTCCGGAAAACGCCTTGGCTGTTATTGTTCCATCATTGCTGCATAATCATAAAGGGCTTTTCAGTTGCCTGATAAAGTGGAATCTGCTTCATTGCAATCCACCACAATTACCTTGCAGTCCTTACATCCATAGCAGCAGGTCGATGTTTTTCGAAATATGCTGCTGGATTTTATGATGATTCCACCTCCCCTTTCTATGGTTTTCTTTGTATGACAGTATGGATTAAGAATGTGCTGTCTCAAGAAAGCCTGCGGCACCCAGTAGTAAAGGGCGGAATCGCCGCGAGCGTTAGCAATTTCTCCAAGCAGCATACTTTCGCCGCATTTGGGGCATTTCATGCTCGTTTCCTCCTATGGAAAGGGGGGACTTGCGTTATGCCAGCGCTTTTTTCAGGGCTTCGGCCTTGTCAGTCTGCTCCCACTTGACGCCAAGTTCCTCGCGCCCCATGTGGCCGTAGGCAGCCAGCGCCTTGTAGATCGGGCGGCGCAGGTCGAGCGCTTCGATGATCGCCGCCGGGCGCAGGTCGAATACGCGGCGCACGGCCTCGGCCAGCTTGGCGCTGTCGACCGTGCTCGTGCCGAAAGTATCCACCATGACCGAGACCGGATCGGCCACACCGATCGCGTAGGCAAGCTGCACCTCGCACCGCCGCGCCAGTCCGGCCGCGACGATGTTCTTGGCCACCCAGCGCGCCGCGTAGGTGGCCGAGCGGTCGACCTTGGTCGGGTCCTTGCCCGAGAACGCGCCGCCGCCGTGGCGACCGATGCCGCCGTAGGTGTCGACGATGATCTTGCGGCCAGTCAGCCCCGAGTCGCCCTGCGGGCCGCCGATGACAAAGCGCCCGGTCGGGTTGATATAGTACCGGGTGCGCGCGTCAAGCAGCCCAGCCGGTATGGTGGGACGGATGACGTGCTCGATCATATCCGCGCGAATCTGCTCGAGTGATGCCTCCGGGCTGTGCTGGGTGGACAGCACGACCGTGTCCACGCGCACAGGGGTGTTGTTCTCGTCATATTCGACCGTGATCTGGGTCTTGCCGTCCGGCCGGAGATAGTCGAACTGGCCGCTCTTGCGCACCTCGGTCAGCCGCTTGGCCAGCTTGTGCGCCAGCGAGATGGGCAGCGGCATCAGCTCGGGCGTTTCGTCGCACGCGTAGCCGAACATCATGCCCTGATCGCCCGCGCCGATGGCAAGGTCGGCGTCAGACGCGCCCTCCTTGCGCTCAAGCGAGTTGTCCACGCCGAGCGCGATATCCGCACTTTGCTCGTCGATCGAGGTGAGTACCGCGCAGGTGTCGCAGTCAAAGCCGTATTTGGCGCGGTCGTAGCCGATGCCGCGGATGGTGTCGCGCACGATCTTGGGGATATCCACATAGCAGTGGGTCGAGATCTCGCCCATGACCGACACCATGCCGGTCGTGCAGGTGGTTTCGCACGCGACGCGCGCGGTGGGGTCATGCGTTAGGATATCGTCAAGGATCGCGTCCGATATCTGGTCGCAGAGCTTGTCCGGATGGCCTTCGGTGACCGATTCCGAGGTAAAAAGATAGTGTGCCATGCTGTACTTTCCTTTCTGTTTGTACGTCTCTAGGGAAATAAAAAAACTCCCCACACGGGGAGCAAAAAGCAATTTTACCCCCTCATCTTTCGTGTTCCTACGCCGGATTTGGCACCTTACGCGCTTTTGCGCGCAGGTTGCCGGGTTTCACAGGGCCGTTCCCTCCACCGCTCTCGATAAGGCAATCTATACAATTACGTGATTATTTTATATAAAAATACCGGCTTTGTCAAGCGCCATTTTCGGTATTTTACGGCGGAACTCACGATTGACAATTTCCCCGCGCGCGTATATAGTAAAGATGCAGTAATCATACGCGCAGACGTATACTTTTTTCGGAGCAAAATGGAGATAAAAAATATCAAATGAACGTGAATTTAGGCATTGATATCGGCTCAACGACCGTCAAGATAGCGGTCGTCCGCGCCGGAGAGATCATTTACAAACGCTATGAGCGGCACTTTTCCAAGGTGCGCGAAAAGGCAGTCGAGCTGGTGCGCGGCGCACGCGCCATCATCGGCGGGGACGCGACCGTCCGCTGCGCGATCACCGGCTCGGCCGGTCTGGGCGTGGCCAAGGCGTCGGAGATCGACTTTGTGCAGGAGGTGTTTGCCACCCGCAAGGCGGTCGGCGTGCATGTGCCCCCGGCCGATGTGGTCATCGAGCTGGGCGGCGAGGACGCCAAGATCGTCTTTCTGACCGGGCAGCTGGAGGAGCGCATGAACGGCTCGTGCGCGGGCGGCACCGGCGCTTTTATCGACCAGATGGCCGTGCTGCTCGATGTGACCCCGGGCGAGCTGGACGAGCTTGCGCAGGGCGCGGAACGCATTTACACCATCGCCTCGCGCTGCGGTGTGTTTGCCAAGAGCGACATCCAGCCGCTGCTCAACGAGGGCGCGCGCAAGGAGGATGTGGCCGCGTCGATCTTTCAGGCGGTCGTCAACCAAACGCTGACCGGTCTTGCGCAGGGACGTGATATCAAGGGAGACGTGCTCTTCCTCGGCGGGCCGCTGTTCTTCTTCAAGGGGCTGCAAAAGCGCTTTAAGGAGACGCTGGGGCTGGACGAGGCGCACGCGCACTTTCCCGACCTTGCGCCCTACGCCATCGCGGCGGGCGCGGCTGAGTACGCGGCCGGTACGCAGGCGACGTATTCGCTCGACTCGCTCATCACCACGCTGGAAAAGGCGGCCGATATGCCGGTCGTCGCCCATTATCTGCCGCCGCTCTTTGAAAACGAGCAGCAGTACAACGAATTTAAGGCGCGCCACGGCGTACACGACGTGCTGACCCAGAACGTCACCATGTACGAGGGCGACGCCTATCTCGGCATCGACTGCGGTTCGACCACGACCAAGCTGGTGCTGATCGGAGAGGACGGGCAGATCCTGTTCCACCACTACCAGTCTAACAAGGGCAACCCGGCGGACGTCATCCGTGAGCAGCTCAGCCGCCTTTACCCGCTGTGCGGCGAGCGCGTACATATCGTCTCCTCAGCCGTCACCGGCTACGGCGAGGCGCTGATCCAAAACGCCTTCGGCGTGGATTTCGGTCTGGTCGAAACGGTTGCGCATTTCCGCGCGGCGCGTCACTTCTGCCCGGAGGTCGATTTTATCATCGACATCGGCGGGCAGGACATCAAATGCTTCAAGATACGCAACAAGTGTATCGACAACATCTCGCTCAACGAGGCCTGCTCGTCGGGCTGCGGCTCGTTTATCGAGACCTTCGCCCGTTCGATGGGCTACTCGATCGAGGAGTTCTGCAAGCTCGGCCTGTATGCCGCGCACCCGATCGACCTTGGCTCGCGCTGCACGGTGTTCATGAACTCGTCGGTCAAGCAGGCGCAGAAGGACGGCCTGAGCATCGACGCGATCTCGGCGGGCTTGTCGGTTTCAGTCGTCAAGAACGCGCTGTACAAGGTCATCCGCGCCCATTCGCCCGACGATCTGGGGCAGAACATCGTCGTGCAGGGTGGCACCTTCCTCAACGACGCTATCCTGCGCTCGTTCGAACAGGAGATCGGCCGCAACGTGACCCGGCCGGCGATATCCGGCCTGATGGGCGCGTACGGCGCGGCGCTGCACGCCAAGGATAACCGCCCGGTAAAAACCACGCTCATACAGCCCGAGGCGCTGGCCAATTTCTCCCACGCGGTCAAGAGCGCGCGCTGCGGGCTGTGCGAAAACCATTGCAGCCTGACGATCAACGACTTCGGCAGCGGCCGCCGCTTCATCTCGGGCAACCGCTGCGACCGTCCGCTCGGCAAGGGCGACGCGCGCGACCTGCCGAACGTCTACCGCTGGAAGCTGGAAAAGCTGCGGAGCTACGGCCTGCCCTCAGGCAAGCCCATGCCGGGCGGCACGATCGGCCTGCCCTTTGGCCTGAACTACTACGAGCTTGTGCCGTTCTGGACGACTTTCCTGCGTGCGCTCGGCTTTGAGACCGTGCTGTCCGACGTTTCCACGCGCGACATGTACCAGCAGGGGCAGCATTCTATCCCGTCGGATACGGTGTGCTACCCGGCAAAGCTGATGCACGGCCATATCGAAAACCTGCTGGCCAAGGGCGTGGATGCGATTTTCTACCCCTGCATGACCTATAATCTGGACGAGGGGCGGGCGGAAAACTGCTACAACTGCCCGGTTGTCGCCTATTATCCCGAGCTGTTGCAGGCCAATGTCGGCGCGCTGCAGGGCTTTGACTTTATGATGCCCTATTTTGAGCTGACCGACTATAAGCGCTTCATCCAGCAGGCGGTTAAGTTCTTCTGCGCCAAGTATCCGCGGCTGAAGAAAAAGCATATCACCGCCGCGGCCGCCGCGGCCTATCAGGAGCAGCACGATTTTTACGCGCAGGTGCGCGCCGAGGGGCAGAAGGCCATCGCCTATGCTGACACGCACGGGCTGGAGATCGCCGTAATCGCGGGGCGGCCGTACCACATCGACCCCGAGATCAACCACGGCATCGACCAGCTGATCGCCTCGTTCGGTCTGGTCATCGTCAGCGAGGACGCGGTATGGCAGCTGGCCGAAGCGCCCGAGGTGCATGTGCTCAACCAGTGGACGTATCACTCGCGCATGTACAGCGCGGCGAGTTATGTCACGCGTAAGGAGAACGCGCAGCTCATCCAGCTGGTTTCCTTTGGCTGCGGCATCGACGCGATCACGACCGACGAGATGCGCGCCATCTGCGAAAACGCAGGAAAGATATATACTCAACTGAAGATCGACGAGATCAGCAACCTCGGCGCGGCCAAGATCCGCATCCGCAGTATGCTGGCTGCCGTAGAGGAGGGCAGGAAACTTGCAAGAGAACATCAATAACACCTATGAACGCCCGCAGTTTACCGAGGCCATGCGCGAGAGCTATACCATCCTCGTGCCTAACATGCTGCCGGTGCAGCTCGGCCTGATCTGCCGGCTGATGAAAAACTATGGCTACAATATGGAGCTGCTGGACACGGAAGGCCCGCACATCGCTGAACAGGGCCTCAAAAACGTGCATAACGACACCTGCTATCCCGCGCTGCTGGTCATCGGCCAGCTGATTGACGCGATCGAGTCCGGCAAGTATGACATACACAAGATCGCGCTCATCCTGCCGCAGACCGGCGGCGGCTGCCGCGCCTCCAACTACATCCACCTGCTGCGCAAGGCGCTTGAGCAGCGCGGCTACGGCTTCATCCCGGTCATTTCGCTCAACTTTTCCGGGTTGGAGGACAACCCAGGCTTTGTGCTCACCAAAAAGATGCTCATTCAGATCGCGTACGCGCTGCTGATCGGCGATTTGATTATGATGGTGGCAAACCAGTGCCGTCCCTACGAATGTGTGCCCGGCTCGACTGATAAGGCGGTCGGGATCTGCATGGACGCGGTCGCCGCGCGCTTCACCGGCGACCGGCTGGTGCGTTACGGTGAGGTCAAGCACCTGTACCGCTTTGTGCTGGAGGCCTTCGGCAAGGTGCGGCTGGACAAGACGCGCAGCAAGAAGATGGTCGGCATCGTCGGTGAGATTTACGTCAAGTTCTCGCCGCTCGGCAACAACAGCTTGGAGAAATTCCTGCTGGCCGAGGGCTGCGAGCCGGTGCTGCCCGGTCTGATGGACTTCTGCCTGTACTGCATTTACAATTCGGTTATCGACCATGACCTGTACGGCCGCAACGCCAAAACGGCCATCCTGTATAAGCTGGTGTATCAGTTTGTGCTGGGCAAGCAGGCGGATATCATCCGGCTGATGAAGAAGGACGGCCGCTTCCGTCCGCCTATGCCGTTTGACGAGGTGCGCCGCAAGGCGCAGGACATCATCAGCCCGGGCGTCAAGATGGGCGAGGGCTGGCTGCTGCCCGCCGAGATGGTCGAGCTGATCAGCGAGGGCGTGCGCAACATCGTGTGCACCCAGCCCTTCGGCTGCCTGCCCAACCACATCGCCGGCAAGGGCATGATCCGAAAGATACGCGAGGTTTATCCCGAGGCGAATATCGTCGCCGTCGATTACGACCCCGGCGCATCCAAGATCAACCAGGAAAACCGCATCAAGCTGATGCTGTCGAGCGCGGAGTGATATGCCCCGTACGGGGCGCGGAGCCAGACTTATCAGTATAAAGCAGAGCTTGCGCTGGAAAAGCGCGGATAAAAGCGCCGAATCGGGAACGATTCGGCGCTTTTTCATAGAAAATGTGGTAAGATACGGAAGCCCGGCGACGAAACCCGCAAAGATTCTTCTTAATACTTGATTTTGTGAGTATAGTCGAGTATAATTAAAATAATTTAGTGCGAGTGGATACTTAAATATAATTTAATATCCATTTGTCCGATGCGGTGAAAAACGCTGGCGGTTTAGAGCAAGGTTGATTTAGGCCAGGAAGCGCCGCATGCTGGCGATCAGGGCACAGATGCACGGGCAGCGGCGGGAAGGGCACGAAGGTAATGCAATACGATTACTTGGTAGTTGGCGCGGGGCTGTTTGGCGCTGTGTTTGCACACGAAGCGATATCGAGAGGAAAACGCTGTCTCGTGATAGATAAGCGGCAGCATATCGCCGGCAATAGCTATACGAAGGAGATCGCCGGCATTGACGTGCACGTTTACGGCGCGCATATTTTCCATACCGCTCACCGTGAGATATGGGAATACATCAACCAGTTTGCGGAGTTCAACCAATTCGTTAACGCGCCGGTCGCGGTATATCATGACGAAGTATATAATTTGCCCTTTAATATGAATACCTTCAATCGGCTGTGGGGGATACGCACACCGGAGCAGGCGCGGCAGAAGATTCAAAGTCAGGTGCAGGCGCTTGGTATTGCAGAGCCGCGTAATTTGGAGGAGCAGGCGTTGTCCATGGTCGGAACGGATATTTACAACAAGCTGATTAAAGGGTATACCGAAAAGCAATGGGGACGTGATTGCAGGGACTTGCCGGCCTTCATCATCAAAAGGATCCCGCTCCGCTTTACTTATGATAACAACTACTTTGATGACCGCTGGCAGGGGATCCCGATTGGCGGCTACACGCCGATGGTGGAAAAGATGCTGCGAGGCGCAGAGGTGCTGCTGAACACCGATTATTCTGACTGGGTCAAAGTTCATCCGAACTGCGCGGCAAAAACGATATACACGGGCGCGATCGACCGGTTTTACGGTTATCGCTTCGGTCCACTATCCTACCGCAGCCTGCGATTTGAGACCGAGGAGCTGCCTATGGAGAACTATCAGGGCAATGCAGTGGTCAATTATACGGCGCGCGAGGTTCCCTATACCCGGGTGATTGAGCATAAGCACTTTGCTTTTGGCACACAACCAACAACTGTCATCACACGGGAGTATCCGGCCGATTGGAGAGTGGAGGACGAGCCATATTATCCGGTCAACGATGCGGCTAACAACGCACAGTACGAAAAATACGCTGCGCTTGCCAAGCACGAGAGCAATATCATTTTTGGCGGCAGATTAGGCAGCTATCGGTTTTACAACATGGATCAGGTGGTGGAAGCCGCCTTGACGCTGGCAAGACAGGAACGGTGGTAAGCCGCCGCAGAATGCGGAAGGGAGAGATGAGATGCCTTTGATATCGGTATTGATAGGAACATTGTATCGACAACGAGATATTTCTTTTTTGAAGCGAAGCATCCGCTCGATCTTGGGGCAAACAATGGCGGACATGGAAGTTCTCGTATGCGATGATGGCTCTACAGAGGATGCAAAGTGTTGGCTTGATGGGCTGTCGGCACAGGATGGTCGGCTTGTGCTGGTTCGTCAAGGTGACCTGTTGGCGTTGCCGCAAAAGCTAAATGCATGCATCAGGCAGGCCAAGGGCCAATGGCTCGCACGCATGGATGATGATGATTATGCGGCATCCGACCGGTTTGAAAAACAGATCGCCTTTCTTGATGCGCATCCTGAGATCGCGTTTGTCGGAAGTTGTG
Source organism: Agathobaculum sp. (assembly GCF_022775115.1). GTDB lineage: Bacteria > Bacillota > Clostridia > Oscillospirales > Butyricicoccaceae > Agathobaculum. The sequence continues at coordinate 16,697 of NZ_JALFLA010000079.1, forward strand.
CAAAGGCCTGCAAGAGCGGAGCGGAAGCGGGCGTTTTGGTATTTCCTCCGCTGCCTGAGGTGAAAGACTTTTTCTTTTCACAGCCTTTTTTACATCCCTCGCTCATGTTCCGCAGACAAGCACTGCTGCAGGTCAACGGATATTCCGAGGACGTGCATTGCATCCTTTGCGAGGATTATGACCTGTTGCTGCGTCTGTATGCTGCGGGATATCGCGGCGCTAACATACAAGAGACATTGCTGACCTACACGCTGCCCGAAACCGCCAAGGGAAGCCGCAGGATGCGGCATCGCTGGAATGAGGCGGTTACAAGATACCGGCGGTTTCAGGAGTTAAAGGTGCTGCCCGCAGCGCTGCCGTATGTTGTCAAGCCGATCGCTGTCGGCCTGCTGCCGGGTAGACTGCTACATAATCTGAAAGAGCTGCGGCAGAGCCGAACGGGGAGAGAGAACTGATGGAGCCGGTACTGACAATAGCTGTTCCGACCTTTAATATGGAGAGCTGTCTTGCGAAAAATCTGGCGACCTATTGTGACCAGAGGCTGGAAAGCCGTCTGGAAGTGATTTGCCTGAACAATGCATCCGAGGATGGATCAAAGGAGATCATTTTGCGGTATGTCAAGCAACAGCCGGAGATATTCCGGCTGTATGACCGGGATACGCGGGGCTACGGCTCCTCTATCAACGCCGCAATCAAGGGCGCGCGGGGACGGTATTTCCGCATCGTTGATGCGGATGACTGGGTGGATACGGAAGAGCTTGTCCAGCTGGTCGAGAGGCTCGGGGCCTGCAATGCGGATGTTGTGCTGACCGATTATCAAATCGTTGATATGGGGAGCGGACGGATGACATCTGTGCGGGCGGGGGAGAAAGACGTCTGCTACGGAGTGGTATATCATGATTTTACCTTACCGATAAAGACCCTGCCGAGCATCCATGGGACAACATACCGCACGGGACTGCTGCGGGAGTGCGGATTTTATATGCAGGATAATATGTTCTTTGTTGATGAGGAGTATGTGGTTTTGCCATATCTGGCAGCAAAAAGTGTGGAGTATTTTCCGTTTGATGTATATCGCTATCAGGTTGCAAATCCGCAGCAGAGCACCTCTCCGAAAAACCGGGCGAAGTTTCGAGAGCATCGGGAGAAAATATTGCGCCGTTTGATCGGGGTATATATCGGCGCGGAACGATCCGGAGAGAGCCGGCAAGCCTTGCCCTATTGCTTTGAGCGCATCAGGAACGGTGTGGGCGATCACTTTACCACATTGTACATGTATATGGAGAACCGCGCGCAAGGACGCAAAGAGGCGGCTGCGTGGAGCGAACTGCTCAGGTCGCTGGACGACCCAAGGTTTTATCGGCAAACCGCGTGTAAAGCAAGAATTCTATGCTGTTTAAATCGACTTCATATCGGCTTGCAGCAGTATGAATTTTTGAAGCAAATTTTCAAGCGTAAGGAGAGAAATGCATGAAAGTCGTTATTTTAGCTGGCGGGTTTGGAACGCGTATCAGTGAGGAAAGCCATCTGAAGCCCAAGCCGATGATCGAGATTGGTGGCCAGCCTATCCTGTGGCATATCCTGAAAGAATACTCGCACTACGGGTACAATGATTTTGTTATCTGCTGCGGCTATAAGGCGGAGGTCATCAAGTCGTATTTTGCAAATTACTATCTGATGCATTCGGATGTGACGTTTGATTTTACCAATCAAAACGAGATACGGATGCATAACAACGTTGCTGAGCCGTGGCGTGTGACTGTGGTTGACACCGGACTGAACACCATGACCGGTGGGCGCGTAAAGAGAATCGCTCCATATATCGGCAATGAAACGTTTATGTTGACATATGGGGATGGCGTATGCGATGTCAACATAAACGAATTGGAGCGTTATCACCGCAGTTCCGGTAAAAAGGCCACGCTCACGGCAATCCAGCCGGGCGGAAAGTTTGGCACGCTGGAGATACAGCCGGACAACGCTATCAAGAGCTTTACAGAAAAGCGCAAGGAAGATGGCGGATGGATCAACGGCGGCTATATGGTTTTGGAGCCTGAGATTTTTGATCTGATTGAGGGGGATGATACCATTTTGGAACGTGCGCCGCTGGAGAGTCTTGCACAAAGTGGCGAGCTGAGCGCCTATATGCATGAAGGCTTTTGGCAGTGTATGGATACGCTGCGGGATAAAATACATCTGGAAGAACTGTGGAGCACCGGAACAGCCCCGTGGAAAAAATGGTGATGGCGGATACAAGGGCGGGAGTTTGTATGCGGAAATATAAGGTGTTGATCACCGGCGCATCAGGTTTTATCGGCAAAGCAATTTGTACATTTGCTGAGAGGAACAAGGATTGGGATATCTATGCATGGATCAGCGGAAGAAGAAAAGTATTATTACCGGATGGTATACATGTTGTAACCGGCGATTTACGACAGCCGGATCGGTGCGATGAGATCATACAGTGCGTCAAGCCGGATGTATTGCTGCATTTGGCGTGGAATCTCGAAGACCGCAATTTCCTGAATAACGATGCGAATATCCAGTGGATAGAAGTAAGCCTGCATCTGCTCCGCGCATTTATAAAGCAAGGTGGGCGAAAGTTTGTTTTCTCAGGCTCAAGCGCCGAATATGGATATGAGCAAGAAATATGTAAAGAGGGGATACCCGGAAAGCCGGTTGATCTTTATGGCTTAAGCAAATTGAAGTTTGAAGAAATTGCGGAGCAGTTCTGCAAGCTACATCATGTACAGTTTGCATCGCTGCGGTTTTTTTCAGTATATGGACCGGGTGAGGAGCATTTGCTACATGTGATCCCTTTGGCGATCAATCAGCTGCTTCAAGGAAAGCATTTTGTTTGCAAAGGACCTAATAATGTTTGGGATTATATCTATATTGATGATGCCGCCCAAGCTGCAATCCAAGTGATGCAGAGCGATTTTTTTGGTACGATTAATATCGGAAGCGGCGTTGGGTCAAGCATGAGAGATGTGTTTGTACAACTGGCCGAGGCAATAGGGCGAAAAGATTTGCTTTTGTTTGAAAATGAACAGGCGACCGGGAAAAAATTGGTTGCTGATATGACGAGGATGCAGGAGCTTGGCTATGAAAGCAGCACGAAATTACAGCAAGGCCTATTAAAAACTGTGATGTGGTGGAAAACAATGATGTAATCCACCGCTCAGATTAAAAGTAAATTGGAGGAAAAAATAATGGCAAAGAAGACAATTATGGTGACCGGCAACTTGGGTTATATTGGCTCGGTCATGGTTCCGGTGCTGGTGGAAAAGGGCTACGATGTGATTGGCTATGACATCGGCTACTATGAGGATTGCTATCTGGTCGAAAGCAAGCAGGAACTGAAAAAGCAGATCAAAAAGGATCTGCGTGATTGCAGCGTAGAGGACTTTGCCGGCGTGGATTATGTAATCCATCTGGCTGGCCTTTCGAACGATCCGCTGGGTGATTTTGATGAGTCTCTGACCTATGAAATCAACTATCAGGGCACGATGAAGTTCGCTCGGTGTGCGAAGGAAGCCGGTGTCAAGCGCTTTGCGTATGCCTCATCCCAAAGTGTTTACGGTATTTCCGATGTGAGCAAGGCTGCGGACGAAGAGGGGGAAAAAAACCCGATCACCGCTTACGCCAAGACGAAGTGGAAGTGCGAGTGCGAGCTGGGAAACCTATGCGCGGATGACTTTGTTATTACTTATCTCCGCCCGGCAACGGCCTATGGTGCAAGCCCCAACCTGCGCTGCGATATCGTATTTAACGCGTTTGTTGCCTATGCATACACCAGCAAGCTGATCGAGATCAAGAGCGACGGCACACCGTGGCGGCCGATGTCTCATGTACGTGATATTATTGCGGCCTTCTGTGCGGTACTCGAGGCACCAGCCGAGTTGGTCAACAATCAGGCGTTCAATGTTGGTACGCATGATAACAATTACACGGTCAAGCAGTTGGCAGAGGCTGCGCAGAGCGCGGTGCCCGGCTGCGGCCTGCGTTTTACCGGCGAGCATACCGACCCCCGCAGCTATCGTGTTTCGGCGGAAAAGATTTTGACAACGCTCAAGGATTTCTATAAGCCGGAATGGAATATTGAAAAGGGCGGCGAAGAGCTGATGGACTACTATCAGTCAATCGGATTTGACCGCGCCACCTTTGACAGCTACAAGTGCAATCGGCTCAAGTGCTTAAAGAAGAGAATTGCTGATGGTCAAATCGACGAAAATCTGCGTGTGATCAGCAAGTGAGGAGAACATAGGGATGACAGTCTCGGAATATATTTTTGATTTCTTGCAGAGCCGTGGGGTCGATACCGTGTTTATGGTGTCAGGCAGCTCGGCTATGTGGCTGACAGACGCTTTGTGCCGCAATCAGGAGCTGAAAGCTGTTTGCAACCATCATGAGCAGGCGGCAGTGATGTCCGCGGATATTCGCGCAAGGCTTACGGGAAAATTGGGCGCAGCGCTTGTGACCGTGGGTCCCGGGGCAACGAACGCGATAACCGGTGTGGCGCAAGCCTTTACAGACTCGAGCGCGGTGGTTGTGCTTTCGGGACAAGTATCCTCACGCCTGCTAAAGTATGAGCAGGATACTGGGATCAGGCAGCATGGTACGCAAAGTCTGGATCTGGAGCCAATCGTTACGCCGATCACAAAGTATTTTGCGGCCATTATGGATCCGGCCGATACGCGGTATCACATCGAGAGAGCGTATTATGAAGCATTGCATGGACGAAAGGGACCGGTGTGGTTGGATGTGCCGGTGGATATACAGAATAAGCAGGTGCCGGAAGAGATGCGGGGCTTTACGCCGGAAGAGACGCAATATGACGTAATCGACACCGAAAAGCTCGCGAAGGCTTTGGCAAAGTCCAAAAAGCCCTTGATTCTGGCGGGCGGCGGCGCGGATGCTGCGTATGTTAGTCAGCTGAGTCACGCGCTGCATATTCCTGTGGTGACATCGCGCATGGGTATAGGCTGCATTTGCTCGGACGATCCGTACTATGTGGGCCGCCCGGGATCGAACGGCCAGCGCGCCGCGCATTTTGCGATTCAGCAAGCCGATCTGCTCCTTGTGCTGGGCTGCCGGCTCTCTGTTTCAACGATTGGATACTATCCGGATCGTTTTGCCGGCCATGCATACAAGGTTCAGGTCGATGTGGACAAGAAGGAATTGGACAAAAGCGATGTGCCGGTGGATTACAAGATCCACGCGACCGTACAGCAGTTTGCCGAGGCATTAAGTGGACTGCCGCCGGTAAGCAGCGATGCGTGGGTTGCGCACTGCTTGGAGATGCGGGAGAAATACCCGGTGGTTTTGCCGGAATATGCGCAAGCTGATCCAATGAATTCTTATTACTTTACCAAGCTGCTCACACAAGAAGTGCCTGAGGGCGCAGTTATCACCGTCGATACCGGCAGTGTATGCAATGTCGTTTCGCAAAGCTGGCAGCTGAAAAAGGATCAGAAGTACTTTATCTCGGGCGGCCTGTCGTGCATGGGCTTTTGGGCAGGTTCGATCGGCACGGTAGATGTGCCTGTCATCGCACTGGCCGGAGACGGAAGCGTTTCCATGAATATTCAGGAATTCGCTACCATGAAAGAGTATGGCTTGCCCATCAAGCTGTTTGTTTATAAAAACAATGGCTATATGCTCATCCGCCATAATCAGCATAATTATATGGATGACCGTTTTCTGGGTGTGGGACCGGATAGCGGCGTGTGGATGCCTGATTTTTGCCGCGTGGCGCAGGCCTATGATATACCTGCCGTGCGTATCCGCCGAGAGGATGATATTCCCGCCAAGATTAAGCAGGTTTTGGAAATGGACGGGCCGGTCGTTTGCGAGGTGATTCTCGAGGAGTTTGGTCCGATGGCGCCGCGGATCGCCTCCCGCGTTATGCCGGACGGCAGCCTAAAGGCGGCCGAATACGATGATTTGGCGCCATTTTTGGATCAGAAAGAATAGAAAGGATAGAAAATCATGACAAAGGACGCGCATTTGAGAAACAAAGAGTTTTATAGGGGAAAGCGTGTGTTTGTCACAGGGCATACCGGATTCAAGGGAGCATGGCTTACGGCCATGCTCCATGAATTGGGTGTCGAAATGACAGGATACGCGCTCGCGCCGGAACAGGGCTGTCTGTTTGAAAAAATGGGCGGGGAGACCATGGCGCATAGTGTGATTGGCGATGTGCGGGACGCGGAGGCGCTCCGCGCCGCTATCATGGACGCACAGCCGGAGATCGTGTTTCATTTGGCGGCGCAAGCAATCGTAAAGGATTGCTTTGACCAGCCGCATTATGCATATGAAACCAATGTAATGGGAACAGTCAACCTGTTTGAGGCGATCCGCCAGTGCAGCAGCGTCAAAAGCGTTGTGGTGATCACAACCGATAAGGTATATGAGAATAAGGGTGACGGCGCCATATATGTGGAAACCGATCCGTTGGGCGGCATCGATCCTTATTCCAGCAGCAAGACGTGCATGGAATATATCACGGATACCTACAAGCGCTCTTATCTGCAAACAGAGGAGCGTATGGTCGGCATTTCCACTGTGCGGGCGAGCAATGTGCTGGGCGGAGGAGATCATATCCAGTCCCGCTTGATTCCTTCCATTCTGCAATCAATCGCACAGGGCAAGCCGGTTGAGCTGCGCAATCCCCACCAGACGAGACCGTGGCAATCGGTTTTGGATGCACTCAATGGCTATTTGGCAATCGGCCGCCTGATGTATCAGCAGCCGCAGCAGTATTCCAGCCAGTGGAATATTGGGCCAACCAAGGATGGCATCAAAGACGTTTTGTGGGTGCTCAATAAAATGCAGGAGCATTATACAAGCGCAGAGTATGTGGTGGGAGAGGTGTTCGAGGTCACGGAATCAAAAACACTTGGGCTGGATATCACAAAGGCTCTGGCCGAGCTGGACTGGGAGCCTATATTAACCTGCGATAAGATGCTGTATAACATCGTGGAATTTTTCAAGCTACAGCAGGCGGGTGTGAACGAGCGCGAAATCTGCCGGAAGCAGATTGATGCATTCTTTGCTGACTGAATGGTGAAAAGATGAAACGAGTGATTGTTACCGGCGGCAATGGATTCGTTGGGAGCGCCGTTATAGAGGAGCTGCTTGCAAACCATACAGAGGTGTACGCGGTGGTTCGCCCGGGCTTTTCGTCCTGTTTGGAGCACTCCCGTCTGTACGGGAAGAAGGTTCATCTGGTGGAGTGTGATATCAAGCAAATACGCGATCTACCAGATAAAATGCAGGAGCGTGGCTTTGACGCATGGTATCAGTTTGCGTGGGATGGGCTGCGCGGGGAGGCGCTGACCGATTATACAACGCAGATTATGAATGTCAAATGGGTCATGGACGCGATTTTGTGCGCCTCCGCTATGGAATGCAGAAAATTTATAGGTTCGGGCAGCGTGTCGCAATACGAGCTGAATACGCCTGAGGGTAGGGCCAATGCGCTGGATAAACACAAGGTGTATAAAACGGCTAAGCTATGCTGTGAATACATGGGAAGCAGTGTGGCGGCGGACAATGGCATCGAATTTATTTGGCCGATTATTACAAACATTTATGGTGTGGGAGAGACTTCTCCCCGCCTGATCAATTCGATGATCCGTAATTTGCAGGCAGGCAAGCATCAGCCGTTAAGCGATGGCAACCAGATGTATGACTTTATCTATATCAGTGATGCGGCAAAGGCGTTTCGGCGCATTGGTGAAAATGGAAGAAGTAACCGTAGCTATATTATTGCGCAAGGAAAAGTACGTCCACTAAAGGAATTCTTAACTATATTAAGAGATATTGTATCACCGGAGGCTACGCTGGGGTTTGGAGAAATGCAGTTTAATGGTGTATATCTGCCTGCGTCTTGCTATGATATCTCCGCTTTGGTGGACGATACCGGCTTTCAGGCGGAAGTCACATTTGAAGAGGGCATTAGAAGAACAGCCCAGTGGCTCCTAGATAAACATATAGAGAACTAAAGGTGGTTTTGTGAGGTGTCTTGTGAGCAATAAGGGACGGATAGCAGCATTAGACGGAATACGCGCGGTAGGTATGTTTCTCATAGTTGCAGGATATCTCCACCTGACAGGATTCTCAGCAAGTCAAGAGATTTTGGGAAACTATGTGTTCTTCTTTCTGAGCGGTTTTATGGCTGCCAAGCCATATACGCGTGATGGAGAAGAATACTTTCTTTCGTACAAAAATATTGCAGCTTTTTATTTGAAAAACTTTTTCAAAGTCTTTCCAATGCTGATTCTTGCGACCACGACATACTGCTTGTTGGATAGCAGTGTCAGCTTTTTCGATAATATATTTTTTATTCGACCCTATGGCACTGTATGGTTTCTGGCACAATTGCTTCTATATTGGTTGGTGCTGCCAGCCATCATGATTGCTATATATGGTTTAAAGCGCTTTTGCAGAGCGAATGACCTAATAGTGGCCGTGCTGCTGATGGCGATCGGGCTGGCCTCTAAGCCGGGAGCATTTTGGGTGATTTGTACAAATTCCAGCACAGGAGGTATGGTATTTTGGAATATCAATAATATCATGATCGGCATGGCGTTTGGATACCTGTGTAAATGGGATAAAATGCAAAAGTGGAGCGCGAACAGGTGCGTGCAATTTCTCATGCGTATCGGCATTTTCTGCATGTTGGCCGCCATTTTCTGCTATACAGACTTTGTAACCTTCCCCTTCATCGGCTATGAGAACATGATATGGATCTCTGCCATATTGGTTACATGTGCATATTTTTGTTCCAATAGCTGGTGCGCGCGTATTTTATCTGCAAAGCCAATCGCGCTGATAGGGCGTGAAAGCTTGGGCATTATGCTGTTTCACCTGCCACTGCACCAGCTGCTGCCATTTGATGGAGTTGTGCAGTTTGCTGCGGTTCTTGTAGGCTCTTTGCTAATCGGTGTGCTCATAAATCGTATATTGCGGCCTGTGCAAAGGATGGTCAGCAGCATTGCACATGATATGGAAAGCGAAAAAGGGTTTGATATTGTTAGCGTGTTGGTGTTGGCGTTGTTTGCGGTCTATCTGGCAGGCATGATTGCAGAGCAGAACGACAAAGAGTACACGTTAGGGGAAACCGTGGGATTTTCCGGTTCGCTGGCAACTGGCTTTAAATATGCAGAGAATAGACTCGGCCTTATTGGCATGGAAGGGACACCCATAAAAGCGGGAAGGATAAAGTTAAAATTCCGGGTGGAACAGACAACAGCCTATGATTTAAGTGCAGTAATCAAGTGGTTGGGTGCGCCAGAGAATACGCCTATTCAAGTTTGGGTAGACGGCATCAAAATGGCTGATGCCTTTGCCGACCAAGCGGGAATCACTCGAATAGCGATTCCAAATGATATGGTAAAGGATCATGTGCTGCAAATGGAGCTGTCCTTCCCGGATAAAATAGATGTGCAGATTGCTTCGATCGTACTAAAGGAGCAAACGCTTTATGAATACGGAACAAGTTTGACGTTCACTACGGAAAGCCCCTCGGCCAATGGATACTTTGAGTTTGGCTTGGGTACACCTGAAGAACTGGCGACGTGGGCGAAAAGTGCGGCGAGAATGTATATGCTTCTGCCTGAGATACCGGAGAAAGATTTGGTGCTGACCCTTTCGTGGGTCGCAGTTGATACCACGGCACAGCGCATGGTTGTGACATGTGAGGGAGTCGAAATATTTAATCAAAAGCTATTGTATGAGCAAACAGCTCATATTACTATTCCACAAGGTCTTTTGACAGGAACAGAGTTGGCGGTGGACTTTGCTTTTCCGGATGCATGTCCAAGCTCCTTTGCGTTTACCAATATGGTGATTGATGAGAAAAAGGTATATGCGATAGGTGATACGCTTACCTTTACCAGCGCACAGCCTACGGCAAATGCATACTTCTCTTATGGTCTGGGCGCGCCGGAGGAAGCCACTACATGGGCAAAAGGCGCTGCCTCGGTTGAACTGCTGTTTGCTAATGAAATCAGAGAGGATCTGGTTCTAACCTTGGAATGGGGTGCGGTGGATACCAAAGCGCAGCGAATGGTGATCCTGTGCGCGGAGGATGAGCTACTGAATGACGTATTTTTGGATGAAAAAACAGTTGAGGTTATCGTGCCGCAAGAGAAGATAAAAAATAATAAAATAACGTTAGACTTTGCGTTTCCTGATGCTTGTCCCAGCTCGTTTGCATTCACCGCGATGAAAATACAGTATAAGAGCGATTGATCTGTTGGCGGCTTAATTAAGACATGCAGTATGGAGATGTGTTGGAGGGCATATATGATCCAAAAAATCAGCGAATATAAATTTCTTTTTGGCGAGTTGGTAAAAAGGGATTTCATTTTAAAATATAAAAGGACAGTACTGGGGCTTTTCTGGAGCGTGCTATCTCCTCTGATGACATTGACCATACAGATCATGGTTTTTAACACCTTTTTTGGAAGTGATATTCCACATTACACCATTTTTCTGTTTTCCGGCAATCTGGTATATACATATTTCAGCGAGGCTACACAAAGTGGCTTGGTAGCTATGGCTGCTAATGCTCCAATCTTTGCCAAGGTAAAAGCGCCAAAATATCTTTTTGTATTCTCACGTAATATATCGTCGCTTATCAACTTCGGTCTCACGTTTTTGATATTTCTGTTATTTGTATTCTTTGACCATATTCCGTTCACGCACAACTTTTTCTTATTGATATACGTCATTGCTTGTATGCTTTTATTTAATTGCGGTATGAGCTTGATATTGTCAACAGCGTATATGTTTTTTCGAGATTTAAGTTACCTGTACAATGTGCTTGTGCTGATATTGATGTATGTTTCCGCTATTTTTTATTCTGTCGATGCTTTTTCGCCCATCATTCAGAGATTGTTTTTACTCAACCCTTTGTACGTCTATATTAAGTATTTCAGATTGATCGTAATAGACGCGGTCATTCCAAGCGTGCAGTATCACCTGTTGATGCTGTTTTATAGCTTGGCGGCATTGCTGATTGGGACGCTCTTGTATAAAAAGCTCAATCACAAATTTCTATACTATATTTAAAAGGATTGGTTATTGTGTCAGATGCATTGGTAGATGTGCAAAATGTATCGATTCGTTACCGGGTTGGAGATTGCCAAGCGATAGGTTTGAAAGAATATGTGATGAGAAAGCTGACGCATCGCTATCGCGTAGAAGAATTTTGCGCAGTGAAAGATGTTAGCTTGCAGATATTCACGGGAGATATGCTTGGAATCGTTGGAGTGAATGGCTCCGGCAAGTCAACGTTGCTGAAAGCAATCAGCGGCATTATGAGGCCAACGGAGGGAACAATTGTAACAAGAGGTAAAATCGCCGCGCTGTTGGAGTTAGGCTCTGGTTTCGATGGTGATTTAACAGTAAAAGAGAATACGTTCTTGCGGGGAGCCTTACTTGGCTATCAAAGGCAGTTTATACAAGATGCCTATCGGGATATCATTGAATTTGCTGGACTGGAAGAATTCGAAGACCGCCCCTTTAGGCAGTTGTCCTCCGGGATGCAGGCTCGCCTGGCATTTTCCATTGCAAGCATGGTGCAGCCGGAAATATTGATATTGGACGAAGTGCTGTCTGTTGGTGACGGAGCCTTTCAGAAAAAGAGTGAGCAAAAAATGCGAAGCGTTATTCAGGCAGGCGCCACTACAATTTTAGTCTCTCACTCAACCGCGCAGGTACGCGAAATGTGCACTAAGGTTTTGTGGCTTGACAAGGGGAACCAAATGATGTTTGGTGATACGCAGATGGTGTGCGATGCTTATGAAAAATTTCTGGGTGAACTTTAATATGGTATCGGAGGAAAGACGATGGAGAAATTGCATATTGTATATGCTTCATCAGAGGAATATGCGCCTGTTTTGCAAGTTTCAATTGTCTCCCTATTAGATAACAAAAAGGAAGCGACGTTTTACCAAATATACATTATAGTTGAAAAAATGTTCTCAGAACAGTTTGCCCAGTTGTTCTCAGAAGTGGTGAACAGATTTTCGGGATTTGAAATACAGTGGGTCGTTGTTGGAGACGCATTCGCCAACACAAGAGTCAATGCATTTGGGGTGGGCAAAGAATCAAACTATCGGCTGTTGATTACAGAACTTCTGGATGAAGGGGTGGATAAGTGCCTTTACTTAGATGCAGATACTTTGGTGTTAGAGGATTTGTATGAGATTTTCCAAATAAATATCTCCGAAAAATATATTTCCGGGCTGCATCCAAGGCATTTTTTGAAAACCGCCACACAGGACTATACGACTCCTCACTTTGATATGTATGAAAAACTGTGTCAAAAATATGCAGGAGATTTGCGGTATGATGAGTATGTGGGGGCGGGAGTACTGCTGATGAATTTAAAAAAAATGCGGCATGATCATATGGCCCAAGTGTTTTTTTCAGAAATACCGGCGCATTCCGGGCCGATTGATCAGGAGATATTAAACGCATGCTGCTATGGGCATATCGGGCAATTACCACTTGAGTGTTGCTTGGATCTGCATGAGCTGCAAGGGGAAGACTGGTATCGAGATACCGATCAGGTATTATATCAGCAATTGGTGGAGGCCAAACGGAATCCTGTCATCATACACTTTTCTGATAAATATAAGCCATGGAAGTATCTGGGTATTCCATATGAAAAAGAATGGTGGAGGTATGCATATGCAATGGGCGCGGCGGAGTACCTATGGGATAATCTTGTGGAAAGGAATAAGATACCGATAACCTATTTTGAAGAAGAACTGGCCAAGGTTACACACAGTCTGTCTTATCGTATAGGCAGGAAGATTACCTGCATTCCCAGAGGCATCAAACATGGAGTGGAAAGACTAAAAAAGATTAGAGGTTGAAAAATGAATAAGATCCCGGTTTTGTATCTGTCATCGGAAGCATATTCCAAGATTTTGGCTGTTTCGATGCTGTCGCTGCTTGATAATAAGGAAGATAACACATTTTATGAAATTTATGTGCTGGTTGAGAAAAAATATAGTGAACAAAGCTTGAAGCCTTTCCGGTTTATGGAAGAAAAATATGATGGATTTTCTTTGCATTGGATTGAGATGGAAGATGCTTTCTCAGACACAAAGGTAAATGTGGCGGGTGTTGGCAAGGAGACAATGTATCGGCTAATGGCACCGAAAATGCTTGCAGGTATTGATCGGTGCATATATCTTGACTCTGACACATTGATTCTATCTGATCTTGAAGAAATGTTTGAGCATGATATACAAGATAACTACTTTTCTGGGGTATATCCGGAAAGATTTTTAAGCAATATGCTCTCAGACTATAAAAATGCGTATGGCAGACAGGCCATTAAAATTTTGGAAAAGCAGATAGGACTATGTACCTTAGACCAGTATGTGGGTGCAGGCGTCATGATTATGAATCTCAAGGAGATGAGAGATCACGGCATGATAGAGAAGTTTCTACAAGCTGTCAAGCCAAATTCCTTGCCGAAAGACCAAGACATTTTGAATGCGTGCTGCTACGGACATATAGATAAGATGCCGGTAAAATATTGTGTAGATTTGCATGAGCTGGATGATCTGGCATGGTATGAGGAAAATAATAAAGAGCAATTAGCAGATATTCAGAAGGCTTTTAAAAACCCGGTGGTAATTCACTACTCAGACCGGTACAAGCCTTGGAAAATGTGTGGCTTGCGATATGAGAAGTATTGGTGGAGCTATTTATCCCAATTGGGACTGTTGATGGACTTCTGGGATGACTTTATTGATAGCTTGGGGGGATGCAATAGTCCGATGGCGACAGTCGATCCGGCGAGCATCAGCGCCAAAACATATTCAGATGCTTATAGAGAATTCAGCAAAGGAATTTCTTATAGAATAGGACGTTTCATAACCTTTATACCCAGAAAAATTTATTATTTTTTTAAGCGCAAGTGGTGAAAGGGGTAAAATGTGTCAAGGGAATATGACGTTATCATCATCGGTGCCGGCGCTGTGGGCTGTGCGATAGCCAGAGAGCTCTCTCGATTTCGGCTAAACGTAGCTGTACTGGAGAAGGAGGCCGACGTCGCTGGCGGAACCAGCGGCCGGAATTCCGCAGTTGTTCATGCCGGTTTCAATAACAAGCCGGGCAGCTTGATGGCAAAGCTGTGCGTGGAGGGCAACCGGGGATTTGAAGCGGTATGTAGCCAATTGGGTGTTCCTTACAAAAAGACAGGTAAATTATTGGTCGCATTTGATGATGAAGACATGAAAACGCTTCATACCATCATCGAACGAGGCATTCAAAATGGATGTAAGGGATTAAAAATCATCGATCAGGAGCAGGTGAGACAAATGGCTCCTCAGATCGGCGGTATCGGGGCAATGTATTCTCCGGAAACCGCGATCTTTGATCCGTTTACCTATTGCATTGCTTTGGCGGAAAATGCGGTGGAAAACGGTGTATCCTTCTATCTGGAGCATGAAGTGACCGGGATCAAGCATACAGATGGCGTGTTTCAGATACATACGGATCAGCAGATTTTCCAATGCCGGTGTTTAATCAACAGTGCGGGACTCTATTCCGACCGCGTCTCTGACATGGCCGGCGTTGGCGGATATCAGCTGTATCCGTGCAGGGGAGAGTACTATATTCTGGATAGGATTGCGACAGAATATTTGGATATTCCGGTTTACCCCGTTCCGAAGGCGGGGATCGGCGGACTGGGCGTTCATTTGACACCAACGATCCACGGCAATATCATCATCGGCCCCAGCGCGGAGTATATCGAGGCGCGGGATGATTATTCTTGCACATCAGAAATTATGGACAAGCTATTTCGAGAAGCAACACAGCTTCTGCCGGCCCTAAAGCGAAAACACATTATCGGAAATTATAGTGGGATTCGACCCAAACAGGCTCCACCTGAAGAAGGAGGGTTTCGCGATTTTGTCATTCGAGAAGAGCCATCCTGCCCGGGCTTGATCAATCTGATCGGGATCGAGTCGCCGGGCTTGACCGCGTCTGTGCCGATTTCCTTTATAGTGCGCGACATGGTTGCAAAGCATATGGAGTTGGTCGAAAAGAAGATGTTTATCGCCGAGCGCAGGCCGGTCGTACGCTTCCGGGAGCAGTCACCGGAAGAGCAAGCCAAGCTCATTGCGGATGACCCCGACTACGGGGATATTATCTGCCGCTGCCAAAAGGTAACGAAAAAGGAGATCATGCAGGCGATCGAAAACCCGCTTGGTGCAAGAAGCTTATCGGCGATCAAATACCGGGCTTGGGCAACGACGGGGCGGTGTAGCGGCGGCTACTGTTTGACCAAAATTATTGATATTCTAGTGCGTGAATATGGAGTTGCGCCGGAAAGCATTCGGTACCGCAGCAGGGGCAGCGAACTTTTTGTGGATGGGGCGAAATAATGGAACTATATCATGTTATTGTAGTGGGAGGCGGCCCGGGAGGATTGGCTGCGGCTGCGGCCGCCAAAAGCAATGGCGCGGCGCGGGTTCTGCTTTTAGAACGCGAGGAGCAAACAGGGGGGATACTGAACCAATGTATCCACGACGGATTCGGTTTGCGGAGGTATAGAGAGCAGCTAAGCGGCCCGGAGTACGCGCTGCGCGCAGTGGCGGAGGCTATAGACGCAGGGGTGGAAATGAAGACTGGCTGCATGGTAACACAGGTGACAAGCGAAAACGGAATTCATTGCGTCACTGCCGTCGGCAGGCGGGGGCTTGCAGTTTATCAGAGCCGGACAGTCATCTTCGCCACGGGCTGTCGGGAGCGCACGAGGGGTGCGATCTCCATTCCGGGATCAAGACCCGCCGGTGTTTTTACGGCGGGCGTTGCGCAGAACCTTGTGAATATGCAGCGCATTATGGTGGGGCGCCGTATTGTGATCCTCGGTTCAGGTGATATTGGTCTGATTATGGCAAGGCGTTTGACCATAGAAGGCGCTAAGGTGTTGGCCGTTGTCGAGGTGATGCCATCTCCCGGCGGTTTGGCGCGCAATATTACACAGTGCCTGGATGACTTTGGCATTCCGCTCTATCTGAAGCACACAGTTTCAAAAATTATTGGAAAAGACAGGGTGACTGCTGTCGAGATAAGCGAGGTGAACGACCGGCAAGAGCTGATTCCGGGCTCGGCGTCGACAATGGAATGTGATACGCTGATACTGTCGGTAGGCCTTATTCCTGAAAATGAGATCGCGGGAGCTGCTGCCGTGCAGCTGGACGAACGAACAAATGGTGCATTAACAGACCGGTTCCTGCAAACCAATATTCCGGGCATCTTTTCCTGCGGCAATGCGCGCCGGGTTACGGATCTGGTGGATTTTGTCTCGGAGCAGGGTGAAACAGCCGGAATAAACGCAGTCAGATATATTGCAGGCGAGCCAATGCTGCAGTGGGATGACGGTGTGGAGAATACAATGCTCAAGGGTCTGCCGGCTCCGGGAAGCGTTACCTGCACACTGTGCCCCAATGGCTGCCAGATAACAGTAGGGCAAGGGGATACCGTCGAAGGCAATCGTTGCGGGAGGGGCAAAGCCTTTGCGATACAGGAGATGCGATCGCCGGAACGAATTTTGACGACAACAGTGCGCGCGCAAGGGCGTGTTGTGGCCGTAAGAAGTGACAGGCCGGTAAAGCGAGCCGAATTGCAGACGCTGGTTTCGCTGATCCATGGTCAAAAGGTTGCGCTGCCTGTTTATCCGGGGCAGATATTGCTGCAAAATGTTGGTGAAAACAGTGTCAATATTATCGCGGAGCATGCGGCGGAGAGATAAGCTAATGGTGAGGAATGATGACAACCGAATCAAGTCAGCAGATGAATAGGGATATAATTCCGATCATCACAGTATCCTCAGCCGCATATCTGAAGTATGCACTGGTGATGATTTGGTCGGTGATGCAGTGTGGAGACCGAGAGAAAAGGTATGCGTTTTATATTTTTCACGACGAGCTGACAGCAGAGCATCAAGCCTGGCTCAAAACACAGTTGCGCTCGTGGGATAATTGCGATCTAAGCTTTCTGGATATTAGGGAGTTAGAGAAAGTTTTTTTGCCTAAAACCGGCGATTGGGAAGGAAAAAGCGCGTGCTTTAGCTTGTTTTCCGTTGATTTTTTGCAGCAATACGACAAGGCTCTCGCGTTGGATGTCGACCTGATTGTGCGGCGGGATGTGGCTGCTCTTTATGATACAGAGCTAGGAGATGCCCTGCTTGGTGCGGTATGTGATTTGGATTTCATAGGTCAGTGGCGCAAAGGGAATAAAAAGTATCGCCATTACTACCGATGCAGTGTTCCGCTCAGCGATCCTTCCACATACATCCAGTCGGGTGTCTTGGTGCTCAATCTGTCGGGGCTTCGACAAAGGTTTCCGCCCGGATTTTTTATTCAGATCGCCGCCAAGGCAAAGTACCAATACGATGACCAAGATATTTGGAATCAATATTGCGCGGGCTGCATCAAGCGGATAGATTACCGCTGGAATGTTTTACATGACAACAATCGATATCGCGTAAGATATGTGATCGACCTCGCGCCCAAGGCAGAAGTAGAGCAATATAGGCGATCCAGACAGTCGCCATTTATTATCCATTACGCAGGGGATCAAAAGCCGTGGAATGATGTCGGCTGTGACTTGGGAGAAGCATTTTGGAGCGTTGCTAATCAGACGCCGGTGGCGGATGAGCTGCCAAGTCCTGCCGCCAAACAGCGCCTTCCCAAATGGCTGCAGCCAATATGGTTAATACGCCATGAATGCAGCCGGATTTATAGCAAGCTTTATATTAAAATGTGGCGCCGGTGATGGAAAGCAGGATTATGGAGGATGCCGCGGCAGTCTTGGAAAAACTCAGACTACTTTGAGATATGCTGAACTTTGCGCAATCCCCGATGTAAGGTGATATGCTGGCTTTTGGTGTTGCTGCGCTGTACGGAAAGAGCTATGTCATTGGATGCTAAGCACTTTCACCTTAGTTGATATAAGTGTTCCAGCGATATGTGGAGCTATGTCATTGGATGCTAAGCACTTTCAGCTTAGTTGACATAAGTGTTCCAGCGATATGTGGGAAAAGTATTAAAACACATTGTTCTGCTATACAGCATGCAGAGACGGCGCGAATGGGATGATTCGCGTCGTTTGGTTATACCGTTTATGCCGTGGTTACCATTTTATATGTTGTTCATGCGTAAGTGCTTAATAATCACCCACCTACAAAATTACGGCGGGCCCGGTTAAGTTCGGGTCCGCCGCTGGTATCATATCAGGTTTTCCTTTTTCTCAAAGCCTCGCGTCTCTGGACATCTGGATGACAGGGCATGAGACGAT
>NZ_JALFLA010000032.1 GCF_022775115.1 Agathobaculum sp.
ATACTGGATAAAATTCGATCCAATAAAACCGGCACCACCGGTCACAAGAATATTTTTCACAGCTTGTCCTCCGCGATCATCAGCAGATATTGTCCGTATTCGGTCTTTCTCATCGGCTCAGCCAGTGCAAGCAGCTGCTCCCGGTCGATATACCGGCAGCGGTAGGCGATCTCCTCGATGCAGGAGATATACAGACCCTGACGCTTTTGAATGATGGATACAAAGCGCGCAGCCTCAAGCAATCCGTCGTATGTACCCGTGTCCAACCACGCCATGCCGCGCGGGAACAGCTTGACCTTCAGTGCACCGCGCGCCAGATATGCGTTATTCACCGCCGTAATCTCAAGCTCGCCGCGGGCGGACGGCTTGACCTGCCTTGCAATCTCCACAACCTGATTGTCATAAAAATACAGGCCGGGTACTGCGTAATGGGATTTCGGGTGCGTAGGTTTTTCCTCGATCGAGAGCACCTTACCGCTCGGGTCAAATTCCACCACGCCAAAGCTCGTTGGGTCGCTCACCGGATAGCCGAACACCACCGCGCCTTGCTCTATCTGCGCCGCGTCCGCTAGCAAGGCGGAAAACGCCGCGCCGTAAAAGATGTTATCCCCCAGCACGAGCGCCACCGCGTCGTCTCCGATAAAGTCCTCTCCGATCAGAAACGCTTCCGCAAGGCCGTTCGGCCGCTCCTGCACCGCGTAAGAGATGCGCAGCCCAAACTGCGCGCCGTCCTGCAGTATCTCCTGAAAAACAGGTACGTCACGTGGCGTGGAAATAATTAAAATATCGCGGATGCCCGCCAGCATAAGTGTGGACAACGGATAATAAATCATCGGCTTGTCGTAAATCGGGAGCGCTTGCTTGGATACACCCGTGGTCAACGGGTACAGCCGCGTACCCGAGCCGCCGGCTAAGATGATGCCCTTCATATCTTTTCCTCCCCCTTGCTTTTTCGAAAGATCACCAACTTGCTGGCCAGATAATTGATGACGATAATGATGCCATTGACGACACACTTGGCCAGCATCTCGTCGACTCCCCAGAGCAGCAGCAGATACATACCACCATTATCGATAACCAGCGTACCAATGCGCATTTCCATAAATTGTAAAAAGTTTTTCCATGTTCGCCGCGCTCGGAAGACAAACGTGCTGTTTGTCCAATACGCAAACAGAACCGCAACAAAAAACGCAGTGGTATTGGCTGGCAGCTTATTCAACCGCAGCCGCAGCAGCTTATAGGTGGCAACATTCACCACAACCGTCAGCACGCCGCAGATCAGATATGCAATGGTCTCCCACAACTGCTCCACTCTCTGTTTTTTCATGTGGAGCGCTCCAAGAAACGCTTGACGTTTTTGTAATATTCAAGTGCGTGCTCAATGCAGATGTCCATGTTGTAATACTTAAACTCCGCCAGCCGGCCGCATAGGAACAGATTATCATACTGCCCGGCCTCCTCGAGATAGCGCTGGTAGCGGGCGCTGCTCTCCTCGGTCACCACCGGGTAATACGGCGTATTGCCTACTGCTGCCGCCGGGTCGTAGGTGAGCGGATATTCCGTGGCGACCACCGAACCACGCACGGCGCTGTCGTCAGCCATGAGCTTTCGGTATTCGGTTTGCCGGGTATACCCGTCCGCCTGAGGATAAGACACGATCTCGCTGGGAAGCACGCTGTCCTGCGCATCATACTGATACCGGATGTCCAGCGAGCGGTATGGCAGCGCACCGTATTTGCGTCCAAACAGCTCGTCGATCGCGCCTGTGTAGATCAGGCATTCGACCGGCTCGCCATCATAGCTGATACGGCGGCTGCCGGCGTCCAAGGACAGATGCTCCAAGGCATCGGTATTGGTCTGAACGGTGATATTGGGGTGGTCGAGCATCGTTTCAAACAGTTTGGTAAAACCTTGCACCGGCAGATACTGAAAATCCTTGTTTAGATACCGCTCGTCATAGCTCATCGCCATGGGAACACGCTCAACAACGTATTTGTCTATCTGCTCCGGCTGAAGCCCCCACATTTTGGATGTGTAAGTACGGTAGGCCTTTTCAAACAACAGCGTTCCATACGCGCTGATATCCCGATCCGCATGATCGACGAGTTCCAAAATCGGCACACGGTCGCGCCCCGCAAAGGCCGCGCGCAGCTTTGCCAGCAGCGGCTCTGCTGCCTTTGCACCGAGCAGCTGCTGCACGGTCAAAAAGTTGAACGGCAGGCGCACATACTTGCCGTCAATGCAGCTGAGCAGCTTGGTCGTGTGAGGAAAGAGCGCACCGTACTGCTCCAAAAACTCGATAATAAAATATTTATCGGTATTCAGAAAATGCGGGCCGTAGCGCTGGATGAGAATGCCCCGCTCGTCCGTTTCATCATACATGTTGCCGCCAACGTGGGCGCGCTTTTCCACTACCGTGACCGGCCTGTCCAATTCCTCCGCGAGCTTCCGAGCCAGGATACTGCCGGAAAAGCCGCTGCCCACGATTACTACATCTGTCACCGTTATATCCCCCAGTCCAACTGCTTGACCCATTCTGCCGTTTCCCGCACCGCCTGTGCAAAATCATATTCCGCCTTGCAGCCTGTATCTTCAAACAGCTCTTTTGTTGAAATATAACGATAATCTGTCAAAAAAGCATCCGGATATTCTCCAAAGGTCAGCTGCATATTGGGAGCTACCGTATCTCGTGCCTTTTCAATGATTTTTCGGAGAGGCCATAAATTGATATGCCCAATATAGTATGTTTTCATATTTCTTCCATGCTCGCCCATCGCTTCAATCAGGCGCACAGCATCATTAATGTACAGCCAGTCATTCAGACCATCGCCCTTAACAAGCTTGGGTTTTACATTATGAATAAACATATTCAAAATGCTATTTGTTGAGCGGTGCGAGTAATCACCCGGCCCAATAATGTTAGCGAATAATCCTGCATTAAATTCGATCGAATGCTCCATCGCTAGAGTCTTGCACATCATCTCTGCATTCAATTTTGCCGCAGCATAAATACAAGTTCCTCTCGGCGCGCAAACATTGTGATCTATATGCTCCAGCACCTCAAGCTCTGCAACCGTACCAGCTAAAACAAACTTTTTGCAGCCTATCTTGGCGGCCTGCACTAATGCTTTGCAGGTTGCCATCGTATTCTTTAATTGTATCTCAAAGTTTGCTGTATCCAACCCATATGCGCCCGACCAAGCAAAATGATAAAAAATATTGGCCTCTTTAATGTGTTGATGCAGATCATCATAATCGTCAAAGTCTGCTTCTACACAAAATAGCCTCTCCTGTGCAATATCCTTTAGTCTTGAAGATTTGCGTACGACGGCTATGACCTGATACCCTTGTAACAGCAAATATTTCGTAAAGGCCTTTCCAATAAACCCTGTCGCACCTGTTACTACCGCTGTTTTCATTTGGAATTATCCTCCACTGTAAAATTAACATCGCTGTCGCGCAGCCACGGCGCTTTTTCATCAGAGAGAGATAGTATTGGATCTGTAATCCCCCATTCGATGCCAATATCCGGATCATTCCATCGTATGGCTTTGACCAATTCCCGGTCATAGTAGTCATCAAATTTATATAGCACCACGGTGTTCGGCTGCCTTGTCACATAAGCATGTCCGAAGCCGCTTGGCAAATACAGCTGCTTTCTGTTTTCTGCAGACAGAACTTGACTAATCCATTTTTTATATGTCGGTGAGTCCTTGCGCAAGTCAATAACAAAATCCAGTACCTCGCCTTGCAGCACACGCACAAGCTTTATCTGAGGATGCGGATTGTTTTGGAAATGGATGCCCCGAATCGTTCCAACACACAGATTGCAGCACTCATAATCCACAACAAATCTTGCATCAATGCCGTATTCCTTTAAGGTTTGGTCATTGTATGCTTCTGTGCTATATCCGCGATTATCATCAAAATAGGTTGGTACAATTAACTTGACACCGGACAATCCCAATTCTTCTACGATCATTTTAATTGCCCTCCACTTTTATTTGTGTTGTCAAACTGCTTTCCGCTCTTATCCTGTCATTGTGTCCTTTTATGTCTGCACAATCTTGCAGCAGTCCATAAAAATGCTCGATCGAATGCAGAAATTGGTCGTCTGCCGGTAGCTTCAATACATGCTCATCCGCCGAGGAGCGCAAAATCAGTTCGGGCGCAAAACCGTCTCCCGCCGTGAAAATACGGGGCGCGATCAACGTCGCTTTGCTGCCCCAGACCTCCAGCTGGCACTGATAAGCGTTATCCATGCCAAAGGACACTTGTGCGCACAGGCCATCCGCATTTTCCAACACCGCGCAGCCAAACAGATCCACCTCATAGCCGTTCGGCTGCGTCAATTTCGCCTGCGTCACCCGCGCCGTCTCCCCTAACAGCTCAAGCGCCAGCCGTACCGGATAACCACCGCAATCGAGCAGCGCGCCGCCGCCAAGCGCCTTATTGTAGCGAAAATCGCCTTGCGCACGCTTGGGAAATCCAAATGCCATACGATAGAGGCGAATATCACCCAACTCGCCGTCAGCGATCAGCTTTTTGATATGGGCTAACTGGCTGTGATACAAGAACATGTAGTTTTCATGCACCGTTAGACTCTTTTCCTCCGCAAGGCGCAGCAACTTTTCCGTTTGTTCCAAATCGGTCGTAAACGGTTTTTCCATCAGCAGGTGCTTGCCCGCAAGCAGTACCTTTTTGCCCCACTCATAGTGCAGCGCCGGTGGCAGCGGCACATAGACCGCGTCAATACTCGTGTCTGCCAACAGCGCGTCATAGCCATCATAGGCTTGTCCGCCGAAGGCCTCCACAAAGGGCTTGACTTTTTCCGGCATCCGTGAAGCGACTCCAGCGTATGTAAATGCCGTGCATTTTTTCAGTGCGGGCAAAAATCGGCGAAACGCGATATCCGCCGTGCCCAAAATTCCGATTTTCATCTTTAAGCCTCCAAGAGCGAAAGCAGGTTGCGCAGCTGAATGTTCAACGTATTATTGACCTGCATCAAATTGTTAAGCGTTCGGTAATCCAGTAGAAAGCAGTCCTCTGGCAAGGGCGGCAGTTCTTCCGCCACGACACGAATCAAAACATTGCGGTTTTGCTCATGGTAAAACCGCCCGCCCTCTTCAGACAGCAGATGGTCATACACCACACCTCTCCCGTCAGCCAACCGTTCCGCAAAAAAGCGCTCGACCGCATCCTCGTGCGGTGCGCGCTCGACCGCCTCGTGCTGCACGGTGGGCCCCAGCTCCACGCCGTCAAAGCAACCCACCTCAGGCGTCGCCCTGACCACGAATTTCAGCACGCCGTCCACCTCACAGCAAAGCAGCCCGAAGGTCGCCATACCAGTCGCCTCGAACAGCGGCTGCGTCCAGTGCTTTACTTCCCGTCCTTCGATGGCGATATCGCAGAATACCACTTTGAACGGGTACGGCCGCTTGCAAACCAGCTCGCCGTCCCGCATCTCCCAGTTGGACAGTTCATGCAGTGGCAGCAATTTTCTGTCTGCTTCCGCAAACATTTTGTAGTTGTTCATATAGTGATATAGTCGGGGCAATGGATTGTCCCCCGATGCCATGAATACCGAGCGGAATAGCGGCTTGTCCGCAAAGCATTCAGCCAGCTGCAGTAGTGCGCTACGGGAGAGCGGCAGCTTGCAGAACGGAATGCAGGAAAGCACGGTGCGAGTGTCCATATTGACCAGATTATCATACCGCATCAGGCACTTTATCTGCCCCAGTGTCATCCAGCGGTGTGACGGCAACACCTCCACATCCTCTTCTGTCCGAACAATAATGTTGCGGTTGCGCTTTTTATAAAAGCGGGAGGACTGCTCGGACTGTATCTGGTCAACCACAATCTCGTGCGCCGCAGCGTTTTCAAAATACGCAAGATACGGCGGTTTTGCACCACCATGCTTTTGCGTAAAGTTGCTTTTGGTAGCTTGGATAGTAGGCGATAGCTGAATCTTGTTGACGTTTCCCGGCTCGATCTTGGCCTGCATCAGAAAGTGCATCACGCCACCGATTTCCCGGCAAAGAATGCCCAGATAACCGATCTCCGATTGAAGGATGATAGGCTGTGCCTGCACCGTTTCACCGTGCCGCTGCACGAAACCGGTGATCTGAAAAAAGCTCCGGTTCCGGTTACGGATACAGCCCTCTGTTTTATCGTAAAACCAGAAGCCGCTGTCCTCCAGCGCGACTTTATGTATTTCCACATGAATCGTTTGGTTACGTCTGTCAATCCAATCGAGCAGCTCGTCAAGTGTATGCACGCCGTCTATCCTGCCCCAGCTTTCTGCAATGGAAAGTAAGGTGTTGCTCATTTGTTATGCTTCCTTTTCTCGATCTTCTTCCTCAAAATTCAGCTTTTCCCCTACCACGACGAGCGGCCTGCGCATAGAGCGGGTGTTGATACTCAATATGTACTCGCCAAGTATGCCGGTAAAAAAGAGCTGCACCGCGCCGATAAAGAACACACCGATGATGATTGTAGCAGTGCCGTAAGGATAGCTGTTCCAGTTGAGCAGCTTGCTGATAAGGACAAAGACAGCAAACAATGCGCTTACTATACCGAGACCGGCACCCACAAATGTTGCCAGACGCATTAAAATCTTGGTATAGGACGTGATACCGAGCATAGCCAAATCATAATTTTTCAGAAAATTGGCGCCGGACTTCCCCCGCAGGCTCTCCGCCTGCTCATAGGGGATAATGCTCATCTCAATGGCCAACTCCGATACGATTCCCTTGAGATAAGGCGCGGGGTCATCCAGTTCTTTCAGCACATCAACAAAGCTTTTATCATAAAGGCCAAAGCCGTTGAAGTGCTCCAGTTGTCTGGAGTCCGCTAATTTCTCCATCAGCCAGTAATAAAGCTTCCGCATTGAGTACATCAGAGCATTCTCATGACCCTTTGTCCGCTGACCGATGATGACCTTCTTGCCCTTCTCCCACTCTGCAACCATCTGCGGCAGCAGCTCGGGCGGGTCTTGCAGATCGCCGAAGAGCATAAACGTTGCATCTCCTGTTCCATAACGCAGCGCTGCAAACACATTACGGGAAAAACCAAAATTTCGCGCGTTAAACACGGCTTTGACATGCTTGTCCGCTGCGCACAGCTTCCGGATCTCCACACGGGTGTTGTCCGGCGAATAATCGTCCACATAGATGATCTCATAGTCGTACTGCGGCAGCTTCTCTATGAAGATCTTGGTCAGCCGGTCGTACATCTGGCGGACACTCTTTTCCTCCGACCAGCAGGGGATCGTTACACTGATTTTTTTCATATCTCATCTTACTTTCCGTTTGGATAAATACTGTTTTCATCCGGGACAGGGAAAATGCTTTCGACAAAGCGCATAAGCTTTATCAGTCTCACACCTTTTTCAGTGATCTGATAGCCGCCGTCCGTCTCCTCCATATTGCCTATGTAGACCTGCTCATCAATCCGTTTCTGGCTTTCCTGCGCGCCTTCGATATATCCCTCAATAAAGCGGTTTTTGATTTCTTCCGGGGAATAAACGACTGTCGGATGCTCTGCCATATCCGCTAAGGAGAACACAGTATACGAGCGCTCAATCGTCATAGGTCCTAATGAAAAAAATAGGCTCATAAAAAGGGTCGCCAACCCAATACACAGCACGCTGCTGGAAAAATTGATACCTCCTACACTTTCTCGTTTTAAAAACACAACTGCATCCAAAGCAAGCAGCAACATACAACAAAGTGCTGTCAATAATAATAGCCGATAGAGGAATGCTTTTTGCGACGCTAGGAGCGGCGTGCGCAAAAGCAATGCAACACCGATTGCTATGAGCAAACATATACCAACAAACCATATGAATGCATAAAATAGTTTAACAATTTCCCTTTTCATTATAACTCCTTTTACACCCGAACATATATACGCATCTGGATACTCGACATATCTGCTTCAACCACATAATGCTCGTTTAGAATTTGCTCAACCCAAGGTTCTGCTGCAGATTGAGAATACTGTAAATATATCCTTTCATGCGCGAGAATATCCTCGGCTGTCATCTGGTCTGACGAACCTATATTGCCAACAGAAGCTCTCTCTCCCTTATGCGTAATATAGTAATCATTCCATCCTTCCATGAGAATTGATGAAGCCGGAGAAACCATCACCAATGTGTTAGCGTTAAATATGTAATTGCTTTGTGAATAAAGCCATTCTGCTGCTTCACGATATGGCTGCCAGGAGCGTGAAGATGATACGATATCCAAACAGTCCAGTGATAATGTCAATGCAAAAAACATACAAATAGCTTTTGTTACCATAGTATGTTTTTTCATTAATTCGCTCAAATATCCGCTCGCTATTGCAACACATATCGCCGCCGACATGCACAAAAATGGTAATAGTAACAGAAAATATCTGTGTTCCCACATTGTCGAACTCGTATGAAAGTTACCATAGATAGCCACAGTCCCTATTACAAATATGGGTACAAAAACGGAAAACAGATGATAGAATAGAATATGATGACACCTGCACCTAGTTTTAAACACGCTAATAAGCGCAGCGCCGATTGAAAATATGGATACCTTATAGTATAGATCAGAAGAACCTGACAAAAAGAGCAGCAGCTCTTTGACCTGCGAAAAACCCGGAACCGGATACCAATTTGCTATCGCCGATAATGGCCTACTTAATAGAGTTTGAAGAAATACTGCTGTCAGCCACCCCATACCCACAAAAGCGACTGGCAAATAGCAAAAAAATTTCTTTTTAACCTTATCCCTCATAGTCAAATAACAATCAGCCAAAAAAAATGCTCCGCATACAAGAAAACCAAAATAATGGCTCATTATCATGCCAATCAAAGCCAAGCTAAAGGCAACTGCATATTTCCTTTTACTGCCCTCCAAAAGTGCTTTATTTCTACTGATAAAAAAATAAAAAGATAGTGTGGTAAAGAACAAAACAAATGCATACGAGCGAAATTCATACGCTGCATTGACCCATACTGGATATGAGAAAGCCATAAATATACAAGCCAGTACGCCGCAATATCTTCCATGTATTTTCTCCCCAGCCAAACCAATCAAATAAATGGAAGCTACCGTGGGGATAACCGTTAATAATAACAGCCATTTCTCTCCATAGGGCACAACCCTGTACCAAAATGCTGCACAAATTGCAAATAACGGCGGTGTTGCATCATTCATATTCAAACAATAGTGTATTGCTTCCTTAATTGAGCCGTTGGACCAGCCGATTTGACCTAATTCGTCACACCATAGCGATGTCATCTCTGAATAATGGAACATCAGTACAAAAATTGCTATCGCAAAACTCCCATACAACATTTTACTCTTTACATTATACTTCCCGGAATGCATAAAATTTTTACATATCCATATCCCTATGAACATTGCCACAAACCAGATTCCCACAAAACCAGAAATATCCCAAGCCATATTCAATAGCAATTTCGTACTTCTGCTTGGAGCCAGCTCTATTGCCGTTTCCTGATATCCTTTTGCATAAGTATCGACTATTACGGATTCATTATTGCAAATAATCTCAACCTTCCCACTCCAAATGTCACTTATAAAATTTACAGTGCGATTTCTTCCCACGGGAATTGCAAATTTAACATGCTCTGTTATTCCCTGTGGCTGCCGGGAGTCATTTTTAGCACGCCAGACATAATAATTGCCTGACCAAAACCACTCTCCAGCTAATGACTTGGGCACCGGAATCTTCTCGCCGTCAATCATAAAGCCAGACAAAATGATTTCTTCTGCTTGAGCCTCCCCGTTTCTCTCGCCCAACGCCCGCAATGATATCTCATCCTTTAGTCTCGGAAGGGCTTCAGATACAGAGAATGCCACAACTACTGCAATCAGTGCGATACATAGCACCTCTTTTCCTCTTATAAAGCTCTTTGCTTTCCAAAAAATACAGTACCAAAACAAGCCTATGACTGTTACAGCACTTAATTTTAACCCTATTAGAATCAAAATTGCCCCCCTTGATACCATTGAATCTCAATTATCATTTTTTTTGTAAAGTGTTATCTGGTAATCTCCCGCCTGAATATATTTCGAGTCAACGGAATGATAAGCTTCACTTATCACTTTACTTACCTCAGGAGCTTCGATATTCCCTTGAACAACAATCCATTCTGCAGTTAGCGATTCAAAAAAGTCCACGGTTTCAACCCGCACCTTTTCAGATATACTATTACGATAATCATGGTCTATCCCATGCCTGAAACACGGATAGATTTTTGATATCAGATACCAATCAGCTCGAACATTATATCCAACTACTCTATCTCTATCCGATATTGGAATCAAATCGCTCTGTGCCTTTATAGCCTCTGCATATTGACTTGGTGCGTTGCTGGTATGAAGACTGTTAATCCATCCATATTTGGCAATAGCAGTTCTCCCACACCTTCCAAATAGCACGATACATACAATTGTTACAGCAGCAGCATACGAAATGGTGTATCGATTGGATTCACCTAGTTTAATATCTTGCTTTTGTAATAGCCATCCAACACCAATCGGTACAAACGGTAATAGCACAATATAGTAATGCGGATACAGGTAGCTTCGCGCCATCATTATTATTGATGGCGCTGCACCCATCAAAATTGTATTTCGAGTAAGCGGATTTTGCTCTAACGCCAAAAATATGCATAGCAAAACCGGAATCAAATATGTGAAGATGGTCTTCCACTCATCCAAACTGTGTGAGACGGCTTCTCCTGCATAATCTAAATTAAACAGTATGGTTCCATATGCAAAGTCATACAGCGCTCCTTTCGCCGCAAAAAATACAACAAACGGAAGGACTATTACACAAAATCCTGCAATACCCGCTCCAATATTCCTCCAAAAATTTCTATATTTCTTTTTGATTAGCAAATATGCACCAATACAAGCAAGAAAGCCGCACAGCGCTATGCAATTGGTGATACGCAGCAAAAGCGATACGCCAATTGTTAAGCCATGAACAAATGCCATTTTATACGGGTGCCCAACCTTATCCTTGACCCCTTGCAAATATCGAATGATGAGATAAGCGCTGATCATCAAAAGTGGTACATTAAAATCTTCAGTCAAAGCACCCTCGTCCATGACTCCCGCAAAGAAAGCCAGTGTAGCCAATGAGGCCAATATTCCCTTTGGCACATCTGTCAATATCCGGCCAATCTTATAGCTGAATACCAATGAAATATAAAGCGCGAATACCTGTATGGCAAAAACACCCCATTGAGGACTTATCTTATCGCCCATCATATAAATCCAAAAAATCAGCGGACCCTTGTTCTCAAACGTCCCCAGATATGGTGTAATCCCACTGCCCCACGCCTTCCCTATAAAATTAAATATCGCAGCATCATACCCCCAAAAACAGGCTTCCTCCGATATGCGAGGTGTACTGGAAAGCGATAGGAATAGCAAAAACAAAAATGACACCGGCAGTAATGCCACCAAATATACTTTCTCAACCAACTTCCAATTTATACGATTGGTTCGTTTTTGGAATACAACAGCCGCGTATATCAGCAGCACAAATACCAAGATTCCTACGATAAACGAGATCACTTTCACCATGATCAATTGTGCATCCGACTGTGGCAGCAAAAAGCTTATGCCAGTCTCAACATCTGCCTCTTGATAAAAATCCCATACAACGGATTCATTTCCCACTGTAACTTCTGCTTTTCCTTGGTTGGGGCCAACATTAAATACCAAGTATGCTTGCTTCGCTGTTGGTATATGTAGCTGTAACAGGTCATCGCTGCGAGCTTTCAGAACATGCCTCGTCACATCCTTTTCCCAATCCCCTGACTGATACAACGTGTCTGGATTATACCAGTCGCCATCGATTATTGCGCCCCGAAAAATGACCTCTTTTCCCGCTTCTAATTCTGCCACAATACCAACCGTGTCTCCTACAGCACTGCTTAAAATGCGCATGGACATACAAGCCACGATCGCTGATAGACACATCAATGCAACATATGTCAAGATGCCTATTCCCATCAGATATCTTTTAATCTGATAACTCATTGCGTTCTTGGTCTCATCCACAATTGCATGTCTTCTCGGCTGCATTGGAGCATTCTTGATGGTATATTCCTCCTCTTCCTTAGGCAATGCCTCCCCCTGTAAAAACCTCTCATACTGATCACAGATCTCCTTCGTATCACCAAAGGCTACCTGCTTTCCATGATCCAGCCAAAGCACTTTATTGCAAAGACTGCGAATCTGCTCAAGCGAATGAGACACTAGGATGGTGGTAGCGCCTTGCGAGATAATTTCCCGCATTTTGCTGGCACTTTTCTCTTGAAAGGCACCGTCCCCTACCGACAGAACTTCATCTAAAATCAGAATGTCCGGCTTGACTAAAGAGGCAATAGAAAATGCCAGGCGGCTCTTCATGCCCGAGGAAAGCTGCTTAAAGGGCCTGTCCTCAAACTCCCTCAGTTCAGCAAAGTCGATAATCTGATCGTAAGTGTCGTCCATAAACTCTTTTGTGTAGCCCAACATGGCGCCGCGCAGATAGGCGTTTTCCCTGACTGTCAAATCCCCGTCAAACCCACTGCCTAACTCAAGCAGGGCTGCAACTTCGCCATTTGCTATAATTTTTCCGCGCGTTGGCTCCATGATACCAGCGACTGCCTTGAGCAATGTAGACTTGCCCGCACCATTCGCGCCAATGATGCCCAGCATATCCCCCTCTTCCAATGTAAAAGAAACACCGTCTACTGCCATAAACTCTTTCACATGGTAGTTGCCCGTCAGTCTCCGCGTCACATACTCCTTAATGCCGATATCCTTAAAGTCACCGGTAATATAGCGAATGGACACATCCTCAGCTTTCAACACTGTTGCCATCATCAGACCTCTTACACATAATATAAAAAACTATGGTTTTTCTTTTTGTAAATCCACGCCCCAATGCCAAATGCTATCAGTGCGTATCCAATTGCCACCAAATGAAACTGCACTGTCGGTATCGTATTGTCGATCACGATTTTTCGAAAATAGCGAATGTAGACATAGACTGGATTGAGCAAAAAGAGATTCTGCCCGATCTGCGGGAATGCTTCAATGCTGTAAAAAATCGCGGACATGTACATTAGTAAAAGCGTAAAAATACTATATAGATATTGAATATCCCTAAAAAACATGTACAGAGCCGACAAGATAAGCCCCATGCCTAGGTTGAAAACAACCAGACAAACGACAGGATAAATCAGCAAAAGAAATTTCCATGTTGGGACAATGCCGTCCGCCAACACAAAAACAAAGTAAACTAACAGCGTTATGCCGAAGTTGATCAAAGATGAAACATTCTGTGAAAACAAGAACATATATTTCGGCACATTCACCTTGGTGAATATCTCCGCATTGTTCAGCAGAGATGTCATCCCCTGATTGGTCGAATCGCTGAAGAACGAAAAGATTAGCTGTCCGGAAAACAGATAGATCGTGTAGTGCTCGATCTCCGAGCCGAGCAAGGTAGAAAACACCAAATTCATTACAAACAAAGAGAGTAACGGCGAGAGAACACTCCACGCAATTCCCAAAACGGTACGCTTGTATTTCTTTGTAAAGTCTCGATGAACCAGCTGTTGAAACAGGAACTGGTTCTTTTTCAGCTTCTGAACAATGCTCAACATCCGTCTCCTTTGCTTATCTCTTTCGAGCCACTATATGGAATGTACGACTGACATCAAGTTCTGGGTAGGGCATTTCATAACAATGCGGTGGATTATAGCCGCCACGAGCCAGGTCGATGGGAGCAAATAACTCAGAACAAACAACAAAGCCCGCCCGCTCAAACTGCCGCTTCCACCAATCGTATGGATGGCATGTCACATGCCAGTTAACACCGCTAACCGGATCGATATCTGCCCAGTTTGCAATGGATGCCACAAACAAACCGTTTGCTGCCAGATGAGCTAGAATATTTTTCAATAGCTGCGGTATATCCTCTTGTGCAATATGCTCCAACACCTCCCATGCCGTAATGATATTAAATAGATGTATCTCCTCTTTTTCATTCACCAACCGGAAAGGCTTTGTGATATCGCAGGTTAAAAGCCGATCCCCTAAAAGACGCCACTCTGCACGCTGCTCTTTTTTTGAGCAATCGCTCCCTTCCAGCCCCATGGAGATATGCCCACGCAGAGCAGCCTCCAACACCATGCCGCCACCAGAGCAGCCAAGATCCAGAAAAGATAGATTTTCTTTTGCGTGCAAAATTTCCTCACACTTCTCAACAAAACGCGGATAGCGGGTGTTATCACGGATCGTTCCACGGGGATAAAGATGATCCAAACTTTTACAAGCAATAGGATGCTCTGTTATCAAACGAATATTGACTGTGGGTAGATATGCTTTCTGACGCTCCAACGCAACCATGACATCACGATATGTAAAATCAATATGCCGGTGAACTTCTTCCCGCAGTTGTTCCTGTGATTCATAAGCTTTAGCGGCCAATTCCTGCCCATTATAATCTAACTGCTCAGACATCTTTGCAGACAATTCCTGACGGGTATTCTCCGCCTCTGTATATATCTTCGCAGACAATTTCTGACGAGTATTCTCCGCCTCCGTGCACATACTGGCTGACAATGCTTGACTCGCATTTTCGGTAGCATCATAGATAATTTTTCGAATGAACTCACAATCTTGTTGCCGTTTGCGTTCTTGTATCAAGAGCTGATACTGAATCTTCGCATTTTCCTCAATAATTTCTTCTGTCCTTTGGGCCAGACTTTCAAGTTGCCGATTTTGTTCTGAAATAATCTGATCCAGCTTTGTAATGCAGTTCAGTACATGCCCTTCCACCCTCCATACAGCGTCCTGAATATTGATAATTCGATCCTCATAACGGTGACGGAAAGGTCTATACAGTGGTTTCAAAAACCGCTTAATAATCAATGCGAACAAACGTTTCCTCTTTTTATTTGTTACTTCCGCCATGAATTCCCTATTATTTTCCTTCTGTTCTTCTCGCTGAATTTTTCTGCTCAGTCCTGGCAAAGTACCTATCTGTGCCTCGCTTAACCGCAACTGAAATGCCATATCAAGGCAATCTTGATCATATATCTTCAGCTCTTCGTTGTTTTTTAAAGCCTCTTGAAAATACCCTTGTATCCTTTCAATATCTTCTGTATTGAGTAGTCTTCCATTCCAAGGCCCGACCATCCATAGATGCTCTGCAGGAATTATCACACCAAGCTCAGCAAAGTTTTTTTGCACTAGCTCGCGCATCATGACTACTGTTTTATTACTCTGTCCTGCACTGATATTATTAATCCATCGATGATAAAATAAAACCTTATGAATACAGCCCACATTCATTCCTTTTCGAAAAGCACGTCTCCAAAGCTCCCAGTCTTCAACGTACCCACGCTGTTCGTCATAGAATAATTCATTCTCTAAAAAGAAGTCTTTTCTAAACATAATCGTTGGATGGTCAAAGGGGCAGGTGAAAATCGACCACGCAAAGCTCATGTTGCCTTCAAAAGATAGCCTCCACTCGTTCATATCGCCAAAATATTCAAAATCGCTAGTACAAAGAGTTACTTCCGGATTTTCGTCCAAATACTTTGCTTGCAAAAATAATCTGGCTTCGTGACAAATATCATCATCATCCATTCTGGCGATATATCGGCCTGTTGCAAGGCGCATACCTCGATTCAAGCTAGATGCAATCCCCAATCTTGTGGGATTGAACTCTAAATGTATCCGATCATCATGATAAGATTCCACCATCGCCTTAAGATCTGTTTGTTCAAATGGCTCAGCCACAATGATAATTTCAAAATCCGAATATCGCTCCCAACTATCCCGACACTGAGCCATCAGACTGTCTAAGCACTGCTTAAACATTGTCAGATCCGGTTTATAAGAAGGGATAATGATTGAGATCGCCGGTCGAATCACAAAACCAAGAGAGCTCCCGCCCATATCCATCCATTTTTCATAATATGATTTCCATGCAGGAAAGTTAACATAAGCATACCAATCATTCCAAAACTTATTACTCCCCCATGCATGAATGATCATTGCATCTGAGCAATCACGCCCTAAGGATGGATAACAACAATATTCTTTCCCTTTTAATAATCCAATTTTTATAGAGAAATGTTGAATAGCAGCATTTAGGACACCCTGATCAGGCAATTCTAAAATATTGGCCCATTGAACAGTCTTTTGATAGCACCAACTTGTACACATTGCACCATTGAGTTTTTGACTAATCAAAATTTTTTGAGAAAGTACAATCGTTCCTGAACAATAGAGATATGCATCCATTTGAAACCCCGGCACACTGCGAGAAAAACAAGTACGCATATAATCCGTTCTCTCAGCGGTTTTATTGATAGGATCCTCTCGAATAAATGCAGCACCTGTTTTCTTTGCAATTTCTATCATTTCTGACAAATTCTTTTGAATAAGAATATCAGTGTCCAACCATGTCACCGTCTCAAACTCATCCAAATATGCGAACATTTCATATCGGCAAAACATTAATGCTGAAAAACGCTTAAAACGAGGTTTTTCAAATAAATAATCTGGTATCGGCGGATCATAATGAACAAATTTACATGGGATAATAGAACACATTAACTCTCGATCAGATTCTTGAATTGGATCAATGTAATATATAATAGCCTCATCAAATAAGCCAGGATTTGTTTTTTTCAGTTGTAATAATACAGTGCCTACCAAAGCTGGCCTTGTATCTGCAAGCATTACTGCATTTTTCTTCATTTTTTCACCGCGCTAATCTTTCCATTATTTTTTTTAACAGCATTTTAGGTGAATGTACGGTTTTTAGCATCTGATTTAATCGAATCAATTTGTGGAAATGAATCGGCGAAAATACCCCATCAATTGTTGCTATCCGCCTAGGCTCGATACGAATATTCCAGTTAGCCCACGCCCAGCGCGCCCTCAATACTCCCCTAAATTTATAGCTGTCGAACATCTTTATGCGCTGATTTGCATCATCTAAATCCATTAACATTTTTTTGAATGTCAATAGCTTACCTTTTCGATTTCTGTGATTAACTTCTGACAAAAAGATATTTTCCCATGCATTGAGCAGTTCCTGCTGCTTTTGGTCAAAATCTACATCTAATGTTCTATTCATTGTTTTTGCACAAATTTTCCCATGCTCTTTCTTCAACAGCATCATTTTTTTATCAGAAATATTATTGCCATAGCTATATTCACCAAGTACCTCAGGTATATTTGACAAATATGTCACACTGATAGCCCTACTCCAAAGTTCAAAATCTTCCGCCTCGTATTCTGAATCATAGAACAAATCGTTTTTCAGTAATACGCTCTTGCGCATCATAATCGTCGAGTGACACATTTCACATGAAAACATTAAACTAATCGCCAATGTTTCATGATCTCTTGGTGTTTTATGTATCCAACATCCCGTGCTGCTAACATGTTTCTGCCACGTACCACATATGCCAACTGATGGATTTTTTTGTAAAAAATCTATTTGTTTTTTAAATCTTTTTGGATATGCGATATCATCCGCATCAATTCGTGCAATTAGCTGTCCCTTGGCTACACGAATTCCATGATTCAGCGTCTTTGCCAAGCCAAGTTGCTCAGTATTTTGAAGTAATTTAATACGTCTATCGGACTCCGAAAATGCAGAGGCAATCTCTGCTGAGCCATCATCTGATCCAAACTCATTCAAAATCAGTAATTCCCAGTCTGTAAATGTCTGATTTTGAATGCTCATAATTGCATTTTTTAAAGTTTTTCCACCATTATACACAGGCAGCAAGACTGATATATACGGAGACATTTCTAATACCCGTCTTATGCTTTCAATGCTAAATGACTCATCCCGCAAAGATGCTTATAAAACATGCTCATCATCAGGTGATCGAAAATCATATGCACGTCCTCGGTGACCTGCATACTGTTCACCGGTGCGTGCAGCGAGATATCGCACAACTGTTTGAGCTTGCCACCGTCATAACCGGTGATACCGATGATTTGGTTGCCGCAGGACTTGGCATACTCTACCGCATTGATGATATTCCGAGAATTGCCGCTGCCCGAAATCGCAATGACCAGATCACCCGGCTCAATGCGGTCGGTCAGCTGATAGCGGAAAACCTCCTCAAAGCCGATGTCGTTAGCCACCGCCATCAGCGTCGCTACATTGTCGTTCAAGCAGCGGAAGCGAAACTTGGTTTTGAGCGGCTCAGAAACGCCCTTGTTAAAGTCATTTTCAAAATGAGAAGCCGTGGACGAGCTTCCACCATTGCCGAATATGTACACCCATTTGCGATTATAGTACGCTTCAAGCAGCAGATTAAGCGCCGCGTCGATCGCGTTGATATCCAGCTTTTGCAGCGTTTCAATCTCACACGCGAGATAATCTTTGATATCCTGCTTAAAATCCATGATGTCATCCTCCTATGATTTTCTTGACGGCTTCCAGCAGATCCGCACAGACCATATCGGGAACGTCGTTATATTTTTCGTCTGTGCCGGCATCCCCTGTCAGCACCAGCGCAGTATGTGTGCCCGCGTTTTTGCCGGTGCGGATATCCACAGTCGTATCGCCAACCATCCAGCTTTGAGACAAGTCAATATGCAGACGCGCCGCGCAGTCTTCGATCATACCAATATCCGGCTTGCGACAATGGCAGGATATCTTATACTGTGGGTTCTCCTCCGGATACCCCTTGTCAGGATGATGCGGGCAGAAACAAACCTCATCCAAAAATACACCCTCGCGCCCAAGGAGCGTTTTCATCTTGTTGTGAATACGCTCGACGTCTGTGATACCGCACATCCCCCGCGCCACAACCGGCTGATTGGTGATGACGATTGCCAGATAGCCCGATGCGTTGATTCTTCGGATGGCCTCTGCTGCGCAGCCCTCCAGCTCAAACTGCTCCTCCTTGGCGATCAGACCGTTCTTTTTGTTGATCGTACCATCACGATCCAGAAAAATCGCCCTTTGCGGCCGTCTCAGGTTACGCGCCGCGATATACCCGCTCGCCAGCTCCCGCTCTGCGACTTTTATCCGCTCGACTGTGCCGACATCCTTGATATACTCGGGCGAGCGGTACGCATACACTGCTTGCCCGCTCTGTATCATGCCCGAAAGCAAATCCTTTTCCAAATCAGTTTTGACCGGCTCAGAAACATGTCCACAAACCGCGGCATCGAACAGATACAGCCCTGCATTGACGCAATTGTCATACCAGTAATTCCGGCTATTGTTTTTGGAGTCAAACGCAAGGATCTTGTCCTCCTCATCCATAACGACCAAATCCGAATCAAACGGATGGGTGTTCGGATGCACGAAAAGCGTCGCCTTTGCCTTTTTCTCTGCATGAAAACGCATCATGCGCGCAAGATCAACGTCAAACAAAACATCACCAAACACCAGCAGGAACGTCTCCCCCGCCAGCATCGGTCGGAGATAGTAGAACGCTCCCGCCGTTCCAAGCGGCGAAGTTTCCTCAATATAGCGGATGCGCAGCCCCATGGCTCTACCATCGCCGAAGAAATCCTGTATTTTATGACCCAGATGCCCGATAATCATCACGATATCCGTGATGCCGTTGACTTTTAGCTGCTCGACCTGCCACGCGAGGATCGGCTTGCCGCACACTGGTGTCATAGGCTTGGGTATCTCATCCTTGGTCAGTGCCAAAAGACGAGTGCCCTTTCCGCCTGCCATAATCACCGCCTGCATGTCAAATTACCTGCTCGACGGTGTGCGCAACCGCCTCATCCGAGGTATAGGCAGCCGACCAGCCTGCTTGGTGAATTTTACGCAAGTCATAGGCAAATACCGGCACGTCGCCCTTCCAGCCTCCGCGTCCGCCGGTATATGAAAACGGAATGCCGGACAAGCCCATCTTTTCGCAGACGATTTCGGCAATCCGGGTGACCGAGGTCTGCGTTTCCACGCCGATGTTATAAAGCGTAACGCCCTGCGGCACATCCTTGCACTGCATGATGCCGTTTACCAAATCATGCACATGCATATAGGGCTTGGATTGCATTCCATCGCCCAAAATGCGCAGATGAGAGGGGTCATCCTTCAGCCTCTTGACAAAATCAAAGATCACGCCGTGCGTCAGCCGCGGACCGATCACATTCGGAAAGCGGAAGATCAGCACGCTCAGGTCGTTCATGTAGCTGAAGGCCGAAATCAGCGCCTCCGAGCCGAGCTTGGCCGCGCCGTAATATGAGATCGGCTCAAGCGGTGTGGTATCCTCCGCAACCTCACTTCCCATTTTTTCGCCGTATACCGCCGAGGTCGACGCAAAAAACAACTTTTTGACCTGATGCCGCCGCATACATTCGAGCAGCCGAAAGGTCGTTGTATAGGTGTTGCGGTATTCGATCGAGGGATCGCTTGCACTGGCCTGAATATCGGAGTTGGCCGCCAGATGGAACACATATTCCACCTTTTCCCTCGCAAATATATCGTCCAATGTGTCCGGCTCGCAGATATCCTGCTCGTAAAAGGTAAACCGCGGCTCATTTGCCAAGTGCGCAATATTCTGTTTTGTCCCAATGAAAAAGTTGTCCACGCAGACGACCTCATGGCCCTCCTGCAGCAGTGCATCCATCAGATGACTGCCGATGAAGCCCGCTCCTCCTGCCACTAACACTTTCATATTCTCGCTCTCCTTATCCCCAGTACTTGTCCCCTATGTAAACGACCGACGCACCATCCCGCTCAAACGAAAAATCAAAGCGGCGCAAGCCAAGCGCGATGCGCAGCTGCTCCTGCTTTTCCGGCGCACAGAAAAACAGCAAAAAGCCGCCGCCGCCCGCCCCGAGCAGCTTACCGCCCAACGCACCGTTTTTCATCGCGGTCTCATAGGCTTGGTCGATCTCCGGATTGGAGATACCGGAGGCCAGCGTGCGCTTGAGTTGCCAGCCATCGTTGAGCAGCACGCCAAAGGAAGACAAGTCGTTTTGCTCGAGCGCCACCTTCATCTCCTCAGCCAGCCTGCACATCTGTTTAAGATTTTCAATCTTTGCCGCGTCATCAATATTCTTTTTCTGCTCCTTCAGAATGCTGTTTGCCGAACGTGTGCTGCCTGTGTAGTACATCACCAGATGTCGTTCAAGTTCTTTGTATGTACCCGGCTGCATAACGATCGGCTCGACCGAAACCGAGCCGTCCTGATTAAAGCGGATAAAATTCAGCCCGCCAAACGCAGCCGCGTATTGATCCTGCTTGCCGATCGGGCTTCCCAGCTTTTCAATCTCTACCTGACAAGCCTGTTCCGCCAGTCTTCCCTTGGACATAAACTTACCCTGATAGCAGGCGATCGTGTTCAGCAGCCCGACCGTGAAAGTACTTGACGAGCCCAGCCCTGTGCCGCCCGGCACATCTGCCGTAGAACTGATCTCCACACCGCTGACGCCATATGCATTGAGCACACAGTTGAAGATACGGTGCTTGATCTGCGCGATATCGGTTACCAATTCGTTTTCAGAATACTTGAGCAGCGTGGAGCGCGCATCAAAATAAGGGTGGATGGACAGATAGCAATATTTGTTGATGGAGGTGCTCAGCACACAGCCGCCGTACTTCTCATAGAACTTTGCCATATCGCTCCCGCCGCCAGCAAAACTGACGCGAAAGGGCGTTTTTGTAATAATCACACCGAATCCTCCTCGATCTATGACCCCTAAAACCCACTGATTACCGACGGATGACTTTGCGTTTCACCCTTTTTGCGAGCAGCAAAACGGAAGCGCCGATCGGTAAACCAAAAATGCACATCAAACGATAAAAGACCTTTGTAATGATATACCGCGCCGGCTGTAAGACCGCTTTCCACCGCCGGAACGCATCGAGCGCAGCCGAGCGCTCCTGCTGCCCGACCTCGCCAATCAGCGCGATGTTCAGCAGATATTCAAAACGAAATTGCTCCTGTAGCAATGCCGCATATGGAAATCCCTCGTGTTTGTCCAGCAAAGCGATGCTGCTTTCGATAACAGCGGTTACATCCTGCACCCGCTTCAGACTTACCACATTCATCAGCGAGTTAGCTCGTCCCATGCGGTAAATATAGTACGGCTTGTGCCAGAATACGATACGCGGCCGCTCGATGAACACCCTTGTCGTATAGTCAATGTCTTCGCTTGTCCTGTTTTCCAAAAAGCAAATATGGTTCTTCTCCAAAAAAGAGCGGCGATACACATAGCGCCACACATTCCAGAAGCATTTTTTCTCTCTGAGTACCGCGGGCAGCGCAGACAAACCGGCATCCATCGGCGTATCGTCTACCTGGCATACGGCTCTCCTTTCCCCAGAGGGAAATAACTGCACATAGTCGGACATATATACGTCCGCCTGAGCGGGCTCGCTGCGGATATGCTCCATCAGCATCGCCAAGCTTGCCGTATCAACCATATCATCGCTGTCGATATAGAGCAGGAACGCCCCGCTGCTGCTTTGTACGCCGCAGTTGCGGGCGTTTGACAGCCCTGTGCCGCCTTGCAGCACGACGGATGCGGCCTGATTCTGATGCGCATAGTTATATACTATCTCATTACTCCGGTCGGTCGAAGCACCGATTACAAATACCAGTTCGCAGTCCTCGCCGAGCAGCGGCAGCAGACTGTCAACGCACTTTCCCAAGCAGTGCTCCACATTGTATACTGGAACAATGATCGAAAATAACACCGTACTTCCATCCTAACTCAATCCTGTGACTGATGCGCTTTTTCCTCTCGCACCCAGTTATGAAATGTGCGGTGCGTCACGCCCAGTTGCCTTGCCGCCTCCCGCATGGAGATCGCGCCGTGCTCCCATTCCTTTTTCAGCTCATAGAACCGCGGTGCGCGCACCATCGGCCGACGGCCAAACTGCACACCTTGCTCCCGCGCGGTTTGAATGCCCTCTTTCTGGCGGCGGGCGCGAAATTCGACCTCTTTGAGCACCGTGATATCATACATCTCGAGCAGCATTTCATTGATGAGCGCCGCCGTGCGCGCGTCCTCACCAGGAAGCTCCTGCATCGTGACGGGAAGCTCCATAACCTTGGACTTGATACGACTGTCGCGCAGCCACGCCAGCTCGTCACGCACGCCTTGCTTGCTGTCGCTCAAACTGGTGAGAGATGGAATGACCAGCGTATCTCCCTCGCGCAAGGCAACACGCTTGAGCATGCGCAGATGATTGCGGCCTTTTTGCTTGCCGGTGGACAGATCAATGAAAATTTCCGAATCCCGCGCGCCCAACCGAAGAAACGCATCGACTTGTTCACTTTGCTTGCCCATCGGCACGCAGGCATAATAGAACGTTTTTCCGTTCATGCTCTGTCTCCCCTTTGCTCCACGCACGACAATTCATGCCGCGTCTTGACGGAATTTGAAAAGTATACTTTTGCAAACTTCAGCGCTCTTTTTGACATTTTTTTAAGGATATCACATAATCCAAACTTTTTCAAGTCATAAATGGCTTTTTATCTATCCCTATGAGGCTTTGCAAAAGTATACTTTTACAAACTTCAGCGCTCTTTGATTGAGCCTTATTTATAGGAAAAGGTCGCGCAAATGCAGCCGTTGATCCCAAAAGCCGTGGTAAAGCCTCGTCTATCTATGGGAAAAACTGCAATCCGCGCGCTGGGAATCCGTGCTCCACACATACAAAAACCACAAAACAGGGCTTAGGGATTCGTCAGAAACCCTAAGCCCTGCCGGTTTGCCGCGCCGTGACGCAGACGGTATTTGCCCATCAGAAATTCACATCAGCTCTTTCTGATGCGTTGCGTACAGGTATTCGTCAATCGTGTTGGTGATACGATCCTCCACCAGTGCGACCGGGTCGTTCTCCAACGCGCCCTCACGCACTTTGGTGTATTGAATTGGCATGAACTGGCTGAGCAGATTGAGCGGTATGCCCAACCGGCGCAGATTACCGATCAGACGCTCTTTCGCCGCCTCGACCACAGGTGTGGGCATGTAATACCGGCAGCGGTCGGAGAAGGAATACTTGCGCTTGAGCCGCAGCTCGCTCTCCGTACCCTGATAATGCTTGCGCCAATGCTTATCCTCGGCCAGCATGGCCTCATCCAGCGTTTCGATAAAGCGGCTCGGCTCAATATCCGTGCCGCACAGCAGCTCCTGCTCGATATGCGCCAGCGCAAACATACCCTCACGCATGGCAAAGGTGAGCGCCGGGCCGACCTTCAAAATGCCCACGCCATCCTCGACTAGCTCACGCAGCTTGAGCTTGGTCTGGTAGTCGGTCGAGTGTCCCTCAAACACCAGATTGGGGAAAGCCTTGATCGACGCCATCAGCTCCCTCGCCTTTGCGCGGTCGTACTCGGTGCAGCCGCTGTCCTTTTCCTCCACGCCGGGCTGGACGACGACTGCGATCACATTGTCCCACGCAGCGTCCAGTCCCTCCTTGCGGAAAGCACTTTCAAAGGCCGCCACGGTGTTCTTAAAATCCTCCACGCGGGTGACCTGCACGCCCTCATCGGCCGCGCCAACCGCTCCGCCCGGAATCGGCACCTCGCTGCCGACGATATATACCGGCGCGATGGCGGTGGGGTCGCTCTCGAGCAGCTTGCGGTAGGTTTCCTCGGCCACGCGCGCCAAGCGCGCGCCGCGGCGGGCGATCACTTCATCGCTCAGGCGGATGTGCGGGTCGTCGTCCGCGACCTTCATGCTGGTGTCGATGTGTATCTTGGTAAAGCCCGCACCCACATAGTGGCGGATCAGCTCCTCCGCGTCGGCCATAGCCTGCGCCTCGGGCTTGCCGGCAAAGGTGAGCGGCCCCAAATGGTCACCGCCCAGGAACAGGCGGCTCGTATCAAAGCCGACCTGCTCTGCAATGTCCAGCACGAACTGCTTGAAATCCATCGGCTTCATGCCCGTGTAGCCGCCATTCTGGTCGCATTGGTTGGCCGTACTCTCGATCAGTACACAGGAGCCATCCGACAAACCGCGTTTGAGCGCAGCTTCGATCACATAGCCATTTGCACTGCAAACCGAATAAATGCCAACGCTTTTGCCCTGCTTCTGTAATTCCACCAGCTTTTTCAGCGGATTATGATTCATGATACTCTCTCCTCTCCTTTGGCTGCGGCGCGGTGTGAAAGCCCGCACCGTGACATCTATTTCATTTTGGTCAGCGCGATCACATGCAGCACGCAGAAGTACAAGCCCACGAGCGAAATACCCGCGCTCAGCAGCGTCAGCGCGGCCGAATACTGCTGATCCCATGCGTTGAGCAGGACCAGCACGGAGAACACTGCGTACAGCACAGCCAGCGTGATGACCTTTTCCTTGCTCTTGTTCGCCAGAATGGATTGCAGCGGCGAGACCTGCTTTTCAAAGTCCACATCCTCGACTGGCTGTAGCTTTTTGAAAAACGACGAGCGGTAGTACACCTCAACCAGCGCGACAAGCAACACACCGGCCAGCACGGCCTGCGGCACAGTCAAGAACGTACCGGCGCACAGAATCGCGGCAAACAGGATAATCACAAGGCGGTTTTTGAAAAAGATGATCTTGTTTTCGTCCTTTTTTTCAATTTGATAGCCACGCTTGGTCAGGCGGTCGTAATAAATGGTGCGGTTTTTCTTATCGGTATAAATGTTCCGGCCGGAAAGCCGGATCTTGATTTTCTGGCCTTTACTCATCTAACATTCCTTTTCCCTTGCAGTAGGTCTGAAGCACCTTGTAATCCCGGTCGAGTACGACCATGTCCGCGTCAAAGCCAACCTGTATCGCCCCCTTCCGATCGTCAATGCGCAGGCAAGCCGCGGGGTTTCTGGTGCAAGCGTTGATCGCTACATTGACCGGTACGAGCGCCTCTTCGATCAGAATGCGCAGGCCGTCGTTTACGCGCAGCGTTGAGCCGGCCAGTCCCTTGGTCGAAGTCAGGTGCGCGCTGCCGTCCGGATATATCTCAATTTCGTTGCCGCCAAACAGGAATTTGGAGCCGATCGGCTTGCCCTTGGCCATCAGCGCATCGGTGACCAGCATACCGTGATCCGCGCCCTTTTCATGGAAGAACTGGTTCAGCGCGGCATAGGTCGAGTGGTTGCCGTCGCAGATGCACTCTCCATACATGCTGCGCAGCCGGTACGCCGCACCCACCAAACCGTTTGCACGGTGATTGAACGGCGTCATGCCGTTATAAACGTGCGTCATAGAGCGCGCGCCGTGCGCAAAGGCCATGACCGCCTGCTCATAGGTCGCGGCCGAGTGACCAATGCTCACAACAATGCCGTGCTCCGCGCAGTAGCGGGTCAGGGCGAAGTCCTCGTCAGTCTCGGTGGCCATAGTGATATATTTAATCAATCCATCGGCGGCCTGCTGGTACTTTTTGAACTGCTCCACCGTCGGCTTTACGATATACTGCTCGGG
Source organism: Agathobaculum sp. (assembly GCF_022775115.1). Taxonomy (GTDB): domain Bacteria; phylum Bacillota; class Clostridia; order Oscillospirales; family Butyricicoccaceae; genus Agathobaculum. Next base: position 26,424 of record NZ_JALFLA010000032.1, read on the forward strand.
CTGCGCTCCCTTATACTTCATATCCAGATAAGGACCTTCAAAGTGCACACCCACGATCTCCGCGCCCTCATAGCCGTCCTTTACCACCTTGGCGACGTTTTGCAGCGCGGCGGTCAGCACCTGCTCGCTCTGAGTGATGGTGGTCGGCAGCAACGCGGTTACACCCTCCTGCACGATGTTGCGTACCCAGTAGCGCAGTCCCTGCTCCTCGGCGTCGTTTGTATCAAAGCCAAACGCACCATGGCAATGCACATCAATAAAACCGGGCAGAATGCGCTCTGCGCCGTAATCACGATCGACCGGCTTGCAGCCATAATCATACACATGAATAATTTTTTCACCGGCTATTTCGATTTGCGCCTCGACAAATTGATCGGCCAGCCACACTTTTTTACTTTGAATGATCATTTTCTAAGCCTCCTGTCATTCTTTTACGGCGCTGCCGCGCACGCTTCTTTTTTCACTCCGCCATTAGACTTGCATTTTTGTCCAAAGTATACTAAAATAAAGGAAGATTTGCACTTTTTAGTGAAACGCAAACCGGACGACCTTTTGTGAGGGAACCTACCATGAGCAATCCAACCCTGCACGACAACTTCCATCTGTTCGGGGCGGTATATTACCAGCCGCTGGAGTCCGAGACGGACGACCTGTTCTGTATGCAGCTTGCCACACATACGAAAACCGTCGACCGGCTTTTCCGCTTTCCGTGCGAGGTCTGCGTCGAGCCGGTCAGCGGACTGGCCAAAATCGTGTTCTGCACACAGCCGGAAGCGACCGAGCCGCACGCTTTCGCTCTTCGCCACTATGTGAAGATCAAACCCGGCATTTTTTTCAACATTGTGTCCGTTTCTGCAAAGGCCACCTGCCGCCTGCTTGCGGTCGACGGCCGTTTTACCCAGTATGCGCTCTCTACGCCGTATACGCCCCGGCCATCTCCAATCCCCTTCAACATTTTGGAGATACTCGATCACCATTATGTGGCCGGGCAGCCGCAGTATTGTTTTCACGCAGCCGCCCACAGCTATTATGAGCTGCTGTATGTCGACCGCGGTACGCTGACAGTCACTGCCGTAGGCACATCCCACATACTCGGCGCCGGTGATGTGATCGTGTACGGCCCGGACAGCGCACACGGCAAGCATCTGGCCAAAGAAAGCGGCTGCTCCTATCTTTCGGTCGTGTTCGACATGGAACTGACCGGGCCGCACCGCCTACTCCGCCGTGTTTTTCACAGCGCAGACGGCCTGCGCGACGCGCTGGACAAGCTTATCGAAGCGGATGGCACGCAGTCTCCGCACGGACGCACGCTGATGATCTGCTATCTGCAAGCGGCGGTGACCCGGCTGCTCCAGCTGTGCGAGGCGCTCGATGGCGAACCGCCCGTGCCCAGCCACAGTCTTCAGCAGGATCTGCTCGAGCAGATCCTTGCCTACATGGGCGACCATGTCACCGAGCCAATCACCATTGAACAGATTTGCCGCAAGTTTTTCCTCTCGCGCTCCTCACTGCAGACGATGTTCAAGACACATCTGAACCATTCACCGAAAAGCTATCTGCTGGGCATCAAGCTGCAAAAAAGCAAGGACCTGATCCGCGAAAATCAGTATACCATCAGCGAAATTGCGGAAATGCTCGGTTTCAGCTCAATCCACTATTTTTCCAGACTGTTCAAGAAGTATTTCGGGCTGTCACCCAGTGAGTACGCCAAGCATGTGTTCGCGCGCGAAAGCCTGTGACGCGGCTGACCCGGCTCACGCCACCGTCTGGATGCTGTAACGCGATATCTCCAGAACCACGCCTTTGCTCACTTCCACGCGGATTATATCGTCCTGTATCCCGGTGATCGTGCCGTAAATGCCGCCGCCGAACAGCACCCTAGCGCCAACCTTGATCTCGCCTTGCAGCTGTGCCATGCGGTCGCGGCTTTTGCGCATATTGCGCGCCGAAATAATAGAAATAACGAGTGTACCGAGACCGATCAGCACGGCCACCGTGATGCAGGTCCACAGGATGACTTCCCAATTCATATTGCCACTAAGCTCCTTATCGTTTCTTGCCGGCGCAAAGCGAAGGGGACGGCCGCGGCCATCCCCCCTGCCCGTCCGCGCCGCACGGGATACACACGACCGCCGCCCGCCGGGGCTGGCGGCCGTGTTTTTTCATCGTATTACCGCTTGTGTCACGCCCGGGTACACGGATACAGCGTAACGCCCTTGACCACGCGGTTGACCTCGCCCGTCGGGCAGGGGTTATCGGGCGTGATTTTCATGGACAGCGACTTGAGGACGGCCAGCGTCTGCGCAAACAGGATATCATCCATGCCGAGCAGCGCGCTCTCGGTCGTGTCCGCCAGTTCGTAAACCACGGTGTAGTCCACCAGCGCGGAAACCGTCTCGTCCGCCTTGGACAGCACGGCAACGATCTTGTTGCCCTTGCGCTGCCCGCTCATCTCTTTGATAAGATCGACCTCGTAACGGCGGGTGTAGGCGTCATCGCTCAGATAGACCACCGTGATGGTGTTGTCATCAATAATGGACTTGGGCCCGTGGCGGAAGCCGAGCGGCGTGTCATACATCGTAACGACGCGCCCGGCGGTCAGCTCCAGCATCTTGAGTGCGGATTCCTGCGCGATACCCTTGAGGCAATTGCTGCCCAGATAGACGATACGGTTGAAGTCATACCCATCGACGATCTGCTGCGCAATGCCGAACTGCTCATCCAGAAAACGCTGCCCAGCGGCTATGATCTTTTCCACCTTGGCGATGGCCGCATCCAGCTCATCCAGATGGAAGCACAAGTAGGTCGCCAGATACATATTGGAAAAGCTCGAGGTCATCGCAAAGCTCTGGTCGTGCGTCTCGTCAGTCAGGTTGATGGCATAGCAATTATCGGTCGTCGCCGCGCGCTTGGACAGCGCGCCGTCCTTGTTACAGGTGACGAACAGGTGATAAACATGATCGCACACCGCCTCGGCTACATCAATCGCGCCGATCGACTCGGGCGAGTTGCCCGAGCGGCCAAAGCTGACCAGCAGCGTGGGCTTCGTGCGGGAAAGATACGCCTCGGGCGTTGCCACGAGATCGGTCGTGCCGTAGGACTTGATCTTGTGGCGCAGCCTGCCGGTCAGGCAGGGGAACAGCGCGTTGCCGACAAATTCGCTCGTGCCCGCACCGGTCAGGATCACATCGAAGTCCTCGCATGTGATGACTTGGTCGATAAACTTCTTCAGCGCGTCCTTGCTCGCCTTGATCTGCTCGCAGGTCTTTTTCCATGTCGCGGGCTGCTGATAGATCTCGCGCAGGGTAAACACAGACGATGTCTGCTGCATCTGCTCCTCTGCAATGCCAAAAATCTTATTCATGTTATCCTCTCTCTCCTTTTGACCCTCCGGCAAACGGTTTACAGCGGGTCTGCTTATCAAAATCGGACTATATTATGGTAAGGCCAAGTCCCGTCAGATGCCGTCTTCGGACTCCTGCTGCTCGACCTTCTTAAATTCGTATGGAACGATGCTTTCCTTACCGGTTTCCAGCGCCGTCTGAGCCAAGGTTTCTAAATCGTTAATAAACTTACGGGACATGGCGATCTCGACCACCATCGGTAAATTGGTGCCCGCGATCACGCGCACATTGCCGCGCGGAAAGCCGACCTCTACCGCGGTCTTGAACGGCGTGCCGCCCGGCAGGTCGGAGAACACCAGAATACCCTCACAATCCTGCAGCGCGTCCATCGCCCGTGTCAGCTCGCGCGCCAGATCGTCCATGCTGTATGTGGGCAGAAAATCGACATACTGATACTGCTGCTGCTCACCGGCGATCAGATTCAGCGAGCTGGTCAGCCCGGAGCCGAAATTTGCGTGTCCCGTTACCAGTAATCCAATCATTTTCCTTCTCCTATCTCAAATCATATTCCGCAAAGCGTCTGCGCGCATTCATACGCGGGCGCTCTCCTCCACCCCCGGCTGCGCAAGGCGCTTCAGGCTGTCCTGAATCGCCGGTATATAGATTGCCTTGGGGTGAAAGCATATTTTTGCATTATTATAGTATAACACGGCATTGTCCGTATCATCAAGATACTCGTACTGCCGGGCGATCATAAAAAGGATCACACCCAGCGGAAAACCGTAATACTGCTTGGCGTCGATCTGACTGTCCATCGTTTCAATCAGATCGCTGCGTTTGTCGATCATTACCGCGTAAGCCTGTTCGTTGTAGCGCGTAAACAGCGCATCCCCAAAGTCGCGGATGGCCTCGAGCAGCCAGCCGGCATATTGCTTGTTTTCTTTGAGCAGGAACGTATGAAAATACTGCTCCAAAAAGCTCTTTTTATCCGCCGGGTTTTTGTAACGCGCCGCGATCATCGCTTGCAGCATCGCCTCAAACCGGGGCACATCCTTGCCCAGATACAGCGCGCGCAGCTTGTACAGATCGCATGTATACGCGCCCAGCAGCCTGCGGGACATCGCCATATCCGCCAGCTTCTCCACAGTTTCGCAGTCCTTTTGCGCCAGCGCCTTATTCATACTGCGTAAAAGGAAATTCTTGCCCACTTGAAAGCCTACATATATGGCAAACAATAAAAAGATAACGGACGCTGTTAATGCACTCACCTGAACACCTGATTTCTTGCTGTTTGTAAGCAATAGGGGGAAATGATCCCGGTTGCCATCTCCCCCTATCTGCTGCCTTGGCAGGGGCAGCCCCACCAAGCTATTCGATTTTACTCGGGCATGGTCACGGTGATGCCCGCTCCCTGCAGCTCGGTAACGACCGAGTTCAGGGCATCCCAAGCCTGCTGACCGCTCTTGGCAGCCGGTGCGGGCGCGGGATACTCATACCACTCTACGAGCGGCTTGTAACCACCGGGGATGGTGTTGCCGTCGGCGTCCATCGCCTGCGAGTTGCCGCTCCAGATGCCGAACGCGCAGCCGACAATACCCACCACCAGAATGAGCAGGATGCACTTGACCGGCGTCCAACCCTTCTTGATAAGGGCATAAATGCCAAGGGTAATCAGCAACGGGATCAGCTTGGGCAGGATGCCGTCCAACAGCGACTGAATGTTGATCTGGGTCGAGCCAACGATCATACGAACGCTGGTCGAGCCATAGGTTGCAATCAGGCCGCCGACGACGAATACGCCGAGGATGCTCGCCGCGCGGGTGAACTCCTTCGCGCTCGAGGTCAGCATCGAGACCGCCTTAGTACCCAAGCCGTACGACCAGTACATCAGGCCGAAACGAACGACAAACTGCACCACGTTAAAGATGATAAGGAAGAGAATCGCGCCGAGGAAGCTGCCCTGCAAAGCCATGTTCGCAGTTAAGCCCGCGGTGATCGGAACGAGCGTCAGCCAGAACAGCGCATCGCCGATGCCGCCAAGCGGACCGGCGGCCGAAATACGTACAGAACGGATGGTGGTCGTATCCGCCTTGTTCTGCTCAAGGGACAGCACGATGCCCATAACAAACGTTACGAGGAACGGATGGGTATTGATGAAGTCCAGATTGTGCGCCATTGAGGCCTTCAGGTCTTCCTTGTTGGTATGGATCTTCTGCAGGCCGGGCAGCATGCCCCACAGCCAGCCGCACGCCTGCATTCTCTCATAGTTGAAAGAAGCCTGAAGGAAGCAGGACATCCACACCATCTTGTTCAGGGTCTTTTTGTCAAGCGCCGGAGCCGGTGTCAGATCCTGATACTTTTCGGGAATATTATATGCCATCCGAGTCACCTCCCATATTGCCTGCGCCAGCGTTTGCCTTGATTCTGGTATTGATTGAGAAGTCGTAAATCGCGATCGCCGCGCCGACAAATGCGCACAGCAGCAGGGTCGCGCCCGCGGTCGAGGCATTCGCGCTGCACAGCAGTGCCATCGCAAAGCCGGCCAGCAGGAAGCCCCACATCTCGTTGGACATCATGACCTTCATCAGAATCGCAAAGCCGACAAACTTCATCGCGCCGCCCGCGGCGTCCAGACCGGCCATGATCCAAGAGTACTGGAAGGCAAAGTTCTGCAGTGTCTCGCCGAGCACGGTGCCGCCGTACAGACCTGCGACGGAGATCAGGCCGAACAGCGTACCCAGCACGCCCATCTCGATGAAGTTTACATTTCGGATACCCTTTGCGTCCGCATTCTCCGCACATTGATCGGCCTTAGCCATCATGCCGGACATAATGGTAAAGGTCAGGGTAACAACATATTGGCCGAACACCGCAAACGGAATCGCCAGACCCAGTGCCGCGCCCACGCCCTCAGGCGTTGCCTCCATGCCGAGAGAGACAGCGAACACCGTAGCCATAATGCCGCCGATAATCGCGTTAGGCGGCTGCGCACCGCCGATCGGCATGCTGCCGATCTGCACCAGTTGGTAAGAACCGCCGACGACTACGCCCAGCTCAAAGTTGCCGAGAATGGCACCGATGAGTGGGCAGGTAAAGATCGGCTGATACAGGGATTCCAGAAAGCTGAATTGGTCAATGCCCATAATAAAGGCAACCACAAAGACCAAAAGCGCCTGTATAATGGTTATTTCGCCCATTGTTTACTCCTTTCCACTTGCTTTTACGTCAAACACTCACTTGAACAGCTTATCGATGCTCTCGGCCGGCGTATCCGGCACGCGCTTGATCTCAAGCGCAACGCCCAGATCCTGCAACTTTTTGAAGCACGCCACGTCATCGTCATCGACGGCAACAGAGGTCGCTACCTGACGTTTTCCATCCGTCATGTGCATATTGCCAATGTTCACCTTTTTAATCGGCACGCCGCCTTCCACCAGCTTGAGCACATCCTGCGGATTTTCGCAGATGATCGCAATATGCTGCTTATCGGAAGCCTTGTGGATGATGTTGATGGTCTTCTCGATCGAGAAGAAGCGGGTCTGCGCATACGCAGGCGCAGCCATGTTCATCAGCCCCTGCCGGAACTCATCGGTCGACACAGCATCGTTTGCGACAAGCAGCAGGTTGGCTCCGACAACGCCGCACCACTGGGTTGCGACCTGCCCATGAATCAGGCGGTTGTCGATTCTCGTTAGCACGATATCAGGCATTTCTCTTCCCCTTTCTCCAGTATTTGCGTTGAGCTGTGCTGAAACGTTCCTTTTTTTCGCTCGGCATTGCTCCATCCAGGAATATCGAATCAGCACCCTCGCATTACAGCATTTATTGTACCAGAAATGTTATTTGATGAATTTGCACTTTTTATCCGCTTTTTGCATTTTTAATTTAGACACTTTGGGTAAATTCTGACTATTATTTTCTCTTCCTATTAAAAAACCACGCACATTCAGCTCCTTCCCACGAAGATACACAAAATAATTGTTAAATCACTGACAATATCGCCGCCCAATCCTTGAAAAAATATATTTTTTCAAGGATAGTATGAAAAATATTTTTATTGAAATGTGCAAAAGGCGTTGATATACTGCCATATACTTCTTTGTTTTTAGTCAATATACCTAATTTTATTGAAAATATTTGTTGCTATCGCTGATGCTCCTTTGGTAGGCCGTGTTCTATTCTATGCCTGCTTCACGTCGGATAAGCCAAAAGACCGAAAGCAACAGCAAGTTGCCTTCGGTCTTTCGTTTGGTTTGCGGACGGCCGGCGTGTGCACGCGGGCGCGCCCATGTTATCACTTACAGCTTGGCAAGCTCCTGTGCGATCAGCTTGTTAATGATCTGCGGGTTGCCTTGCCCCTTGGATGCCTTCATGCACTGCCCTACAAGGAAGCCGGTGACATTTTTTCCAGCCTTAAAGTCCGCGACTGCCTTTTCGTTGGCCGCGATCACCTCGCGCACGATGGACAGGATTGCGCCCTCGTCGGACACCTGCTTCAGCCCCATACGCGCTACGATATCCTCGACCGTTTCATCAGTCTCAAACATGGCGGGCAGCACCTTTTTGCCGGCTGCCCCTGAGATCGTTCCCGCCTCGATCAGCTTGATCAGGTCGACCAGCTTGGCCGCGGTCAGCTTGGTCTCCGGCAGCTCAGCTCCCTTGTCGTTAAGATACTTGGAGATATCGGACAAGATCCAGTTGGCCGCGGCCTTGGGCTTTACCGACTTTGCCGCCTCGTCCAGCAGCTCGGCCTTGGCAAAGCTGTCCGAAATTAAGCGTGCTTCCATCGCGGTCATGCCGTACTCATTCAGGTAGCGCTCATAGCGTGCGATCGGCAGCTCGGGTATCTCACTCTCAATCTGCCGCATCCACTCATCGTCGATCTCGACCGCAATCAGGTCAGGATCAGGGAAATAACGGTAATCCTGCGCGTCCTCCTTGGTGCGCATCACCGTGTTTTTAAGCTTGACGTCATCCCAGCGGCGGGTCTCCTGCTGTATCTCGCCGCCGCTCTCCACCACCTCGATCTGGCGCGCAATTTCGTAGTCGATTGCGCGCACTGCGCCGGAAAAGGTGTTGATGTTCTTCATCTCCACACGGGTGCCGAATTCGGTCGAGCCTTCCGGGCGAATAGACACGTTGACATCGCAGCGGATCGAGCCTTCCTCCATCTTGCAGTCGCAGATGTCAAGATAGGACAGTGTGGTCTTGATCGTCTCCAGAAACTCCTTGGCCTCCGCCGAGGAGTGCAAATCGGGGCGGGTGACCATTTCAATTAGCGGCACGCCGCAGCGGTTGAAGTCAACGACCGTACCGTCTATCTCATCGTGCAGCAGCTTGCCCGCATCCTCCTCAAAATGAATGCGCTCCAAACGGCAGGACTTCTTTTCCCCGTCCACATAGAAGAACACCTCGCCGTTTTCACAGATCGGCACATCAAACTGAGATATCTGATAGGCCTTGGGCAGATCGGGGTAAAAATAATTCTTACGGTCGGCCTTGCAGAGCTTGTTTACCGTGCAGCCGGTCGCCTTGCCCATCTTGGCCGCAAAGTGAACGACCTGCCGATTGAGCACGGGCAGCGCGCCCGGCATACCGGTGCAGACCGGACAGGTGTGCGTATTGATCGGCGCGCCGAACGCGGTCGAGCACGAGCAATATATCTTGCTCTTGGTGGAAAGCTCCGCGTGCACCTCAAGGCCGATGACAGCTTGGTATTTCATGTTATGTCTCCTCCTTTACAGCGCGGCGATGATGTTGCGCAGGCCGCTCGCCTGCTCAAAGGCCAGACCGGCGTTGAGCAGCGTCTGCTCACCAAAGCGCGGGCCGATGAGCTGCATACCCACAGGCAGCTTGTTCGAATCGAAGCCGCAGGGCTGCGTCAGTCCAGGCAGACCGGCGATATTGACCGATACCGTGCAGATATCCCCCGCATACATTTCGAGCGGATTTGCGGTTTTCGAGCCGATCTCATATGCAGTGGTCGGCGCAACAGGGGTCAGGATCAAATCGCACTTTTCAAACACCGCAGCAAACTCCTCGCGGATTTTACGCTGCGCGGCGCGCGCCTTCTTATAATATGCGTCATAATAGCCGGAGGAGAGCACATAGGTGCCCAGCATGATGCGGCGCTGCACCTCCGAGCCAAAGCCCTCCGAGCGGCTCTTGACGTACAGCGAAACCACGTCGTCGCCTACATGGGGTGTGCGGTAGCCGTACTTTACGCCATCAAAGCGCGCCAGATTGGACGACGCCTCGGCCGAAGAGAGAATGTAGTAGATCGGCAGCGCGTACTCGACCAGCGGCAGCGAGATCTCGAACACCTCCGCGCCAAGGCTTTTGTAGGTCTCGGCCGCCGCCATCACATGCTTACGGACTTCATCCGAGATGCCCGCGCCGAAATACTCCTTAGGCAGACCGATCCGCAGCCCCCTGACATCCGCCTTCAGATTGGCACGGACAGAGCCTTCAAACGGCGTCTTGACCGAGGTCGAATCGTGCAGCGGGTCATGGCCGGTGATGGCATCGAGCAGCATGGCCGTATCCTCGATCGAACGGCCAAAGGGGCCGATCTGGTCGAGCGAGGACGCAAACGCGATAAGACCGTAGCGCGAGACTGCGCCGTAGGTAGGCTTGAGGCCGACGACGCCGCAGAACGATGCAGGCTGGCGAATCGAGCCGCCGGTATCCGAGCCGAGCGACAGCGGCGCTTCGCCCGCCGCAACGAGAGCAGCCGATCCGCCCGACGAGCCACCGGGCACGCGGTCGAGTCCGTGTGGGTTGCGCGTCGGGTGCATCGCCGAGTTCTCGCAGGACGAACCCATGGCGAACTCATCCATATTGGCCTTGCCGGTGATGACCACATCCTGTGCGGCCAGCTTTTCGATGACCGTCGCGTTATAGGGCGGCTTGAAGTTATACAGCATCTTGGACGCGCAGGTGGTGAGCGTGCCCTTGGTGCAGATATTGTCCTTTACCGCGACCGGGATACCCGCCAGCGCGGACAGCGCTTCGCCCGCGGCGCGTTTGCGGTCGACCGCTTCGGCCTGCGCCAGCGCGACCTGCTCCGTCACAGTCACATAGCCCTGTACTTTATCCTCCACCGCCTTGGTGCGGGCAAAAATATCCTTTGCCAGCTCGGTTGCAGAGATCTCCTTCTTGCCGAGCAGCTCGGACAGCTCGGCCGCTGTTTTTTCATAAAGTGCCATTTCTCTGTCCCCTCCCTTACTCGACTACGCGCGGCACGGCTACGCCGCCCGCCTGAAAGTCCGGCGCGTTCGGCTCAATGAGCTGATCGGGCGTGTACTCCTGCACCACCTCGTCCGGGTGGAAAGCATTCTTGCGCTCGGTGTCGATGACATCCGTGATATCGCCAAGGTCGAGTACGGCCAGCTTGTCCACCATGCCGACGATATCCTGCATATCGTCGGCCAGCCGGTCAAAAATGCCGCCGGTCGAGTCGAGCCGCGCGAGGGATGCAATGTGTTCAATTTCTTTCCTTGAAATTGCCATGTCAGTTATCCTCCTGTCTTATACGGGGACGGATCGGCCGGCCGCTTCGCCCGCTTGTCCATCCGCTATCATCTGCTTAAATTCGGCCTCGGTAAGCACGGGAACGCCCAGTTCGGCCGCCTTTTGCAGCTTGCTGCCTGCGTTCTCCCCTGCAACCACATAGCTGGTTTTCTTAGAGACCGAGCCTGCCGCCTTGCCGCCAAGGCTCTCGATCAGCTCATTGATCTCCTTGCGGGTATACAGCGTCAGGCTGCCTGTGGCGACAATTGTCTTGCCCGCGAGCAGGTCGCCGCGCACTGTCTGTTCGCCGGTGAAATTGACGCCGTGTGCGCGCAGCTTTTCGATAAGCTCCTTAGACTGCGCAAGCGCCCGCCACGCCGCGATGCTCTCGGCCGTGGTCTGGCCGATATCGCGTATCTCGGTCATTTCCTCGACCGTGGCCGCGAGGATCGCGTCCAGACTGCCGAAATGCCCCGCCAGTATCTTGCCTGCTTTCTGGCCGACATGCCGTATGCCAAACGCAAACAGCAGCCTTGACAGATCGCGCGTTTTGCTTGCCGCAATGCTGTTTATCAGGTTGTTCGCCCAAACATTGACCTTTTTGCCGAGCGGCAAAAGCTGGTCAAGGGTCAAATCATACAGGTCGGCGGCCGACTTGACCAGCCCCGCGTCGATCAGCTTGAGCAGATTGCTCTCGCCGCAGCCGTCGATATCCATTGCGTCGCGCGAGGCAAAGTGCATCAGGTTGCGCAGCAGCTGCGCAGGGCAGGCCGCACCTGTGCAGCGAACAGCCGCCTCGTCCGCATCATCATAGACCGGCGCGCCGCAGACCGGACATACCCGCGGAAACACATACGGCAGCGCATCAGCGGGGCGCTTATCCATCACAACGCCGACGATCTCCGGGATGATCTCACCCGCTTTGCGGACGGACACCGTATCCCCCACGCGCACATCCATCTGGCGGATAAAATCGCGGTTGTGCAGCGTTGCGCGGGACACAGTCGTACCGGCCAGCCGCACGGGCCGCAAGACGGCATTCGGCGTCAGCACGCCCGTTCGCCCCACTGAAATGACAATGTCCTCCAGCAGCGTTTGCTTAATTTCGGGCGGATATTTGTATGCCGCCGCCCAGCGCGGGAATTTGGCGGTCGAGCCAAGCGCCTGCCGCTGGGCAAAGGCGTTGACCTTGACGACCGCGCCATCAATATCAAAGTCCAGCTCGCCGCGCGTCTCGCCCATCTCGTCGATCTGGCGGCGTACGTCAGCCGGGTCGGTATAAGCCGGATAGCATGGACTGACCGGAAAGCCGAGCTTTTTCAGATAATCCAGCGATTCGGTATGACTGGCCAGCGGCAGCTCGTCCGCATTCTGGATATTAAAGCAAAAGATGGACAGCTTGCGCTCCTTGGTGATGCGGCTGTCCTTCTGCCGCAGCGAACCTGCCGCCGCGTTGCGCGGATTGGCCAGCAGCGGCTTTTCGTGCAGCTCCAGCTCGGCGTTGAGCGCGTCGAACACCGAGCGCTTCATGTACACCTCGCCGCGCACGATCAGATGCGGCGGCGCATTTTCGAGCCGCTGCGGGATATCCTTGATGGTCTTGAGGTTGGCGGTCACATCCTCGCCAACCTGCCCGTCGCCGCGCGTCGCGCCCCGGACAAATATGCCGTCCACATATTCCAGCGCGACCGATAGACCATCTATCTTATACTCGACCACATACTCCGCCTGCCCCACCGCGCCCTCAACGCGATTGTAAAACTCGTCCAGCTCGTCAAATGAAAACACGTCCTGCAAGCTTTCGAGCGGATAAACGTGCTGCACCTTGTCAAACCGGCCGGAAGCCTTGCCGCCGACCCGCTGTGTTGGTGAGGCCGGATCGGCCAGCTCCGGGTGCGCTGCCTCGAGCGCACGCAGCTCGCGCTGCATCATATCGTATTCGTAATCGGATATTTCAGGCGCATCGTCATTGTAATATTTTTCGTTGTGATATCGCAGCTTTTCGCGCAATGCGGTGATTTGCTCAAGCGCGTCCACGCCACCACTCCTTTGTAAACCAAATACAAATTCAGTATATCAAATTTTTCACAGCAACGGAAGTATTTTTTGGGCTTTCGCTGCAAACTATTCATAATCGCTGATTTTGCCCAGCAGGCCACCGGAAATATCGTCGATATAGGTGTAGCGCTCGGGCACCGTACCGACGATCACGGTATCAGTCACCGGATAACTGCTGACGATCTCCCGATCCTCACCCCCAAAGGGCGTCAGGATACGAAAGCCTGCGTGCACCTCGATAATGATATTATGTCTTGTCTGGTTAATGCCTGCGGACGAGAATGCGCTGACGAACTCGGCCTCCATCTGCACCAGTCCGGCCATGCCGATATCCACACTTGGCCCCATGCCGGTGAAGAAATTAGGCGCGAATACCGTGCCGAGCGGCACCTCGACCGTCGTCTGCTCCAAATCATCCAACCGCTCAAACAGGCCGTTGACGATGCGCGCCTTAATCTTGCCCACCGCAATCACATCGGTGCGCAGCGCGGTGATATGGTTCTGGTCATCCCGCTCCAGAATGACAAGGTTTGCGAACGCCTCCGGGTGGGCGAACACCTCCTCTTCCATCAGGTTGTTAATCTCCTGTATCGCGCTGTCCTCACAGATATTCGAAGCGTACTCCATGAAAATACGCTGCATCCGCCGCGTTATCATCGCGCCGGCCGTGACCAGAAGCACCATCAGCAGCAGCAGCGCCCACCGTCCACCCGTTTTTCGGTATTTTCGCCGCCGCATAGCGCACCCCCCTTCACGACAATATACGCCGCGCCGGGCAAAAAAAGAAGCACCCAAATGGTAGCACCAGATAAGAAAACATTGAAAAAGTCAGTGAAATCAATGTTTTTCATGGTGCAAACACGGTGCGAAGTCGAAACAATCAAATACTGACATGCTCAAAGGGCGTTGATATGCAAGTATCAGCGCCCTTTTC
>NZ_JALFLA010000034.1 GCF_022775115.1 Agathobaculum sp.
ATGTTTCAGTGCTTTTATCTGGCGGAGAGTCAGGGATTTGAACCCTGGGTGCGCTCATCACGCACACACGATTTCCAATCGTGCGCCTTCGACCACTCAGCCAACTCTCCATCTTGACTGTTCCACCGCCGCAGAGTACGCTATATATTATAGCGCATCTATCAACTGCCGTCAAGTCTTTTCTTGTTTTTTTGTATATCCCGAAAATCAAGCGGTATGCGCGACAGCAGCCCGGTCTTTGGTCTGTCACAGGCTATCGCTGATGCGCTTTAAGTCACGCTTCACCGCATCCGGCAGGCAGTTGTACGCGACATGCTCTATCGCCCCTTCCAGCGCGTATAAATGCGCCAGACAGACCTGCGGATAGCGCAATTTCAGCCGCAAAAATGCTTCCTTGCTCCCTATCTCCACCAGCGTCTCGGCCGATCCAATGCCGACCGATTGAAGCTTGCGCTCCATCTCTTTTCCAATATTGCACAGCGCAGTCAGCCGTGTCACTGTGTCACATCCTCCCCATCCTCGCGGCCATCCTGCCGGAAATTCTTGCGGTAGGCGCTGGGCGAGCGCCCCGTATACTTGCTGAAGATCGTGCTGAAATGGCTCGGGCTGTCAAACCCGGTCTGCGCGGCGATCTGCGCCACCGTCCTCTGTGTCAGCAGCAAAAGCGACTGCGCCTCGCCGATGCGCCGGCGGATGACATATTGCATGGGCGAGTAGCCGCAATACTCCTTGAACAGGTGCGACGCATAATACGGGCTTAGTCCGGCCTGCGCCGCGATACGCTCGAGCGATATTTCCTCGGCGTAATGCGTATCGATATAGCCGCGCATCAGATTGACCTGCGCCGATTCGGGCTGCTCGCTCTCGCGAGTCTCCTGCCCCAACTGCAAGACCATCAGCAGCAGCGCGGTAAGCAGATGCGCGCTCATCTCCTCCGAATGGCGGCGCGGCTCGGCCGTATGCTCATAAATCAGGCGAAACAGCGCTTCAAACTCCCCAAAGCGCGAGCCGGTACACAGGCGCACCTCCACACCATGCGGCAGCAGAAAATCAGGTGGCCGGTCGGGCAGGCGCAGCCCAGACACGCCGACGGCGTAAATCCGCTCAAGGCCGTTTGGCGGTATGTTATCCTCATGCACGATGCCCGCGTTATACACCAGCAGATCGCCGCGCTGTGTATGATACACCTGCCCGTCCACCGTGTGTATGCCGTTCCCCTCTATTGTCAGCAGCAGCTCACACATGCCGTTGTGCCGGTGCATCGGCCGCGTATCCTGCTGCTTTTCGTATGTCCACAAACTGGCATAGGCCAGCTGCGGCTGCTCTTCCGCGCCAAAGCAGCACCCGTCAGCGCGGCGCGCGATCGTTTGCGGCATACTCATCCTCCTCCCTTGGTCCCCTTCGTGCCCCGCAAGTCCCATCTGTGCCGCACGGGGTTGCCAAAAGCCCTGCGCCGCGACGCAGGGCTTTTTATGCGTTTACTGCTGAAATTCAGCACGGGTCTCCATATAGCGGATAATCGCCTCGACCACGCCGTCAAACCCCAGCACACCCGAGTTGAGCGACAGATCATAATTGCGCGCGTCATACCAATCATGGCCGGTGTAGTGCTTATAGTACTTGGCACGGTAGTCATCGACCTCGGCTATCTTTTTGCGCACCGCGTCCTCAGGCATGGAATCGACCTTCATCGCCTGCTCGAGACAGAACGCCGCATCGGCGTGCACAAACACACGCACAACATCCGGCCGGTCACGCAGCACATAATCGGCGCAGCGGCCGATCATCACGCACGGGCCCTCGCAGGCCAGCCGCCGGATGATCTTGGCCTGATAATCAAACAGCCTATCGTCCTTGATGAGGCTGCCCGCGACCTCCGAGGCTGCCTGCCGGTCGCCTGTATAGCGGCTGCGCAGGCGCGTGAGCAAATCGGGCTTTAAGCGCTCGTCGGAAAACAGCACGGCGTTGACGCCGCTGTCCTCCGATGCCATGGTGATGATCTCGCGGTTGTAAAATGGGATACCCAGACGGCCAGCCAGCAGCTTGCCCACCGTTTTTCCGCCCGAGCCATACTGACGGGCGATGGTAATGATATAAGGCTTCATGATTGCAACCTCCATACAAAGCAGCAAGGGGAAGCGGCGCGGCCGCCCCCGCAGCTCATTTTTTCCATTTACTCTCCCAAATACGCCTTCTTGATCGAGTCGTCGCACAGCAGATCGGACGCCTTACCGCTGCCCGCGATCCTGCCTGTTTCGAGCACATAGGCGCGGTCGGCGATGGACAGCGCCTTTTTGGCATTCTGCTCGACCAGCAGCACGGTCGTGCCCGTGGCCGAGACCTGCTGGATGATCTTGAATACCTCGCTGACAAACAGCGGGGACAGTCCCATCGAAGGCTCATCGAGCAGCAGAATGCGGGGCTTTGCCATCAGCGCGCGCCCCATGGCGAGCATCTGCTGCTCGCCGCCGGACAGCGTGCCCGCCGGCTGGTTCTTGCGCTCCTCCAATCGGGGAAAGCGCTGGTACACCGCGGCCAGTGAGTCCTCCAGCTCGCCCTTGGGGCGGGTATATGCACCCATTTTCAGGTTCTCGCACACGGTCAATCCGGCAAAGACGCGGCGCCCCTCCGGCACATGGCTCATGCCCAGCCGCACGATCTCGTGTCCGGGCTTTTTGGTGATATCCTTGCCCTCAAACAGCACCGTGCCGCTCCTTGCGGGCAGCAGGCCGGTCACCGTATGCAGCGTGGTGGTCTTGCCCGCGCCGTTCGCGCCGATCAGCGCGACGACCTCGCCCTCGTTTACCTCGAAGGAAACATCGCGCAGCGCGTGGATCAGGCCGTAATAGACATTTAAGTCCTTGACTTCCAGCATTGCCATTTTCGTTTCCCCCTTTTATTCGCCGAGGTAGGCCGTAACGACCTCCGGGTTTTTGAGCACTGTATCCGGCGTACCCTCGGCAAGCAGGCGGCCGAAATTGAGCACATACAGGTATTCGCAAATGCCGGATACAAGCTTCATATCGTGCTCGATCAGCAAAATGGTAACGCCGAACTTCTGCCGCACCAAACCGATGGTCTCCATCAGCTCAGCTGTCTCGTTCGGGTTCATGCCGGCCGCAGGCTCGTCGAGCAGCAGCAGCTTAGGATCTGTGGCCAGCGCACGGGCGATCTCCAGCTTGCGCTGCCGACCATAGGGCAGGTTGGCCGCCTTGTAATCGGCCAAGCCGTCCAAATCGAACACCCGGAGGATGTCCAGCGCGCGCTCGTCCATCTGCTTTTCCTTGCTGCGGTAAGAGCCGACATGCAGCAGGCTTTCGGCCAGCGAGTAGGTGACCTGATTGTGTAGGCCGGTCTTGACATTGTCGAGCACAGTCAGGTTATGGAACAGGCGGATGTTCTGGAAGGTACGCGCCACGCCCATTTTGCAGATCTCATGCGGGCGGCGGCCAACCAGATTTTCGCCGTCCAGACGGATGCCGCCGTCAGTCGGACGATACACGCCGGTGAGCATATTGAATACCGTGGTCTTGCCCGCGCCGTTCGGGCCGATCAGGCCGACCAGCCCGCCCTTTTCGATGCGGATGGACAGCTCATCCACCGCGCGCAGGCCGCCAAACGAGATGCCCAGCTCGGTCACTTCGAGCATTGCCATATCATGCGCCCCCCTTTCCGGCTCGCTCCAGTTTTTCCATCTGCCGCATACCGCGCTTTTCCAGCAGGCGGCGCTTGAGCGAGGAGTTGTTAAACAGCATCAGCGCGATCAGCAAAACCGCGTAGATCAGCATACGGTAATCGCGTACCGCGCGCAGCAGCTCGGGCAGTACGGTCAGCAGCGCCGCCGCAATAATCGAGCCCCAGATGTTGCCCAAGCCGCCCAGTACGACGAACACCAGCACGAGGATCGAGGTATTAAAGTCGAACTTAGCCGCGGTGACGGTCGAAAAGTTCATCGCATACAGCGCACCCGCCATGCCCGCGAACGCAGCCGAGATGACAAACGCCATCAGCTTATAGTGCGTGACCGGGATACCGATCGAGTCGGCTGCGATCTGATTGTCGCGCAGCGACATGATCGCGCGCCCCGCGCGGCTATTGATGAGGTTGAGCACGATGAACAACGTCAACAGGATCAGCACGAAGCCTGAGGTGAAGCTGGCGATCTTCTGCACGCCCGACACGCCCATCGGCCCATTGATGATCATTTTGCCGCCCTCGGCCAGCTCAAACTTCTGCGACAGTATGCTGAAATGCAGGCCGGAAGCATCCCGTCCGATATAGAGCACGTTGACGATGTTCTTGATGATCTCGCCGAAGGCCAGCGTGACGATGGCCAGATAGTCGCCCTTCAGGCGCAGCACCGGCACGCCGACGATCACACCGGCCACCGCAGCAAGCACGCCGCCCACCGCAATCGCCGCCGCCAGCCGCAGCGGCGCGGCGCCGACGCTGTCCGTCAGCGAGGTGGACACCACAATGCCCGCGAACGCGCCGACCGACATACAGCCCGCGTGTCCGAGCGACAGCTCACCCAGAATGCCGACGGTCAGGTTGAGCGAGACCGCCATAACGATGTACGCGCAAATGGGCACGAGCAGCCCCTTCATCGAGCTGGACAAGCCGCCGCCCGCCGTCACCGCCTGTACGGCCACGAACGCGATGATGACAATGGCATAGCACAGCAGGCTGTCCCGTCCGTTTTTGCTCAGATTTTTTATCTTCTTCATACCGGCCACCTCAAACCTTTTCACTGACGCGCTTGCCGAGCAGGCCGTCGGGCTTGACGAGCAGCACGATAATGAGCACCGCGAACACGATCGCGTCAGACAGCTCCGACGAGATATACGCGCGCGCGAATATCTCGATCACGCCCAGCAGAATGCCGCCGAGGAACGCACCCGGGATCGAGCCGATGCCGCCGAACACAGCCGCGGTGAATGCCTTGATGCCGGGCAGCGAGCCGGTGGTCGGCACCAGCAGCGGATAGGCCGAGCACAGCAGCACACCTGCAATCGCGGCCAGCCCCGAGCCGATGGCAAAGGTGACCGAAATGGTCGTGTTGACGTTGATGCCCATCAGCTGCGCCGCGCCCTTGTCCTCGGACACGGCGCGCATGGCCGTGCCCATCTTGGTTTTGCCGGTGAACAGCGTCAGCCCCACCATAATGACGATGCAGGCCGCGACGGTCACGACCGTCACCCGGGAGACGGGCAATGCACCGCCGAACAGCTGCAGCGGCTTGCCGCTGACCACCGAGGTAAAGTTTTTGGAGTTCGAGCCCCAAATCAGCAGCGCCGCATTCTGCAATAAGTAGGAAACACCGATGGCCGTGATGAGCACGGCGAGCGCCGGCGCCTGCCGCAGCGGCTTGTAGGCCAGCCGCTCGATCACAATGCCGAGCGCGGTACACACGACGACCGCGACTGCCACGCCGCCGATAGCCGGCAGCCCCAAATAGTTGGTCGCGCAAAAGCTCATGTACGCGCCGACCATAATAACGTCGCCGTGCGCGAAGTTGAGCATTTTGGCGATACCATACACCATCGTATAGCCCAGCGCAATGATCGCGTAAACGCTGCCCAGACTGATGCCGCTGATCAGATGGTTGAGAAAGGTCATGGTTGCAAACACCTCAAATCTTTTACAGTTCTCTTGTTGTGAGCTGGGGCGGTGGCTTGGCGGACGGTCGTCAAGCCGTCGCCCCACCCCATAATCCAATGCGATAAAACGGCGCAAGGAGGGTCGTCGCACAGGGATGCGGCGCCCTCCTTGGCTTCCTCATTGCGTCTTCTTTCGGAACGGTGCATGCCGCGCGCCGGCGCGGCACGCGCGGGTCTTACATGCCCACGTAAGCGCCGTTCTTGATAATCATGCCCTTCGGGCTCTTGGCAACCGCGCCGGTCGCGTCCCAAGTCATGTTCTCGCCGGTCAGGCCGTTGAAGGTCATGGAGGTGAACTGGGCGGTCATGGCCTCGCACAGCGCCTCGGCGGTCATGTCAGGCGTGCAGCCGGCGGCCTCGAGCGCCTGCTTGTAGGCGTAAACGCAGTCATAAGCGTCCGCAGCGAACTGGTTGGGCACCTCGCCATACTTCTCCTGATACTTGGTGACAAAGGAGCGGGTCAGCTCATCCTCCGCGTCCGCATTGAACGGGGTCAGCAGCATAACGCCCTCGGCCAGCGCGGTGTCGAAGCCCTCGACGGTCAGAATGCCGTCCATGCCGTCCACGCCGAAGAACTTGGGCGCGTAGCCCATCGCGTTGGCCTGCGTCAGGATGAGCGAGGCTGCATCGTAGTATATCGGCAGGAACAGCAGGTCAGCGCCCGCGTTCTTGGCCTCGTTCAGCTGCACCGAGAAGTCGGTCTGGCTCGAGGAGGTGAAGGTCGTGGTGGACACGATCTCCAGTCCCTTGGCCGCGGCCTCGGCGGTGAACTTCTCATAGATGCCGGTCGAGTAAACATCATCGTTCTTATAGATGATAGCGATCTTGGTGCCGAGCTTCTGGTCGGCAATGTACTGCGCGGAGGCCGTGCCCTGATTGGGGTCGGCAAAGCACATCTGGAACACATTGTCCTTGCCCTCGGTCACGGCCACAGCCGAGGCCGACGGGGTCAGCGCGAAAATACGGTCGCTGTAATGGTCAGCCGAGGTGGCCTCGGCCGGCTTGGAGGTAACACCGCTCAGCGAGAGCTGCATTCCCCAGTCCTTAAGCGCATTGTAGGCGTTGGCAGCCTTTTCGGGGTCGTGCTCGTCGTCCTCAAACTTGAGGTCAAACTGCACTGCGCCGCCCGCAGCGTTGATCTCCTCGACCGCGATGGACGCACCGTTCTTGACGGCGTTGCCGTAGATCGCGGCGCCGCCGGTCAGCGGGCCGTGGCCGCCAAGCTTGAAGGCCGCGCCCGCCGCAGCCGTGCCGGTGTCCGCGCCCGCGTCGGCAGCCGAGCCGCCATTCGTGCCGCCGGTGGAGTTACCGCCGCAAGCGGCAAGGGTCGTGGCCAGTATCGCGCCGGCCAGAAGCATACTAAGCTTTTTCTTCATGGTTGATCTTCTCCTTTACTGCAATCTCCCCGTCTTCCTGTCTATGCATCCGGAAAGCGTTCGGATTATTTTTTATTATACTACTGTTTTAGCAGATCGGCAGACTTTTTTTCTTTCCCCGTGTAATTTCGGGGATTCTGCCGATTATTTTTTAGCAATTGATGTAAATTTTATGCTTTCTTCCAAAAACATTTGTCCGCCGTGCAAGGAATCGTGCATTTCCTCCTGCAAAACCGTGTTTTCAAGCATGAACTCCTGCACATTTGACCTACCGGGACACAAAACGCGCCCGCGGCCAAACGCTGCGGGCGCGTGGGTGCGCCGGCTGTCACTCCAGCTCAAACGCGCCGGTATACAGCTGATAATACTTTCCGTGCTCCTCAATGAGCTGCGCGTGGTTACCGCGCTCGATGATGCGGCCTCGCTCGAGCACCATGATGACATCCGCGTTCTGCACCGTACTCAGCCGGTGCGCGATGACGAACACCGTCCGTCCGCACATCAGGCCGTCCATGCCGGCCTGCACGATGGCCTCGGTGCGGGTGTCGATGCTGCTGGTCGCCTCGTCGAGTATCATGACCGGCGGGTCGGCCACGGCCGCGCGCGCGATCGAGAGCAGCTGCCGCTGCCCCTGCGACAGACTGCCGCCCTCGCCATCGATCACAGTGTCATACCCATCGGGCAGGCGGCAGATGAAGTCATCCGCGTTTGCCAGCACGGCCGCGGCCTCGACCTCCTCGTCGGTCGCATCCAGATTGCCATAGCGGATATTATCGCGTATCGTGCCGGTGAACAGGCAGGTATCCTGCAAGACGATGCCGAGCGAGCGGCGCAGATCGGCCTTTTTGATTTTGTTGATATTGATGCCGTCATAGCGTATCTTGCCATCAGCCAGATCGTAAAAACGGTTGATGAGGTTGGTGATGGTCGTTTTGCCCGCGCCGGTCGCACCGACGAAGGCAACCTTCTGCCCCGGCTCGGCGTAAAGCGAAACATCGTGCAGCACGATCTTCTCTGGCTCATAGCCGAAATCCACATCGAAAAAGCGCACATCGCCGCGCACCCGCTCGTAGGTGAGCGTACCGTCTCCGTGCGGATGCTTCCACGCCCAAATGTTTGTCTTTTCGGGCGTTTCGACCAAATTGCCCTGTGCGTCATACCGGGCGTTGACCAGCGTGACATAGCCGTCGTCCACCTCGGGCGTCTCGTCCATCAGCGCAAAGATACGCTCAGCACCCGCCAGCGCCATGACGATCGAGTTGATCTGCTGCGAGATCTGCGCGACCGGCATGGTGAACGATTTGGTCAGCTGCAAAAAGGAGGCGATCACACCGATGGTGATGCTGTCTCCCACCGCGCCGGACAGCGCCAGCGTACCGCCGACCACGGCCACCAGCACATACAGCAGATTGCCGATGTTGTTCATCACCGGCATGAGCACGTTGGCAAAGCTGTTGGCGCTGGCCGCGCTGGCGCGGAGCTGGTCATTGAGCACGTCGAATTGCCGCTTGCACTGCTCCTCGTGGCAGAACACCTTGACGACCTTTTGCCCGCCGATCATCTCCTCGATATAGCCGTTTACCTTGCCCAGCGCGGTCTGCTGCTGCAAAAAGAACCCCGCCGACCTGCCGCCGACCTGCCGCGTGACCGTTATCATGACCGCCACGCCCACGAACACAAACAGCGTCAGCCACACATTGGTATACAGCATGGCTGCAATGACCGCAACGATAGTCACCAGTGACGAGAACATCTGCGGCACCGACTGGCTGAGCATCTGCTGCAGGGTATCGGTATCGTTGGTGAAGTGGCTCATCAGGTCGCCGTGGGTATGGGTGTCAAAATACCGGATGGGCAGCTTCTGCATCCGGGCAAACATCTCATCGCGCACGGTTTTGAGCACACCCTGCGAGATCGAGACCATCAACCGGTTGTATAAATAGGTGGAGAGGATGCCTACCGCGTACACCACCGCCATCATGCCGATGGCGCGGAGCAGGCCGGTGAACACCGGCGCATCCTGCACAAGCAGCGGCTCGATATAATTGTCGATCAGCACGCGCAGGAACATCGAGCCTGCCACGCTCGCCACCGCGGACAGCAGAATGCACACCAGCACGACGGCGAATTTCACACCGTAGCCGTCGCCGATATACCGCAAAAGGCGCGCCATGGTCTTTTTCGGCTGCTTGCCGCGCTTGCCGCCATGCATACCGTGCGGGCCATGCGGGCCGTGCGGCGCTCTCATATGGTGTCCGGACATTATGCCGCGCCCCCCTTCCTCGTCTGCTGCTCGTATATCTCCCGATAGATGGCGTTGCCCGCCAGCAGCTCGTCATGCGTGCCGACCGCCTGCACACAGCCGCCATCCAGAATGACGATCTGATCGGCCTCCTGCACGGAAGAGACGCGCTGCGCTATGATGAGCTTGGTCGTATCAGGTATCTCCTCGGCAAAGGCGCGGCGGATGAGCGCGTCGGTCTTGGTATCGACTGCGCTGGTCGAATCGTCCAAAATGAGTATCTTGGGCTTTTTCAGCAGCGCGCGGGCGATGCACAGGCGCTGCTTTTGGCCACCGGACACATTGGCGCCGCCCTGCTCGATATAGGTGTCGTACTGATTCGGCATCTGCCGGATAAACTCGTCGGCCTGCGCCAGCTTGCAGGCGCGCACTAGCTCCTCGTCCGATGCGTTTTCATTGCCCCAGCGCAGGTTTTCCTTGATCGTGCCCGAAAACAGCACGTTTTTTTGCAGCACCATGGCTACCTCCTCACGCAGCGTCTCGACCGCATAATCGCGCACATCCACGCCACCGACCTTGACCGAGCCGCCCGTCACATCATACAGGCGCGGGATGAGCTGCACCAGCGTTGACTTGGCCGCGCCCGTGCCGCCCAGAATGCCGACGGTCTGCCCAGCCTTGATATGCAGGTCAACGTCGCGCAGTGCGAGCTTATGCTCATCTCCCTTATAGCTGAAGCTGACGTGCTCGAACACGATATCGCCGCTCGGCACGGCAGTCACCGGCTGCGCGGGGTCGTGCAGGTCGGGCTGCTCGTCAAGCAGCTCGGCAATGCGCTCGGCGCTCGCCTTGGACATGGTGATCATTACAAACACCATCGCTACCATCATCAGGCTCATCAATATCTGCATGGCATAGGAGAACAGACTGGTCAGATCGCCCGTCGTCATGCCGCCGCCAACGATCAGCCGCGCGCCAAACCACGACAGCAGCAGCATACAGGCGTACATGCAAAACTGCATCAGCGGCATGGCGCCGGCCATGGTCTTTTGCGCCTTGGAGAACTCCTTGTACAGCAAACCGGAAACGCCCTTGAACTTTTCAGTCTCATGCGCTTCGCGTACATAGGCCTTGACCACGCGGATGCCGCGCACATTTTCCTGCACGACCGTATTCATGCGGTCATAGGTGCGGAACACGCGCTCAAACACCGGGGCGACGAGCTTCATCAGCACGCCCAGACCGACCGCGAGGATGGGCAGCACGCCGAGGAACACCAGCGCCAGCCGGCTGTTGATCGAAAACGCCATGACCAGCGAAAACACCAGCATGACCGGGCAGCGCACTGCGACGCGCGTACACATCTGGAAAGAGTTCTGCACATTGGTCACATCGGTCGTCAGGCGGGTGATGATCGAGCCGGTCGAGAACTTGTCGATATTCGAGAATGAAAAGTCCTGCACGGCGTAATACATATCATGCCGCAGATTGCGGGCAAAGCCGGTCGATGCGCGCGCGGCGAACACGCCCGCCAACACACCGAACAGCAGCGCCAGCATTGCGCAGGCGATCAGGATGATGCCGTACTTCCAGATGGCCGCCATATCGCCCGCATCGATGCCCTTGTCGATCAAAAGCGCCATTACCTTGGGAATGAGAACCTCCATAACGACCTCGAGCACGACGAAAAGCGGCGTGAGCACCGCATCCCTTCGGAATTCGCGCACGCTGGCCAGCAGTTTTTTAATCATACTTTTCCCTCCGAAGCCTTACTTTGATATTCCTCCAAATTGGCGCGGAGCTGCCCGCAGACCCGGAACCAGACCGCGAGCGCCTCCTCGTCTATCCCCTGCCGCATCACGCGCTCGGCGCGGTCAAGGTCGCGGCTGATCTTCTCGTCCAGCGCGCGTGCCTTATCGGTCAGCACCAGCCGCTTGAGCCGTGCGTCCCGCGCCACAGGCTCGCGCCAGAGCAGGCCGTGCTGCTCCATCAGCTGCAAAATGCCGGTCGCGGTCGAGCGGCGCATGCCAAAATGCGTTTCGATATCCTTTTGAAAGCAGTCGCCGTCCCGCTCCCAATAGATCAGATGATGCAGGATCATCGCCTGCATCCCGGTGATATGCTCAGCCTCCGTACCTCTCTGCATATAGGCCATCTGCCGTTTGAGCAGATTACTCAGCTTGCCCAGCTCGGCGCCGATCTGGCGTTTGCGCATTTGTTAGCCTCCTTACTGTTAGTGTGCTAACATATTATACGCCTTTGGCGTGCGCTGTCAACCGGCTTCACAGAAAATTCAAAAAGAGCCTTTCCCGCGCTGCGGAAAAGGCTCCTGCACCAAAGGGCGCGCCGGAGGCAGGTATGCGGCGGGCGTCACAGTCCCTCCCAGCCGTGGCGCGCCATATCAACCCGGCCATCGGGCAAAAAGCCAACGCCCTCGGCCTCGAGCAGCGCGCGCTGCGCATCCGCCCCGCCAAAGGCAAAGGCTGGCGCGGTGCGTCCGTCCCGGGTCACCACGCGGTAGCATGGGATGCCCGCCGGGTCGGGATTGACATGCAGCGCGTAGCCGACCACCCGCGCCCAACGCGGATTGCCCGCCAGCCGCGCCACCTGCCCATAGCTTGCCACCATGCCGCGCGGAATACGCCGCACCACGGCATAAATACGGTCAAAGCTGTTTGCCATGCGCTCCTCTCCCCCTTTCAACTTTATTATATCAGGTCGAAGCGCCGGTTTCCACCCGGTATCCCGATGAAAAAACTGTATATTTTCAGCACGCTAAAGTATTGCACTCCCCGGCAAAATACTATATAATAATAAAGCATTGATACCACTATGTAAGCTGATCCGCGCTTTTTTCTTGCATTTGGAAAGAAGCCGCGGCCAAAATGTAAGGAGGATAAAAAATGGCACTTACCAACCCGTATCTGAAAGGCGTGTACGACACCGTCCTGAGACGCAATCCGAACGAGCCTGAGTTCCAGCAGGCCGTGCTCGAGGTTCTTGAGAGCTTCGAGCCTGTTGTCGCGGCGCGCCCCGAGCTGGAGAAGAACGGCATCATTGAGCGCATCGTCGAGCCTGAGCGCATGGTGATGTTCCGTGTGCCGTGGGTGGACGATCAGGGCAAGGTGCAGGTCAACCGCGGCTTCCGTGTGCAGTTCAACTCGGCCATCGGCCCGTACAAGGGCGGCCTGCGCTTCCATCCGTCGGTCAACGCGTCGGTCATCAAGTTCCTCGGCTTTGAGCAGTGCTTCAAAAACAGCCTGACCAGCCTGCCCATGGGCGGCGGCAAGGGTGGCTCGGACTTTGACCCCAAGGGCAAGTCCGATGCGGAGGTCATGCGCTTCTGCCAGTCCTTCATCACTGAGCTTTCCCGCCACATCGGCCAGTTCACCGACGTGCCCGCGGGCGATATCGGCGTCGGCGGCCGTGAAATCGGCTTTATGTATGGCCAGTACAAGCGCCTGCGCAACGAGTTTACCGGCGTGCTGACCGGCAAGGGACTGTCCTACGGCGGGTCGCTCGCCCGCACCGAGGCCACCGGCTACGGCCTGTGCTACTATATGAAGGAAATGCTCGCCCACAAGGGCACCTCCTTCGAGGGCAAGACCGTCGTGCTCTCCGGCTCGGGCAACGTAGCCATCTACGCCTGCCAGAAGGCCACCGAGCTGGGCGGCAAGGTCGTCACCATGTCGGACTCCAACGGCTTTATCTACGATCCGAACGGCATCAACCTTGATGTCGTCAAGGATATCAAGGAAGTCAAGCGTGGCCGCATCAAAGAATATGCCGAGCGCGTGCCGGGCAGCAGCTACACCGAGGGTCAGCGCCCGTGGAGCGTCAAGTGCGACATCGCGCTGCCCTGCGCGACCCAGAACGAGCTGACCGGCGAGGACGCCAAGCTGCTGATCGCGGGCGGCTGCAAGTTTGTTGCCGAGGGCGCGAACATGCCCTCCACCCCCGAAGCGGTCGCGGCCTTCCTTGAGAACGATGTGTTCTTCGGCCCGGCCAAGGCGGCCAACGCGGGCGGCGTTGCCACCTCGGGTCTGGAAATGAGCCAGAACTCGCTGCGCCTGAGCTGGACCTTTGAGGAGGTTGACCAGCGTCTGCAGGGCATCATGGTCAACATCTTCAAGACCTGCATCGAAGCGGCGGACAAGTACGGCCATAAGGACAACCTCGTCATGGGCGCGAACATCGGCGGCTTTGAGAAGATCGCCGACGCGATGCTGGCGCAGGGCGTGGTGTAAGCTTTCTGACAAGAAAACCCTTCTGAACAGCAAAAAAGGTGCGAAAGCCAAGGCTTTCGCACCTTTTTACGTTCCCCCACAAACGCATCCTCTTACAGGATCATCAACTGCTTGGGCGCTTCGGTCAGGTTGATGCAGCCGTCCTCGATGACATACAACATATCCTCAATGCGCACGCCAAACCGTCCCGGCAGATAAATGCCCGGCTCGGCAGTGACGATACTGCCCGCCGGCAGCGGGCTTTGCCCACGGGAGGAGACGGCCGGCGCTTCGTGTATCTCCAGCCCGACACCATGGCCGAAGCCGTGGCCGAAGGCCTCGCCGTAGCCCGCCTGCTCGATCACGCGGCGCGCCGCCGCGTCGACCGCCCGCCCGGTCACGCCCGCCTTGCAGCAGGCAATACCCGCCAGCTGCGCGTGCAGCACGGTATCGTACACAGTCTGCATCTCGTCCGTCACATGGCCGACCGCAACCGTGCGCGTCATATCCGAGCAATAGCCCCCAACGATGCAGCCGAAGTCCATGGTAACGAAGTCACCCGCCTCGATCGGCTTGTCCGTAGGTACGCCGTGCGGCTTGGAGCTGTTTGCGCCCGATACCACGATCGGGTCAAATGACAGATTCTCCGCTCCGTAATGCAGCATCAGATAGGTCAGGCGCGCGGCGATCTCCTTTTCCGAAACACCCGGCTTGATCGCGTTGCGTATCTCGTCAAACGCCTGCTCGGCAATGCGCTGCGCGGCGACGATCTGACCGACCTCCTCGTCCGACTTGCACACGCGCAGCTTTTCCAGTCCGTCCCCCAGCCGCACGGCCGTCGCGCTCAGCGAATCCGCCCACGCGGTATACGCGGCGTAGGTCAGCGCCTTATCCTCGAGCGCGACCGTCTTGACGCCGTCCTGTGCGATCAGCTCGTTTACGGCGGCGGCATAGCTCGCGCCGCTGCCGAGCTCGCGCACCTCAAAATCCGTGACCGCGCAGCGCGCGGCCTCCGCATAGCGAAAATCCGTGTAAAATACGGCCTGCTTTGCCGAAAGATAGACCGCGCCCGCGCTCGAATGGAAGCCGGTCGCATAGCGGCGCGCGACCTCGCTCGTCAGCATCAGCGCGTCATAGGGCGCGCCTTGCAGCATTGCTGCCAGCTCTTGCTTTCTCATCCTATGATCGCCTTGACCGCGTCCACCGCCAGCAGGTAACTGTGCTTGCCAAAGCCTGCGATCACGCCTGCGCATACCGGCGCGAGCACCGAATGGTGGCGAAACTCCTCCCGCTTGTACACATTGGACATATGCACCTCGACACAGGGCAGGCACACGGCCGAAATCGCGTCGCGCAGCGCATAGCTGTAGTGCGTGTATGCACCCGCGTTGAAGATGATGGCCGCGCAGTCCTCGCGTGCGGCGTGGATGCGGTCGATCAGCGCGCCCTCGCTGCTCGACTGAAAGACCGCGCATTCCATGCCCAGCCGCTCGCACTTGGTCACGACCTCAGCGTTGATGGCGGCCAGCGTGTCTGTGCCGTAAACGCCCGGCTCACGCAGGCCGGTCAGGTTGAGGTTGGGGCCGTGGATCAGCAGTATTTTTTTCATTTCTCTATCTCCCTCCGGTATAATTCCATCATAAAGGCCGCGTCCTCGGCCTGTGTGCCCGCCGATTCGCAGATAAAGGTCGGCGCGTAGCCGCGCGCGGCGGTCTCCTGCGCAACGGGCAAAAAGTCGGGGCCGTACACTGTGTCGGCAAAGGTCAGGTGGCGCACCTCACCCTTGTCGTTGTACTCGATATGCGAAAAATGCGCGTGGAACACGCGCGTGCGCTCGATGCCGATGGTGTTCTCCATTCGGTCAAACAGGCGCTGCACATCTACGCGTGTGCACATACCGCCGCCTGTACGGCAGTTGAGATGGCCGAAGTCGATGCACGGCAGCAGCCTGTCGTCGGCCGCTACCAGCTCACAGACCTCCTCAGCCGAGCCGAGTACGCTTTTTTTGCCCATTGTCTCGAGGCACACCGTGCACCCGGTCAGGTGCGCCTCGTCGAGCGCGCGCAGGATGCGCCGTACATTCTCATGCGTGTTGCGCATGGCGCGCTCGCGCGTCAGCTTGCCCTGTCCGCCGCAGTGGACGACCATGCGCTGCGCGCCCAGCGCCGCCGCCGCGCGCGCCGTGTCGAGCACATACGCGATGTTCTTTTCCACCCGCTCGTGCTCCTCCGAGGACAGGTTGATGAAATACGGTGCGTGTACGCTCATCTGGATGCCGTTTGCTGCCGCGGCCGCGCCGATTTTTTGCGCGGTCTCCGCGCTGACATGCACGCCCCGCCCGCACTGGTATTCAAACGCGGTCAGTCCGCGCGCGGCCAGCCACGCGGGCGCGTCCTCGCTTTTCCTATGCCCCTCGGCGGCAAAGGACTCCGAATTGCCCGCCGGGCCGAATTTTGCCTCACTCATGCCGTGCTCTCGCCTCCATTCTCCGACGGCCGCACTCGATAAAGCCGCGCTCGAACTGATAGCGGACGTTGACCCAGAAATACCGCCGGTCGAGCGTTTCCACATAGCAGGTCAGCGCGCCCGCACGGTTTCCGCCGAACACATCGGTAAAGATTTGGTCGCCTATGACGGCGATCTCGCGCATTTCCAACCCGAGCTGCGCCGCCGCGCGTCGAAAGCCGCGCTGCAGCGGCTTGCCCGCCCGGCTGATGAAGTCCACACCCAGCGCCCCGCAAAACTTGGCCACACGCCTTTCGCGGTTGTTGGAAAACACCAGCACCCGCAGCCCCGCCTCCTGCAGCGAGCGGATAAAGGGCGCGAGCGCCTCGGGCGGCAGCGCAGCCTTATGCGAGGCCATCGTGCCGTCAAGATCGATCAGCGCGCCGCGCACACCGTGGGCGCGCAGCGTCTCGGGCGAAATATCATAGACCGATCCGAACACCAGATCGGGTATCAGCTTACTCATTGCTTCACTCCTACGTTCTCCGATTGGCTTTTGCCACATATAGTGTAATGGAATTTGTCCCAAAAGTCCAGAGCAAGGGAGTCGATCGCCATGGCACATACGGAAAATCTCATCCTTGTCTGCACCGGCCGCGATGCGGTGTGCGCGGCACGGCGCGGACTGCCCGCGCTGCACCTATGCCTGCGCCTATCGCCGGGCGGTGCGCTGCAGCGCACCCAATCGCCCACCGCGCCGGCCCGCTGCCTGCTCGGCCTATGCGACCCGCCCGGCGAGCTGGCCGATTGCAGCGCCGAACGGCTGGCCGCCGACCTTGTCTTCGAGGTGCAGCGCGCCAACGCGCTCGGCGTCTTTGCCGATTTTGAGCACGACACCCCGCGCACCCGTATGCTGCTCACCGCCTTTGACAGCGCGCTGCACCGCGCGGAGCTTCCGTTTTATGTGCCGCTTGCCTGCGGGCACACACTTGCTCATGCCGTGCTGACCGCGTCAACCGCACTCTCCGGCGGCAGCCTAACGAGCTATTTTTCCTCGCTCCAGCAGCGCTACGGCGCGGCGCGCGTGGCCGCGTTTTTGCAACCGGTCTCACAGGATTTCACCGTGCCCTCCTCCACGCCAAACGGCAAGCCGCTCTCGCCCGCCGCGCGCGGCGAGCTGCTTGCGCATACCGGCGCGCAGCCGTTTTTCTCCCGCGAGCTGTGCGCCAAGTATTTCACCTATACCGATGCGGACGGGCAGGCGCATTTCGTGCTGTTTGACGACACCTCCACGCTCGAGGCCAAGCTGACCCAGCTCGCTGACCTCAGCGTGCCCACTGTGTTCGCTCTGTATCCCGATGCCGAGCCGCTGCTCGCTCCGCCATGACGGGTGCGGGTTTGCCCGCTCCCCTTGCTCACTACGAATAGTATAAGCGCTACCGGCGCACGGCGCAACCAAAAAAGCTTCCCCGGCGGGAAGCTTTTTATCATTTGGCGCGCGCCACAACAATGCGGATGCGCCCGCCGTCAGTGGTATCCTTGTCATAATAGCAGGTAATATCGTATGCATCGGCATTGCTCCGCAGCGCGTCGAGCGAGAGCAGGCTATACCGCGTGCCCGCGTACAGATAGACTGCGCAGTCGTCTGCGAACAGATGGCTTTTACCGTCCCTAGTCACGCCGAGCTGGCTCACTGCCTCCGGAGCTTTGAGCTGCGTGAGCGCGCGCGCCGCACGCAGCTGACCGTTTTCGATCGTCAGCCGCGCGGGGCCGCCTGAAACGCCCAGCCGCATACCGTTTGTCACCGTGGTCTGCTCCGCACCGCCCAGCAGATAGGTATAGCTGCCGGAAGGAGTCTCCTCCTCCCCGCTCTCCTGCACCTGCGTGACGATACCGTATTCGTACAGGTCGCCCGTAAAGTCCCGCAGAATAAGGTCAGTGATCTCACCCGCGGCGTTGGTCTTATAATAGCGCACATCCTCGGCCTCCAGCGCGGCTCCGTCCAGCCGGGACACATAGACGCGCTTGTACAGCGTGTCCTTGGTGTCCAGAATACGCGCGTCCTTGGCAAAGCTGCGGCTGCCGACCGTATAACCGGACACCTTACCCGTAAGCGTACCCACCGCGAGCAGGGAAACGTCGACCCCGGCAGTGCCGAAGCCGACGGAAACATAGTCCCCCGCGTCGATCGAGGTTTT
Organism: Agathobaculum sp.; assembly: GCF_022775115.1. GTDB lineage: Bacteria > Bacillota > Clostridia > Oscillospirales > Butyricicoccaceae > Agathobaculum. The sequence goes on from NZ_JALFLA010000034.1 coordinate 18,148, forward strand.
GCTGCACGGATAGACATAGGTCTGTCCATCCGTCGCGGCGACGGTGATCGTAGCCGCCGTATAAGCGTTGCCGACCGCGTTGTGATAGGTCGCCGTGCCGGTAGCCGTCACCACGCCCGCCACCTCGGCGGCATACTCCGCCGCAGGCAAGGCGTGCACCACCTTGCCCGTGCGGCCGAGCAGCAGCGTCACCACATCGCCCGTGTTCAGCCCGCCGAGTGTGGACAGCGCGAGCGCAGCCTCACTCGTTTCGAGCTGATAGGTGTTGCCCGCCACTGTCACCGAGGTGGGCGACGCGGCTGAGGGCGACGCGGCCTGATAGGTGCCGGTCACCGCGTTGGCATAGGCCCAGATCGACGCACTGTTGTAATAGACCACGTCATATTTGCGCACTGCGTCCGCCGAAGCGGTGTAGCCATTGCGGTAGATTGTCTTGCCGGAAGCCGAAACCACATCGGACAGACTGCCCGTGACGACAAAAGGCCCTTTCATGGTGTTCGCCACGATGCTCAGATAGTCGATCTCGTTGTTTTCATCCAGTGTATAGCCAAGCGTTTTGGCATACACCTGCCCATCCTTGGTGTCCGCGTTGAGCAGGTTGTAGAACAGGTACATCATGTCCCGCCGCGTCATGGCCGCGCCTTGGGCGGCCGATACCTTGACGCCCAGCCCCAGCGACTGGTAAAGCGCCAGCTGGCCGTAGGGATAGGAGCCGGAAAAGTCCGCCGCCGTATAGCCGAGCAGCTTTAAGCAGCCGGTCGCGGCCTCCTCGAGCGTTACGGTGTTGCCGGGCTTATACGAGCCGTCCAGATAGCCGGTCAGCCAGCCCTGTCCGACTGCGGTCTTGATGTAGCCCGCCGCCCAGTGGGTGTACGGCACATCCTTAAACGGCGAAGCGTTGGACACGCCGCTGACCTTATCCTTATAGGGCGAGGCCGCGACCAGCATCTTGGCATACTCAGCGCGGGTAACTGTAGCCGACAGGTTGAGCGCGCCGCTCTCATCGCCCTGCATGATGCCGGCTGCGCGGACGACCTGCTCGATCACCGCGTCCGACGCGCTGCCCGCCGCAAAGGCCGGCGGCGTCACACCCGCCAGCAGCAGCGCCGCGCACAGCAGCGAAAGCAATCTTTTCATGATATCCTCCTTTTCAAACAGCGCGTATCAATCATACCGCAAGGCGTCGATCGGGTTGAGCTTGGCCGCCTTGCTCGCCGGCATAAAGCCGAAAAATACACCGATAAACACCGATACGCCAAAGCTGAGCGCCACCGCCGACAAACTCGGCGTGGCGCTGATGCCGATCACCTTGCCCAGTGACACCGCGGCGCTCGCCCCAAGCAGAATGCCCATCACGCCGCCGAGCGCCGAGGTCGTGCCCGCCTCGATGACGAACTGCCGCATAATATCCCGGCGCTTCGCGCCGAGCGACTTGCGGATGCCGATCTCTCGCGTGCGCTCGGTGACCGACACCAGCATGATATTCATGATGCCGATGCCGCCGACCAGCAGCGAAATACCCGCGATGCCAACCAGCACCATGGTCATCATGCCGGTCATCTCCTCCATGGAATTTACGATCTCCTGCATGTCGCTGATGCTGTAAAAATCCTCATTCTGGAACACGCTGTACAGCATTTCGTCGATCAGCTTCTTGCCCCGCGCGTTGAGCGAAGCATCCCTTGTGGCAAAGGAAAAGCCCGAGACCTCGCCCGCAGTCAGCTTGGCGGCTGTCGTATACGGGATATAGATGCAGTCATCCGCCGTTGCACTGGTGCTGTCGCTCTGCTCCTTCAGCACGCCGACGATGGTCAGGCGGTTGCCGTTTATCTTGATCAACTCGCCCACCGCCCTGCCGCCGAACACGGTGTTGTTGATATAGCTGCCGACCACCGCGACCCGGCTGCGCGCCTCCAGATCGGCGTAGCTGATAAAGCGCCCCTGCGTCAGCGTCAGCCCGGCGATCTGCGCGTACTGCTCGGATACGCCGCTCACGCTCGTCGAGTCGAAGGAGTCCGTGTCCGTGCCGTTTTTGACCGTGCCTGCCACCGCGACGGTCGGGCTTAGCCCCAGAAACACGTCGGTGTTCTGCTCGTACAGGCTGTACATATCGTCCACATCGACGGTGCGCGACGAGCCGCGTCCGGTCACCCGGACCGTCAGCGTATTCGTGCCCATGCCCTCGAACATCGCAGTCATCTTGCCCGTCATGCCCTGCATAAGCGAGACCAGAATGATGACCGAGGCAACGCCGATAATAATGCCCAGCATGGTCAGAAAGGCGCGCATTTTGCTGCCCGCAAGGCTTTTGAGCGCCAGCTTAAAGGCCTGTGTAAATCCCATCTGTCAGTCCCCCCTTGAAAACGCCTCGCGCGCGGGGCCGTCAAAGATGATCTTGCCATCGGCCACGCGCACCACGCGCTCGGCCTCGGCCGCGATGCTGTTGTCATGCGTGATGAGCACGATCGTGTTGCCCTCGCCATGGAGCTTTTGCAGAAAATCCAGCACCTCGCGGCTGGTGTGCGAGTCGAGCGCGCCGGTCGGCTCGTCAGCCAAAATGACCGAAGGCTCGCCCGCCAGCGCCCGCGCGATCGACACACGCTGCTGCTGGCCGCCCGAAAGCTGGCTGGGCAGGTTCTTTTCCTTGTCCGAAAGGCCGACGCGAGCGAGCTGCCGCCGCGCCCGCGCGGCGCGCTCCTCGGCCGGTATGCCCGCGTACAGCAGCGACAGCTCCACATTTTCCAGCACATTGAGCTTGGGGATCAGGTTGTACTGCTGGAAGATAAAGCCCAGTGTTTTGCCGCGTATCTCGGCCTGCTCATCGTCGGTCAGCTCGGACACGTCCTCGCCGTTGAGATAATATGCGCCGCGCGTCGGCACGTCCAGACAGCCGATGATGTTCATCAGCGTCGACTTGCCCGAGCCTGACTGCCCGACGATGGCCACGAACTCGCCCTTGTATATTGCAAGCGATACACCGTCGGCGGCGTACACCTCGGATTCACCCATCCGGTAAATCTTATAAACCTCGCGCAGCTCGATCAGCGGCGCTCCCGTTCGCTCCTGTATCATGGCATACCGCCTCCGCCGCCGGGTGCGCCGCCGCCGGGCGCACCGCCGTCCGGTCTGCCGCCGTCCGGTCTGCCGCCGTCCACTTCAACGCGCATACCACCACCGGGCACTATGACCTGCTCACCGGAGGAGACCCGCTCGATCTGCGGCACATAGACGATATCGCCCGCTTCGATACCCGAGATGATCTCGATATAGTTACCGTCCGACAGGCCGGTCTCAACCGCGACCGCGCGCCAACCGTCGGGCAACAGCGCGCCGCCGACCATTGCGCCGTCGGTGTTCTTTGCACCCTGATCCTTGACATAGACCGTATTGCCGCGCTGGACCGCTGCAATCGGCACGGCAACCGTGTCCGCCGCCTTGTCCACGACGATCGTCGCGTCTACGTTCATACCGGGCAGCAGGCCGTCCGGCGCGCCGTCGATCCGCACGGTGACCGGGTAGGTGGTCACACCGTTGGCAGTCGTACCCGCGATAGACACCTTGGTCACCACACCTTCAAACGTGCCCGCTTCGGTCAGCGAATCGCAGGTGATCTCGACCGTCTGGCCGACCGCTACCTGACCGATATCCAGCTCGTCGAGCGAGATGTCAAAGGTCAAATAGGACAGGTCGTAAATGACCGCCAGCTTATTCTGGCCGTTGGTCGCGTCGAGCTTGTCGCCCACCTTGGTGTTCTTCGTGATGATCGTGCCGTCGATCGGCGCGGTGATCGTGTAATCCTCAAGCTTGCTCACCGTGTTCTGATAGGAAAGCTGCGACTGCTGGAGCGACAGGCGGCTGTTCGTCACCTGATTCTGCGTCGCGGTGGAGGCGATCGTCGCCACCACCTGCTCCTTCGCGACAGACGAGCCTTCGCGGATGTGCAGCGCCTCGAGCTTGCCCGAAGCGCTGGCCGTGATGGTCGATTCGGACAGGTAAGTAAAGTTCGCGCCCTGATTGCAGGCGATGCCGTTTATGGTCGCGGTCGCCGCTGACGAGGGCGACAAACCGCCCGGGTTGCTCACACGGATGGTCACATTGCGGACGATCTGGTAGCCGTCGAGCACGCTGTCCGCCCCGTCTATCGCGGTCACTGTACCCGTGAGCGTCTCAAACGAGCCATCCATCGTCACCGTGGCTGCCGCGCCCACGCCGAACGCGGCGGCGTCCGCCGCGTTGAAGGGCAGGGTCAGCTCCATGGTGGAAGCATCCCGGATGTCGGCTATCTTCTCACCGTTTGCCACCTGGTCGCCCACGCTGACATACAGCTTGACCACCACGCCGGCCGCGCCCGCCTTGACGTTCAGCTCATCCAGACTTTCCAGCGTCTGGTTATAGCTGTTCTGGCTCTGCTGCAAGGACAGCTTTGCCTGCTCAATGGAATTTTGGGCGTCGGTCTTGTCGATCTCGTACAGCGTATCACCCTTTTTGACCGTATCGCCCTCCTCAAACGTGCAGACGAGCACTTCGCCTTGCACCGAGGCGGTCACGTCATACTGGTTGGCCGGCTTGACCGTGCCGGTCGAGGACAGCGTCAGCTGGATATCACGCCGCTCGGCCGCGCTTTCTGTATACGCCTGTGCGCCGGCGTCTTTCCCGCCGGACAGCACGCCCCGCAAACCCAAAACGGCCGCGCCCATGGCAACGATAACCAGCGGAATAACGAGCTTTTTGCCCGGCCGCTTGTGCTTTTTCCGCACCGTATGCGCACCGTCTGCAATGTCCTTGTTCTTTTTGATGAACGGCAATTTCACATCTGTTCCCTCCTGCGTCTGCCGATTGGCTCACGCGCCTATCATACTACCCTTTTATTGAATAAAGATTGAAAAAATAAGCGATTCACAAAAACTTTAACGACTGTACACTAAATCTCCACATACCTCCCTTACAGTAAAAGCAGCTAAAACAGAGGAGCGTTTCGTATGCGAATTCTGCTGATCGGCCGCGGCAAAGCGGAGGCGGTCGCCACGGCTTTGAAACAGGCACACATGCTGGTGGATGAGCTGCCGTATCCCGCGCAATTACAGGCCGCCATTCCTCCGGGGATGTACGATGTAGCCGTCTGCCTGTCCGACGGCGCGGCGCAGCACACCGATGAGTACCTTGACCTCATTCGAAGTGGCGGATGCGCACTGCCGGTGCTGATCGTCGCGCCGCGCGCGGACGCGGACGACCGGGTGCGCGCGCTGGACGCGGGCGCGGATGATTTTTTGACCCAACCCTTTCAGATGAACGAGCTGGTTGCGCGGGTGCGCGCACTCGGGCGGCGCACCGCCGCGCCGCAGCCTGTGCTGCTGCGTGTGGGCGACCTGACGCTTGACCGCACCCGCTCTCTGCTGTGCGGCGCAGACGGGCAGGTACGCCTGTCCGCCCGTGAATTGCAGCTGATCGAGCTGTTCCTGCTCCACCCCAGCCGCATCCTATCCCGCGATCTGCTGCACCAGAAGGTCTGGGGTTGGGACTTCGATGCCTCCTACAACCATATCGAGGTGTATCTGTCGCTGGTTCGGCGCAAGCTGCGCGCTGTCGGCTCGGTCATGCAGATCCGCGCCTCACGCGGACTGGGCTACTATCTGCTCACCGCGCGGCCATGAATGCCGCCGCCTCTCCCATTTTGCGGGAGTGCGGCGGCGTTTGTGCTTGTTGCGGCGGACTATTCCTCGTCCGCGCGGCTGTCCTCCTCGCCCGTGCCAAGCAGCGCCCGCGTCTCATCCTCGCCCAGCTCGGTCACGCCCCGGAGCTTGCGCCGGATGGCGCGCGTGCGCGTGCCGACCAGCTTTTCCAGCTCGCGGCTGGCCTGATCGAGCCGGGTCTGTGTTTGGTTCAGGCAGGCTTCGAACTTGTCAAACTCGGTCTTGACCGCACCCAGCACGCTCCACACCTCGCCCGAGCGCTTCTGGATGGCGATCGTGCGGAAAGACATCTGCAAGCTGCCCAGCAGCGCCGCCATCGTGCTCGGCCCGGCGATATTGACATGGTACTCACGCTGCAGCACCTCAACCATGCCGCGGCTGACCACCTCGGCGTACAGCCCCTCAAACGGCAGAAACAAAATGCCGAAGTCGGTCGTATAGGGCGGCTCAAGGTATTTATCACGGATATCCTTGGCCTCGGCCTTGAGCGTTTGGATGAGCAGCTTGGCGCAGGCGTCGATCTGCTCACGCGAGCCTTGCTCATATGCATCGCGCAGATTGCCATAGGTATCGCCCGGAAACTTGGAGTCGATCGGCAGCCAGATAAAATCACCGTTCTCCACCGGCAGCTTGACGGCGTACTCGACCACATTGCGGCTGTTCGGCCGGGTGGCGACGTTGACACCGTACTGCTCGGGCGCGAGAATGTCCTCCAAGATCGCGCCAAGCTGTATCTCGCCCACGATGCCGCGGGTCTTGACATTGGTGAGTACCTTTTTCAAGTCGCCCACCCCCTGCGCGAGCACCTGCATCTCGCCCAGCCCCTTATACACCTGCTCGAGCCGCTCGTTGACCAGCTTGAACGACTCGTTCATCCGCTCGGACAGGGTCTTTTGCAGCTTTTCATCGACAAGGCCACGCATGTCGTCCAGCTTTTTGTTGTTGTCATCCTGCATCGCGCGCAGGTTTTTGTCCACCGTCGCGCGGATGTTCTCCAGATTTTGTGTCGTTTCGGCCGTAAAATCGTGCAGCCGCTTTTCAAACCGGCCGAGCTGATCGGTCACACCGCCCAGCTTGTCCGACAAGCCCTTGTCCATTGCGGTGAGGTGGGCGATCTGCGCCTCGCGGCCTTCCTTCAGGCTGTGCGTCACCAGCGTGCCGAGTGCGGCGATCGAGCCGCCCGCGTCGCCGCCGGTCTGCACCGGGCGGCGGACCAGCAGCACAATGACCAGCACCAGCAGCACCAGCACGGCGATCAGCGTGATAAGGGGAATGTATTGCATCGTATCTGCTCCTTATATCATAGTGTAATAGTGAGGAAAGCCCCTCTCCATGAACCGCGCCGCCCGGTGAAGGGCAGGCGCACAGGGCGGGATCAGGCTAAACCGGCCTGCTCCTCACCGGCAGAGCCATGCGCGCCGTCCTGCTGTGGGGCAGGCTGCGCGCCCACGCTTTCCTCGGCCAGCAAAAAGTCCTGCAACCGTTCCAAGCTCCGTCCGAGCACGGCGGCCTGCTCGGCGGTGAGCGCGTCCAGCACCGAGGCGACCATGCGCGCGTGGAAGGCCTTGTGGTATTCGTAAGCGGCGCGACCCTTATCGGTCAGCGAAATGTTGACCGCGCGGCGGTCGGCCTTGTCCCGCTCACGGCGGACAAGCCCTTTGGCGACCAGCTTGCCGCATGCGACGGTCAGCGTGGCAAGGGTAACACCGATCGAGCGGGCGACCTCACTCATGCGGACGGGCGCCAAGTCTCCGATCTTTTCGATGATATGGATCTCGGTGATCGAGATGGCGTTTCCCAGCCCGGCGGTGAGCGAGCGCTCCTCGATCTTATTCACACGGTCGAACACATCGACCAAAAACGCATTGATTTGTTCTGCGCCTGCCAAATTCGATCCGCCTTTCTATCAGTTAATTTAACTAACTAAATATTAACACGGGCGGATAAAAAAAGCAAATAAAAAGGCTCGCCGCGCCGGAGGGCGGCAAGCCTTTGCAGGGATGGGTTGTCAGTGGGCGAGCAGTTGCGCCTGCACGGTATCAAAGCCCAAGCGGGCGACCGTGTCGGAAAAGCGCTCACCGGCTTCGCCCTGATCGCGGAACAGCGTCAGCGCTCGCTCGATGACGGCGAGCACCTCGTCCTTATCGGTGAAGACGGGCGCGAGCGGGCGGCCAGTGGCTGTGTGCTTGCCCCAGCGCCCGCCGATGTACACGCGGCAGCCCTGCTTTTCCGCCGAGACAACGCCGAACGGACACCGCTCAACGCAGCGGCCGCAATAATTGCACCGCTCGCTGTCATACACCAGCTTGCCGTCCCCCAGATAGCTGACGCCGATGGGGCAGGCCTTTTGAATCTGGCAGAGCTTGCAGCCGCGGCATTTGTCCATGTCGTGGGCGGGCACGCGCTGGCCAACGATGCCGATGTCGTTCAAATCGGGCTTGACACAGTTGTTAGGGCAGCCGCCAACAGCGATCTTGAACTTGTGCGGCAGCTTCTGGTCACGCCAGCCGACGAAGAATCGGTCGTGTATCTCGCGCGAGAGTGCGTAGGCGTCAACAAGACCGTATTGGCAGGTCGTGCCCTTGCAGCAAACGACCGGACGGACTCTTGCGCCCGTGCCGCCGGTCATCAGGCCATAATCGGCCAAAAAGGCGCGCAGCGGCTCGATGCTGTCATACGGAACGCGCTGGATCTCGCACGTCAGGCGGGTGGTCATGGCGATCTCGCCGCTGCCGAAGCGGCGGGCGGCCTCGGCGATAGCGGTCATCTCCTCGGCTGTGATCTTGCCGTTGCGCGTGATGACACGGCCATTGAAGCAGTCGGCCGTTGTTTTGTCCTGCAAAAAGCCGAGCGCCTTGACACGCCTGATATCCTCGGTGGCCAGCGTTGTGGTGGTGTTCAAATCCGGTATCCTCCTTTATGGGTGCGCGGCGGCGCGGAGCTCGTCCCGCCGCCTGTGTTCTGTTTTTATGGTAGCAGTCAGGCGAACCAATGTCAATTCGGCAGCGTATCCGCACGTGTGGTAATTGCTGCCGACGCGGTAAAATTTTGCTGCACCGGCCGCAGCCTGCCAAGAATAAGGAGACCAGCGGCGGCATTCTGCCGACAGACGTAAAAAAGAGCCGGTCATAGCCGACCGGCTCCTTGTCATCAGCAACACGTTGGGATGAATCGCTTACCGTATGCGGCGGTCAAACGGCTTGCAGGTCGCTGCTGCGGTCTACATAAGCAGTGTGCAGCAGCTGCTCCGCCAACTCGCTCAGCGGCTGGCCATAGAAGGCTTCGTACACTTCCTTGATCTCGGGGTTTTCATGGCTTAACCGCAGGGTCATGGCCTCGTCGCGGCTGTACAGGCTGGCGATGCGGGACTTGCGTATAGCGTCGCCGTCGGCCATGATGTTCTTGGGCTGGCCACCGCCGCCGATGCAGCCGCCAGGGCAGGTCATGACCTCGATGAAATGGTACTGCTTGCCGCCCGCCTTGATCTGCTCGATCAGCTTGCGCGCGTTGGCGGTACCGTATACCACGGCCACCTTGACCGTCGTACCGGCGATGTCCACGCTGGCTTCACGGATACCCTCGTAGCCGCGGACAGGCTGCAAATCGAGCAGTGCATCGGGCACAGGCTGCTTGGTCAGGTAGGCGTAAGCGGTACGCAGTGCGGCTTCCATCACACCGCCGGTGTTGCCGAAGATAACGCCCGCACCCGAGGCGGTGCCCATCAGGCGGTCATAGTCGCTGTCCGGCAGGGAGGCGAAGTCGATACCCGCTTCCTTTGCCCAGAGCGCCAGTTCGCGCGTGGTGATGACCTGATCCATATCGCGCATCTCGCTGTCGCCCAGCATCCGGCCAGCCGCGTTCATCTCCTCACGGCGGATCTCAAACTTCTTGGCGGTGCAGGGCGTCAGCGCCACGTTTACGATCTTTTTCGGGTCGATGCCCATCTTTTTGGCAAAGTAGGTCTTGATGGTGGGGCCTTGCATACCGATCGGGCTTTTGGCCGTCGAGATATTGGGCAGCAGCTCGGGATAGTAGGTCTCGGCGAATTTCACCCAAGCGGGGCAGCAGCTTGTAAACTGGGGCAGCGGGCGGTCACCCTTGGTGACGCGCTCGATCAGCTCGCTGGCCTCCTCAACAATGGTCAGGTCGGCGGCAAAGTTGGTGTCGAGCACATAATCCGCGCCCAGCGCGCGCAGCAGCGCCACCATTTTACCCTGAACAAACGTACCGGGGGCAACGCCGAACTCCTCACCCAGCGCCGCACGAACAGAAGGCGAGGTGCTGACGATGACTACCTTGTCCGGGTCGGAGATTGCCGCCTTGACCGCAGAATACTCATAGCACTCGGTGATGCTGTTCGGCGGGCAAACGTTGGCGCACTGGCCACAGTGAATGCAGATCGCCTTGCCGCCGGTCTGCTCCAGCGTATATGTACCGTGGACACCAATGGCCTCCGTGCAGATATTCTTGCACATTCCGCACTTGATGCACTTTTCCTCGTCGCGGCAGATACTGGGGTTATCCAGCTCGATCGGCACACGCACTGACATAGGTAAATGTTCCATTTTTATACACCTCCACAATTATAAAAGGAAGAAATCCTTTCTTCTTTATGCAATTATTATAACATGGTGCGGTGTGATTGTCGAGTATATTTTGGGTAAATCTGTATACAAACCACGGCCGATGGATTTGCGTTCCGCAAGCAAAGAGATGACATGCGGTCGAAAGCGCTTATGCAGTCAGCGCAGCGGCAGCGTGCGGCGGTACGCATGGATGCTTTTCATCGAAGCAGGCAAAGAAAAGCCCCGAGGCCGGTATGGCTTCGGGGCTTTGGTAAGTTTTTGTTCGCTTTTAGCGTTTGGAGAACTGCGGCGCACGGCGCGCAGCCTTCAGGCCGTACTTCTCCGCAAGGCACTAAACTACGGGGTATTCAATTCCCGCAAAAAGCGACACAAATCACACATTAAACGCACGCTTTCGCGTTTTTTAAACGCACGCAAGTTCTAAAATCGTGTGTTTTGGAATGCTGACTTTTGCGCTTTCTCGTACCTTTTTATGCCCTCGTGTCGTCAATTTGTCGTCAGATTCCCGGCACAGTCGAGTTACTTCTCCATCACCTCGGCCAGCTTACGGATCAGCTGCTCACCGTACTGATACTGCAGCAAATAGCCTATCGCCTGCTCCTCCAGCCCGCACGCGGCCTGCAAGGGGCATTACTGTCACTTTATCTGCTGACCGCCACGGCCGCACGATATGCCACGACTGCCGCCTGCAACTCCTCGCGCCGGATGGAGATCTCATGCTTGCCGTCGCCTTTGATCGCGCCGCACTGCATCAGCTCGCACAACTCGGCCTGCCAGTAGTCCGGTACATCGGACACCGCCGTGTACAGCGGGTTTACCTTGTCATACATCGCCTGAAACTGTTCCATCGTCATAGTTTCGTCCTCCTCCTCCTTTTCTATAACCATCTTGCCAAAGCCCTCGGCCACACCGTCCGCAATCGCGCGGGCGATGTCGTTGAATCTCGCCTTGTACAAGGTCATATCGTCCTTGTCGTCCACAAAACATGTCTCGATCAGCGCGTG
>NZ_JALFLA010000059.1 GCF_022775115.1 Agathobaculum sp.
ATCTGATTCTTACCAAGAGCATTAGTCGCTTTGGGAGAAACATCGTGGATATTCTGAATAACCTGCGTACGCTTTCTGCGCTAAACCCACCCGTGTCGGTTGAATTTGAAACGGAAGGCATCACCTATACTGGGGACGGAAAAAACAATCTTCTGATCGCTCTACTGTCTGCGCTTGCCGAAATGGAATCTCAGCAAAAGAGCGAAGCAATTAAGGCAGGTATCCGATGGCGAATGGCAGCAGGGATCTATAAGTTCTCTGTCCAGAATACGCTTGGTTTCTACCGGAACCACCTCGGGCGGTTGGTCATTGAACCCACGGAAGCGCGAATTGTGGAGTACATCTATGAAAGCTGCATGGAAGGTGCTTCTCCTTCTGAAATAGCTGCCGCATTGACGGAGCAAGGTATAAAATCCCCCATGGGCAAAGACTGCTGGCTCCCTGATACGGTACGCAGTATCCTCAGAAATGAAAAATACTGCGGTGATGCTTTGATGCAGAAAACCTATACAAAAGATTTTCGCACACATAAGTCCGTAAAAAACACAGATCTCAATATGTACTTCAAAGAGAATCACCATACGGCAATTGTCAAAAAAGAGGATTGGCAGAAGGTTCAGGAGATTCTCGCTGTGCGGCGTGATGGAAAAAAGGTTGCTACATTACGCCGTTTGACTAACCGCTTTGTTGTATCTCGCGTGAAGGACGGGCTGTTCCAGGGTTACTTTATTTTGGATTCCCGCTGGTCTGCCGCAGAACGCAAAGAATTCTTACAAATCATCAATGAAACACTGAATCTTAAAAATGAAAGGAATTAGACATTATGAACTTCGATTTTTCTACATTGGATTTTGAAACGATTGACTCCAATATCAACGCATATCCGGATATGTTTATCAATCAAAATAGTGTTACCTTCACGAAAAAAGTTTTGGAAGACTTGGGCTATCCGGCATATGTGCTGTGTATGCTGGATGCAAAAGCAAAGGTATTCGCTATTCGTATGTGCAAAAGTAATGAACCAAAGGGATTCAAGTTTTCCAAACCCAAGGGAGAACAGAAAGGTGTCGTTACCATTTCCAATAGGAATCTGCTTGACCCGCTGCGCTCCACCACCGGAGTTGAATGGATTGCCGGCAAGCGGTACAAAGTGCGTGGCTTCTGGGTCGCTGATGCGAAGACCATGTGCTTTGATCTGAACGAAGGCGTTCAAGAAGATTTTCGCTCCGTTCCACAGGATGACCGTACTGAGTAAAGACTGATTTTCTTGTACAGGGTAAGCACTCCTTCGCGGGTGCTTACTTCTATTCATGGTCTTCTTTAATACCGAGAGGATAACTCCATAATGTGCATAATAAGTCATTTTAAGAGTTTACTATGGGTTGAATATGTGGTACAGTAACATCGAATGTATGGGAGGTGAGTTTATTGAAAGAATTAGGTAAACGTCTGCGGGTACTACGCGAGAGTGTTGCCCTGTCACAGGCAAAACTTGCGCCGGAGCTTGGCACAACCCAATCAAGCATAAACCGCTACGAGAATGGACAGGCTGCTCCGCCGATTGATCTGTTGCGGAAATATGCGGACTACTTTGATGTGTCGATGGATTATATCTTTGCCCGCTGTGATAATCCCAGAGGAAAGCTGTATGAGAGCAAACTCTCCATGACCAGCGGCAGCCCAGAACTACGGGACTTTATCGAGATATGCTTTGAGCCCGGTTCCCCTATGAACGAACGATTGAAGGAATCCCTGTTTCAGATGATGACGGAGGGTAAGAAATGAAAGCTGTCATCTACGCCCGCTATTCCTCCGACAGCCAGCGGGAGGAATCCATCGAAGGCCAGATTCGGGAATGCACCGCCTTTGCTGAGAAGAACGGCATCACGATTCTGCGGCACTACATTGACCGCGCCTATTCCGCCAAGACGGACAACCGCCCAGATTTTCAGGAGATGATTAAGGACAGCGGTAAGAAGCTGTTTGATATGGTCATCGTCTGGAAGCTGGACAGATTTGCGAGAAATCGTTATGACAGCGCGCGCTACAAAGCACAGTTGAAGCGGAACGGCGTGAAAGTGGTGTCCGCAACGGAAGTGATTTCGGAAGGTGCGGAGGGCATCATTCTGGAATCTGTGCTGGAAGGCTACACAGAGTATTACTCCGCTGATCTGTCAGAAAAGGTTATCCGTGGCAGAACAGAAAATGCTCTGAAGTGCAAATTCAACGGCGGCACACTTCCCATCGGTTATGTGATTGATGAGGAACAGCATTTTCAAATCGACCCGCTGACGGCTCCCTTTGTTCTGGATGTGTTCAAGAAATACGACAAGGGCGCAACCATGAAGGAACTGCGGGACTGGCTGAATGACAGCGGCGTCAGAAATACCCATGGCCAGCCATTGAACTTCAACAGCATTCAGCACATGCTGGGCAACCGCCTCTACATCGGAGAGTACAAATACAGAGACATCATCGTACCAGACGGAATCCCTGCCATCGTTCCAGAGGATTTGTTTGACCGTGTTCAGGAGAAGCTGGCGCAAAACAAAAAAGCCCCGGCCTGTCACAAAGCCGAGGACGATTATCTCTGCTGACCACCAAACTGTTCTGCGGTTACTGTGGTGCCTATCTCTGCGGTGAGAGCAGGAAAAGCAGGAACGGCACTATTCATCACTACTACAAATGCGTATCCGTAAAAAAGAAACGGACGGACTGCAAGAAGAAGCCCGTTAGGAAGCAATGGCTGGAAGATCTGGTTGTTAACGAAGTAATGAAGGTGGTCATGGACGACAAGGCCATTGAAGCCATTGTGTCCATGGTCATGGATTTACAAGATCGGGAAAACACCAGCCTTCCCCTATACGAGCAGCAGCTCCGGGAAGCGGAAACCGGAATCCAGAATCTCCTGAAACGCTATCCAGCAGGGCATCCTCACCAAGTCCACCAAGAGCCGGTTGGAAGATCTGGAAACTGCAAAGAGGACTTGGAGATTAAGATCGCTAACGAGAAGATAGCAAAACCCAGAATCGGCCCGGAGTTTGTCACCTTCTGGATGTACAAATTCCGCAAGCTGGATGTACGGCAACAGTCGCACCGCAAGATGCTGATCGATGCCTTTGTGAACGCCATTTACCTGTACGATGACAAGCTGGTTCTCACCTTCAACTACAGGGACGGCACCAAAACCATCACTCTGGACGATGTGAAGGAAGCCGCAAAAGCGAATACCGGTTCGGATTTGGATTGCCTTGGTGCACCAGCTCGTCGCAAGCGATAGGATGCTTGCGACGCGTTTTTTTGCAAAGGCCAGCGCGCGGCTTGCTCCTTATCCCTCGTGTCCCACGGCAAAAAGAAAAAGGCAGACAGCATGGTTTTCCATGCCGTCTGCCCTTTGTTTTTACAGCTTCAGCCGCGCGCTTACAGTCCCATCTCGGCCTTGAGCTTTGCCAGCTCATCGTCCACGGCAGCGTCCGCGCCGCTGTACTTCTTCTCCAGCGCGGCGGCCTCGTCGACCGGCGTTTCACCCAGCGCGGCCATCGCATTGGCTCTGTCCAGCATCGCGTCGGCCTTGGCCTCCATGCGGCTGAACGCATCCATCGCGCCCGCCGCCTTATCCGACGCGGAGGTGAACCGGTTGACCTTTTCCTGCGTCTTGGCCACGGCCACCTTGGCCTTTATCATCTCGCGCCGCGCGCTGAGCTGCTCAATATCACCGACCAGCTTATCATGCATCTGGCGCATCTTGCAGGCGTTTTCGTGCGCGGCGTCATAGGTGGCCTGCAAGGAGGCCGCCTTTTCGGTAAGCTGCTGCTTTTTGGCAAGGAAGGTACGCGCGTCGCCCTCGTTGCCCGCGGCCAGCGCCTTGCGAGCAAGCCCCTCGTATTTGGCGGTCTCGGCGGCGTTGTCGTCCAGCATACGCTTGGCGCGTGTCTCCTCCGCCATGACGCCCGCAGTCTCCTTTTTCACCTCGGCCAGATTTTCCGTCATGTCGCGCAGATACTGGTCGATCATCTTGGCCGGGTCCTCGGCCTTGTCCAGCAGGTCGTTGATATTCGCTTTGATAATGTCGGTAAACCGTTCGAGAATACCCATACTGTCTCATCCTCCCGTATCATCGTTTGGTGTTTTTGTTATTTCTCGTACTTTTTGGCCAGCTCCTCAACGTCCTCATCGCCGAACTTTTCCAGTGGGGTTTTGAGGATCTCCTCGGCCTGCTTTTGCTCGCGTGCGCGCTGCTCGCGCCGCTTTTTCAGCGTGATAAACAGCAGCACGGCCACAACGATCACTGCGGCGCTCACGGCCACCGGCACGACGGGTGACTTTGTCACCGTCATGATACGCGCAGCGGTCTTTTCAAAGGTGAGCGAGAAGATCTCCTCCTCGCTGATCGAATAATCGTTGTAATACCGGTCAAGGTAATCGGCCAGAATGGCGATGGCCTCGTCGTCCACGACCGTCTTGGCCTGTGTGCCGACCACATAGCCGCAGTTGTACGAGCCTTGGTTATCATCGCAGAAGACCAGCAGGAAATGTCCCTCGTCGGCAAAAAGCTGCGGATACAGCTTTTCCGCATAGGCGGTCAGCTCGCTTACCGAGGTGGTCGTGCCGTTTGGCAGCACATATAAGTACGGCTGCACGCCGGTCTGCTTGTAAAACTGCTTCATGCCGCTTTCGAGCGCGGCCTTGTTGGAAAACCAGCTGCCGTCCTCGTCGGTATAATACGCGGTCTCCTGCACCGCCGCGGCAGGCAGCGGCTCGCGCGCCACGGTCGAGCGCTGTATAGCCTGCGTATTCACACTGTCCGTCAGCACACCTATAACAGCAAACAGCAGCAGGATGCCGCAGAAGATGAGGAACAGTGTGCCGCAGCCCAAATTGCCGCCGTGTCCGTTCCCTCCATCGCCGTTGCCGCCGCCACCGCCGCCGGTATACCGGCGCGAGTTGTTTACAAAGATCGGCCCTGTCCGGATGCCGCCGCCAAAGCCGCCCCCGCCGAAACCGCCGCCAAAGCTGCCGCCCGAGCGTCCACCGCCCGAGCGCCCGCCCGAAAAACCGCCGGACGAGCGTCCACCGCCCGAAAAGCCGCCCGAGCGCCCGCCCGAAAAGCCGCCCGAGCGCCCGCCCGAAAAGCCGCCCGAGCGCCCGCCCGAAAAGCCGCCGCCACCGCCTGATCTGCCCATATGTGTCCCCCTTGTTATTTTTTCGGCTGTTTTTGATAGGTATCGCTCATGTACTGGATGACATCATGCCGAGTGATGATGCCGCTGAACATACCGCGCCCGTCTACCACGGGCACAAAATTTTGCTCGGTGACCAATTCTACCATATCCTCCATCTTCACGTCAATGCTGGCCGTGCGGTGGCGCACGCGGCGCTCGACCCGGCCGACTGTCATCTGCTCGTCCGGCGCGCCGTTTTGCAGCAGCAGGCGCAGAAAATCTCCCTCGGTGATCGTGCCGATATAGCGCCCCTTGTGGTCGATCACCGGAATGGCGGTAAAGCCGCTTTTCATCATGTCGTCGATCGCCTGCCGCGCTGGACAGTCGTCAAACAGGTAAAAGACTTCGGATTTGGGTTTCAGGAAAAAGGATATGTTCATCCGATCGCCTCCTCTCGTTCTCTTTTATTGTACTTGCTGCGGGCGCGCCGGTCAACCGCTGTATGGCAGGATTAACAATTTATTTGCAATCTCTCCCGTACTTCTTTGTATAAGGTGACAGCGCCCTACACAAGCGCCGCAAAAAATATGCCGCCCTGTCTTGACTTGCTCTCTTTTAACTGCTAATATGTAAAAGTAATGCGCGGCCTGTTCCGCGTTTATATGCATTTTATGCTGAAAAGAGGTTTTATAAGATGAAGAAAAGAGTATTGGCTGCTTTGATGACCAGTGCGATGGCGCTTTCGATGGCCGCGTGCGGCGCGTCGAACAACGGCGGCACAGACACGCAGACCCCCGCCGGCACGGACGCCGGGGCAGGCGCGCAGACGTACAGCGTCGGCATTGTGCAGCTGGTCGAGCACGACGCGCTTGACGCGGCGACCAAGGGCTTCCGGGACGCGCTGACCGACGCGCTTGGCGACGCGGTCAGCTTTGACGAGCAGAACGCGCAGAACGACTCGAACACCTGCGCCACCATCGTCAACGGCTTTGTGTCCACGGGCGTCGACCTGATCATGGCAAACGCCACCCCGGCCCTGCAGGCCGCCGCGGCCGGTACATCGGACATCCCGATCCTCGGCACCTCGGTAACCGAATACGGCGTTGCGCTCGAGATCGACGGCTTTAACGGCACGGTCGGCGGCAACATCTCGGGCACCTCCGACCTTGCGCCGCTCGACCAACAGGCCGCGATGATTGCAGAGTGGTTCCCGGAGGCCAAAAACGTTGGCCTGATCTACTGCTCGGCCGAGCCGAACTCCCAGTATCAGGTCGATATGGTCAAGGCTGAGCTGGAAAAGCTCGGCTACACCGCCACGCTGTACGCTTTTTCGGATTCAAACGACCTTTCCGCTGTGTGCACCACTGCCGCCGGCGCGAGCGACGTGATCTATGTGCCGACCGATAACACGGTCGCTGCCAACACCGGCATCATTGACAACATCTGCCGTCCGGCCAAGATCCCGGTCGTCGCCGGTGAGGAGGGTATCGCCCGCGGCTGCGGCGTAGCCACCCTGTCGATCAGCTACTATGAGCTGGGCCGCACCACCGGCGAGATGGCCGCCAAGGTGCTGACCGGCCAGGCCGACATCTCGACCATGCCGGTCGAGTACGCGCCGGCCACCAAGAAGTACAACAAGGCCATCTGCGACGAGCTTGGCCTGACCGTACCGGAGGGCTACGTCGAGATCGAGGGCTAAGGCCTGACGTCCGCGCCCTGACAGATGATACATAAAAAACAGCGGGGAGGGTCTTTCCTTTTCCGCTGTTTTTTGCTATACTAATGCTATCTGTATGTATTGGGGGAACTCTTTGTGTCTATCACTTTGCTGGCAAGGCTCGGTACAATACCCGGCGCACTGCCCGGCGCTGTCGCGCAGGGGCTGATCTGGGGCATCATGGCCATCGGCGTTTACATCACCTACCGCATTCTCGATATTGCTGATTTGACGGTCGACGGCTCGCTCTGCACGGGCGGCGCGGTCTGCATCGTCATGATGCTCAACGGCTACGGCGTGTGGGCGGCCATGCTCGCCGCGCTGCTTGCCGGTCTGCTCACCGGCCTGATAACCGGCCTGTTTCACACCTTTATGGGCATCCCGGCCATCCTCGCCGGTATTTTGACCCAGCTTTCGCTCTATTCGATCAATCTGAAGATCATGGGCAAGGCCAATCAGGCCATCAATGTGGACAAGTATGACCTGCTGACCTCGCTGCGCTGGGTCAAGGAAGCCGCGCTGCGCAACCCGCTTGTCACGGTCAGCCTCATCACGGTCGTGCTGATCGCGCTGCTGTACTGGTTCTTCGGCACCGAGCTTGGCTGCTCGATCCGCGCCACGGGCGCAAACCCCAATATGAGCCGCGCGCAGGGCATCAACACCGATTTGAACAAGGTGCTCGGCCTGATGCTGTCCAACGCCCTTGTCGCCTTTTCGGGCGCGCTGCTGAGCCAGTATCAGGGCTTTGCCGATGTTTCGATGGGGCGCGGCGCGATCGTCATCGGCCTTGCCGCCTGCATCATCGGCGAGGCTGTGTTCAGCCGGATTTTCCACAACTTTGCGCTGCGGCTGCTGAGCGTCGCGTTCGGCTCGATCATCTATTACATCGTCATTCAAATCGTCATCCAGCTCGGCTTTGACGCCAACCTGCTCAAGCTGCTGTCGGCCGTCGTCGTGGCTATCTTCCTCGCCGTGCCGTACTGGAAGGGCAAATATCTGCGCCCGGCTGTGAAAAATCCCGCCAAGAAGGAGGCTGACCGCAATGCTTGAACTGAAAGGACTGTACAAGACCTTCAACGCCGGCACGGTCAACGAAAAGCGCGCCATCAACGACCTGAACCTGACGCTGGAAAACGGCGATTTCGTCACAGTCATCGGCGGCAACGGCGCGGGCAAGTCGACCATGCTCAACCTGATTGCGGGCGTGTTCCCGGCGGACGAGGGACTGATCCGCTTAAACGGCTTCAACCTGACCCGTCTGCCCGAGCACAAACGTGCCAGATTCCTCGGCCGCGTGTTTCAGGACCCGATGATGGGCACGGCCGCCACGATGGGCATTGAGGAAAATCTCGCGCTGGCGGGACGGCGCGGCCAGCGGCGCGGCCTGCTGTCCGGTATCACGGGCGGCGAGCGTGAGCTGTACCGCGAAAAGCTCGCCACGCTCGGCCTTGGGCTGGAAAACCGCATGACCAGCAAGGTCGGCCTGCTGTCCGGCGGCCAGCGGCAGGCGCTGACGCTACTCATGGCGACGCTGAAAAAGCCCGACCTGCTGCTGCTCGACGAGCACACCGCCGCGCTCGACCCCAAAACGGCTGACAAGGTATTGCAGCTGACCGAGGAGATCGTCTCCCGCGAGGGCTTGACCACGCTGATGGTCACCCACAACATGAAGCACGCCATCCAATACGGCAACCGCCTGATCATGATGGACGCGGGACATGTGGTGGTCGATATCCGGGGGGAGGAGAAGAAAAACCTTTCGGTGCGCGACCTGCTGGAAAAGTTCAACATCGAAAACGACCGTATGCTGCTCTCTGAGTAAAAGCGATAAAAGAAAAAGGACGCCACAAGCGTCCTTTTTTGTTACCCCCAGATACCCAAATGCTCGAGCAGTATCTTGCAGCCCATCAAAATGAGCACGATGCCGCCGAACAGCTCGGCGCGAGACTTATACCGCGTGCCGAACACGTTGCCCACCTTGACCCCGGCGGCGGAAAGCACAAAGGTCGTCACGCCGATGAAGCACACCGCCGGCACGATATCGACCTGCAAAAATGCAAACGTAACGCCGACAGCCAGCGCGTCAATGCTGGTAGCGATGGCCAGCGGCAGCATGGCCGCAGGCGCAAACGAATCGCTGACGCTTTCCTCCTCGTCCCCGCGCGACTCACGCACCATATTGCCGCCGATCAGGCACAGCAGTACAAAGGCGATCCAGTGATCGACATTGGTGATAAGTGCTTGAAAGCGCACGCCGAGCAGATAGCCCAGCAGCGGCATCAGCGCCTGAAAGCCGCCGAACCAAAGTCCGGTGATAACCGCGTGGTGCGGCCGCAGCGCGCGCACGGACAATCCCTTGCAGACCGAAACGGCAAACGCATCCATCGACAGCCCGACGGCAATGACAAACAGCTCCAAAAGACTCATTTTCCTGTCCTCCTCGTTCTTCACGGCAGCGGGCATAAAAAAGAGACCCATCTGCCGCGCAAAGCAGATAAGTCTCGTCATTTCGTGCAAAACCAGAGGGGAACGCCCCTCAGTATGTTGGCTCTGCCACGCGGCCGAGCGACCGCGCCGACTACTCCCTTATTGGGCTTATTATACTGTATGTAGGGCGGATTGTCAAGAGAACGAAAAAGGAAAGCGCAAATGCGTGCTCCGCAGCAGCCTCTATTCCTCTGCCAGCGCATCAGCAATAAACTGCGCGGCAAAGCGGATCAGCGCGATGCGGCTGCCGCACAGGCCGTGCCCGGCGGGCAGCTCCAACAGGCGGTGGATCGCCGGGGTCTGCGCGGCGCGCAGCTTTTGCCACAGCGGCTGCACCATCTGCTCGCCGGGGGCGATCTCGTCCAGCCGCCCGGTGACACAGCAGAGGTTCTGCGTCCTCACCTCCGCAAAGGCGCGCTCAAACTGCCAGCTGTCCACATGGGCGGCGATGTCATCAAAAATTGCGTCAAGGCCGTCGCTGCGCAGGATGTCACCCTCCGGCAGCAGCCTGTGCAGCGTTTCCGGGTGGCCGTCCCGCAGCGCGCGCGTCGGGTCGAACGGCGTCATCAATATCAGCCCGCGCAGCCAAGGCAGCGTGCGCCCGGCATTCAGCGCTGTGTTGCCGCCCATGCTGTGCCCCGCGAGAAAGACCGCGCGTGCATCCACCCGGTACTGCCGGCAAAAGGCCGGACTGCGCGCCCAATCGGCCAGCGCAAGCGCATCCTGTATGCAGTTGGATACCAGATATTTGCCCTCGCTCCCCCATGCGCCCCGGTGGTGCGGCACGACCACCACGCAGCCGATACGGCAAAGCGCATAGGCCAAGTCGTCGCTTCGCGCCGCGCCGGGAAAACCGTGAAGCAAGATGACGCAGGGGCGGTCGGCGGCAAAGCTGCCGTCCGGCCACAATATCTTGCCATACAGATGACAGCCTGCGCTGACAAAGTCCAGCGCGTCATAATCCGATGGTTCGACCGCCGGGTCATATGGCTTGTCCTCAAACAAATACTTCAGTTGAATGCGCGACGACATATTGCCGCCCCCCTTTTCCTCTTTACTTTCCCCCGGAAATAGCCTGTCAGATCATGTATTCGACCGTCTGCTCGGCTGTCAGCTTGGTTTTTTCGTTGAACAGCAGTACGGCCTCGCGGGTCTCAGTCGGCCCGAAGGCGTAAAGCGTGAGCGATTGCCGATTCAGCCGCTCGCGCGGGACAATGCGGTTGCAGCGATAGGGCTGGTCAAACACCATTTGAACATCGGGCGCCTCCGCAAACGGTTCCTGCTGATAATAGGGGTCAAAAACCATAATGTTATCGCCTTCCACCCCGGTCAGCAGGATGTAATGCCACACGTCATGGAGCACGCGCGCGACCACCGCGCCGCCCCGCCGCAGCGCATCCTCCACCAGACTGCTGCTGCCGAGAAAGACATGCTCACCGGACAGGTAGCTGCTCGAAACGCTCAGCTGCCCGATGCTGCCAAAGCCGTTGAGCCAGTTGCTCAAAAACATCATGGCCGCGCATGAGGTGCCCCGCTTGCCGCTGACACCGTTCTTGTCATAGCAATCGAGGCTGTACAGCATGATATTCCGTATCAGCTCGGGCGGGATATCCTCCCGCTCGAACAGATAGCTGACCGCGTTGAGCATAGCGGTCGGCCCGCAATCGTATTCCGACATTTGATAGCGCAATGGTATTTTCAATTCGGTCTACCTCCTCCCGCCGCGCGGCGGCGCGGCATATGTTCTTATTTCCCGCCGCCCTATGTCAGCCCACGGCTTGTTTGAGCTGCTGCATGGCCTGCGCGAGCCGCGCGCGCGGGCAGGCCAGCACCACGCGCTGGAACTGCGCGGCATTCCCGCCGAAGATATGCCCGGCGTCCAGCCACAGCTTGGCCTTGTTTACGATCAGGTCATTCAGCTCCCGGCGGGACAAGCCCAGCCCCGCGCAGTCCAGCCATGCAAAATAGGTGCCCTCCGGCTCAACAAGGGTGATCTGCGGCAGCTGCTCCCGCAAAAAGCCGCGCACGAACGCTAAATTTTCCCGCAGATAGGCGTGGCACTGTGTCAGCCACACATCGCCCGCGGCATACGCGGCCTGACAAGCGACCAGCCCCAGCGAATTGAGCTGCGAATAGCCGCTGCGGTCCATTTCCTTTTGAAAACGGGTGCGGGCGGACTGCCCGGGTATCCAGATGTTGGACACCTGCAATCCGGCCAGATTGAAGGTCTTGCTGGGCGCAGTGCAGACCATAGCCTGCTCGGCCAGCGCGGGCGCGGCCAGCAGCAGCGGGGTATGCGGATGCTCCGGAAAGGCGAAGTCGCAATGTATCTCGTCGGACACGACGAACACGCCGTGCTTTTTGCAGATTTGTGCGAGCCGGCGCAGCTCCTCGGCCGTCCACACCCGTCCGACCGGATTGTGCGGGCTGCACAGCAGGAACAGCTTGACCCTGTTTTGAACGATCTTGTCCTCAAAATCGGCAAAGTCGATCACATAGCGCCCATTTTGATAAATCAGATCATTTTCCACCAGCCTGCGGTCATTATCCGTCACCACGCTGTAAAACGGGTAATACACCGGCGGCTGGATGAGCACCGCATCCCCCGGCTGGGTGAAAGCCCGCACGGCCATCGCCAGCGCGTACACCACACCCGGGGTCTTGACCAGCCATTCCGGCTGGGTGCTCCACCCGAAATGCGCCCCAAACCAAGCGGCGAGTGTGTCATAATAGTCCGCCTTTACCTCGCTGTATCCAAAGATACCGTGTTCGACCGCCTTGCGCAGCGCGTCCAGCACGGGCGCGGGCGCCCGGAAATCCATATCCGCCACCCAGAGCGGCAGCACGTCGGCCGGGCGGCCGCGCTCGACCGCGAAGTCGAATTTCAGGCTGTTTGTGTTCTTCCGGTCGATGAGCTCGTCAAAATCGTATCGCTCCATGGTTTTATCCCTCCAGCGCCTGCCCCAGATCGGCAATGATATCATCCACATGCTCCAGCCCGACCGAGAGGCGCAGCAGCCTGTCCGTGATGCCGAGCCGCAAGCGCATTTGCTCCGGCACATCTGGGTGGGTCTGCGTCAGCGGGTATGTAATCAGGCTT
The DNA here is from genome assembly GCF_022775115.1 of Agathobaculum sp. Taxonomy (GTDB): domain Bacteria; phylum Bacillota; class Clostridia; order Oscillospirales; family Butyricicoccaceae; genus Agathobaculum. Next base: position 12,467 of record NZ_JALFLA010000059.1, read on the forward strand.
TCCGTGCCGCCAAGGCTTTCCGCAAAGGTGATCAGCCGCACGCCGTTTAATATGCGGTGCGCGGTCTGGACTGTGTCCGTACGGAAGGAAAGCATACTGCCGCATCCCCTTGCCTGCGATAGATTGAGAGCGTAGCCGGGGTGGTCGGCAAGGCCGGTATAAAATACCTGCTCGATGCCCGGCTGCGCGCCCAGCCAGCGCGCGACCTCGCGCGCATTTTGCTGCTGCCGCTCCACGCGGATGGGCAGCGTTTTCAGCCCGCGCATGGCCAGCCAGCAGTCGAACGGCGCGAGCATCCCGCCGGTCGTTTTGGCGATCAGGCGTATCCTGTCGGCCAAGTCCTGCCGCGCGGAGGTGAGAAAGCCCGCGATCGTATCATTATGGCCGCTGATAAACTTACTGCCGCTGTGGATGACGATATCCGCGCCCAATGCAATGGGGTTTTGAAAATACGGGGAGAGAAAGGTATTATCCGCAATCAGCAGCAGGCCGTGCTCCTTTGCGATGGCCGCGCAGCCGCGCAGGTCGGTCACACGCATCATGGGGTTGCTGGGCGTTTCGATGTAGATGGCGCGGGTCGCGGGCGTCAGCCGCTCGCGAATCTGTTCGAGCGACGTGGTATCGACAAAGTCGACCTGTAGGCCGTTTTTCATGCTGATGGTGTGCAGCAGGCGGTTGGTGCCGCCGTACAGGTCCTCCGCGCAGATGATATGATCTCCGGGGGAAAACAGCTCAAAGCAGGCGCTGACCGCCGCCATACCCGAGGCAAAGGCCACGGTATCCACACCGTGCTCCAGCTCGGTCATGATCTCTTCCAAGCGCTGGCGGGTGGGATTCTTCTCCCGCGTATAGTCAAAGCCGCTCGACCGGCCAAGGCCAAGATGGCCGAAGGTCGCGGTTTGGTACAGCGGGAACGAGACCGCGTGTGTCTGCTCCTCAAAGCTGTGTTCACCGCTGCCGTGGATACATCTGGTTTCAAAATGCTCACCCATTGTACTTCCCTCCTGATGGTGTATATAATAGAAAAAAGCGCCCGCCTTCCTGCACATTAGAAGACGAGCGCAACTGTCCCGTGGTACCACTTCTGTTCGTTCCGGTGCTGCCGAAACCTCCTCAGCGTCAAACGACGCCGCGCCGCGGTAACGGGCGGTTCCCGTCGTAGCCTTGACCTGATGGTCTCGGTACGCTGCTCCGGAGCCATGTTCGTCCATTCCCCCTCCGCCCGCTTTCAGCATACGCGGGCTCTCTGTTGGGAGGGGGATGATGGACTACTCTTTCCTTCATTGCCTTTTCCTGTATATCATTATACGTGGTGTCCGGATAAAAGTCAATAGTTTTCCCAGTATTTTTATCGGAAAAATGGGAATTATTTCATATGCGGCCAAGCCTTCAGCCGCCCTTTTTGGCCGCCGCCTTGGCTTCAAAGCGCGTTCTGTCCACAACGGCACGCTGATGTGTGCCTTCTCCGATCAGGCCGACCTCGTCATACGCCGCAACACGGAAGGTCAGAATTTTGCCGTTTGCGGCAATGTCGGTCAATTCGGTCTCGATGCGGACAGTCATGCCCAGGGGCGTTGCCGCCACATGGGTGACATTGACCAGCGTGCCGACCGTCGTCTTGCCCTCCTCGAGATAGGACGCGACGCTTGCTGCGGCGGTATTTTCGATCGCCGCGATCATCATCGGTGTGGCAAATACGGCCACAAGGCCGCTGCCAACCTTGCTGGCCAGCTTATCCTCGGTCACAGTAAAGGTCTGCTTTCCTTTGATGCCGATTTCCATGCAGTGTTCTCCTTTTCTGTAGGGCTTGCGCGGTCAGCCGATCTCGGTCTTGCCGCCCATATACGGCTGCAAGGGCTGCGGAATGGCAACCGTGCCGTCCGCGCGCAGGTTATTCTCCAAAAAGGCGATCAGCATACGCGGCGGCGCAACGACCGTATTGTTGAGCGTATGCGCAAAGTACAGCTCCTTGGGGTTTTCCTTGCTGCGCACGCGGATCTGCAAACGGCGCGCCTGCGCATCGCCCAGATTGGAGCAGGAACCGACCTCAAAATACTTTTTCTGGCGCGGCGACCATGCTTCCACATCACACGACTTGACCTTCAGGTCGGCCAGATCGCCCGAGCAGCACTCAAGCGTGCGCACCGGGATATCGAGCGTACGGAAAAAGTCGACCGTGTTCTGCCAGAGCTTTTCATACCACATTGGAGATTCCTCAGGCTTGCAGACGACGACCATCTCCTGCTTTTCAAACTGGTGGATGCGGTAAACACCGCGCTCCTCGATGCCATGCGCGCCGACCTCCTTGCGGAAGCAGGGCGAGTAGCTGGTCAGCGTCTGCGGCAGGGTATCTTCCTCGCTGATGGTGTCGATGAACTTGCCGATCATCGAATGCTCCGAAGTGCCGATCAGATAAAGATCCTCGCCCTCGATCTTATACATCATGTTCTCCATCTCCTTGAAGGACATGACACCCTTGACCACATCGCTGTGGATCATAAACGGCGGGATATAATAGGTGAAGCCGCGGTCGATCATAAAATCGCGCGCGTAGGACAGGATGGCCGAGTGCAGACGCGCCACATCGCCCTTGAGAAAATAGAAGCCGTTGCCCGAAGTGCGGCGCGCGGCATCCAAATCAATGCCGTTCAGGCGCTCCATGATATCGACGTGATAAGGTACCTCAAAATCGGGCACGACCGGCTCACCGAAGCGCTCGATCTCGACATTTTCGGAATCGTCCTTGCCGATCGGCACGGTCGGATCGATGATCTGCGGAATGACCATCATTCGCGCTTTAACGCCCTCAGTGTAGACCTTTTCGTCTTCCTCAAGCTGCGCCATCTCGTCGGCCATGGCCTTGACCTCGGCCTTGACCGCCTCGGCCTCGTCTTTCTGCCCCTTGGCCATCAGCCCGCCGATCTCCTTGGACTTCTTGTTGCGCAGCGCGCGCAGCTCGTCGCACCGGGTCTTGGCCGCGCGGAACTTGGCATCCAGCTCGATGACCTCATCGACCAGCGGCAGCTTATCGTCCTGAAACTTCTTTTTGATGTTCTCCTTGACCGCATCCGGGTTCTGGCGGACAAATTTAATATCCAGCATGGTTTGATTTCTCCTTTTTCCTTATCCTTATGCCGCGCCGTTGGGGTCTTGCCCCCGCACGGCTTGTATCTGCTGCTGCGCATTCTCGAACAGCTTGTTGATATCCGCGCCGAAGGACTGCTCGGGTGCATTACCCAGCAGACGCTCCTCGCTGTAATTCTGCACCAGCTCATCATAAGCAGCCACAGCGTCCGCGTCGTTTTCCGCAAGCAGCTGCGCGTTGATGCGCGCAAGCAGCGCGTAAACCGTGCGCTCGTCGGCCGTCTGCCGCGCGGTCTCCGGCAGACCGGCAATGTCGGTGCCGTACAGCGCGGTAAGCTGGTCGATCACCTGCTGCTGCTCGTCAAGCTGCTTTTGCAGGTCTTCCATTTTCTGGGTTGCGCCCTGCGCGACCGTTTGCTGCTCGTTAAGCTGGGTGCTCAAGCTTTCCAGCTGTCTGTCCGCCCGCGACTGCGCGACATAGCTGATCAGGATCAGCGCGATCGCCACGGAAAACAGTGCCACGATATAAAAGGTAAGCGTCGTCCGGCTGAGCTTTTTCTCCGGCTGCTCCTGACTCACAGGCTTTTTTTGTTCGTCCATCCTGCCTACTCCCTTCTTATACGCGCAGCGTGCGCAGCGCGTCGATCAGGCGTTCGAGGTCGTCTGCACCGTAGTATTCAAGCGTGAGCGCGCCGCTGTTTTTGCCCTGCTGGATGCTGACCTTGCGGCCAAGTGCTCCCTCCAGCTCTTTTGCAATATCAGCGACATAATCGACCGTGAAATCCGCTCTTTCCGGTGTCTTAGGCGGCTTTTTATTGAGCTTTTTTGCCAGCGTTTCAGCCTGCCGCACGGTCATCCCAGCCATCTGGCAAGCGGCTTCATAGCGCTTATCCACCTGCTCCACGGCCAGCACAGCGCGCGCATGGCCACCGGACAGCTTGCCCTCCGCGACCATCGCGCGCACCTCCTCCGGCAAGGCAAGCAGCCGCAGCGCATTGGCGACTGCCGGGCGGGATTTGACTACACGCTGCGCAACCTCCTCCTGTGTCAGCCCGAATTGGCGCATGAGCAGGTCATAGCCTTCGGCTTCCTCGATCGGATTGAGATCCTGCCGCTGCAAATTTTCAATCAGCGCAAGCTCCATGACTTCGCTTTCCTTGGCTTGCAGCACCATGGCAGGTATTTTTTCTAAACCGGCCTGCCGCGCCGCGCGCCAGCGGCGCTCGCCCGCGATAATCTGATAATAGCCGTCCTTATCTCCCGGCCGCACGGTGATTGGCGTGATAATGCCATGCAGGCGGATACTTTCGGCCAGCTCGTCCAATGCGGCTTGCGCAAAGACCTTGCGCGGCTGGTTGGGGTTTGGCTCTATTTTGGTCAGCGGAAGCTGGCTTATACTGTCCGCCGCACCGGCCGCGCTCAGGTCGGTCACATCGCCGCCGAACAGGTTGGAAAGTCCGCCGCCCAATCCCTTTTTGGGTGACGCCATGCTATCTCCCCTCCCCTCGTCCTGCGTTCTTCTTTAATATTTCATCGGCAAGGGATAAATATGCCTCCGCGCCGCGGCACAGCCGGTCATAATCGGTGATCGGCTTGCCATGGCTGGGCGCTTCGCTCAGGCGCACATTGCGCGGCACGACCGAACGAAATACCTCCCCCGGAAAGTGTTTTTTTACCTCCTCAACCACCTGAATGGACAGGTTGGTGCGCCCATCAAACATAGTGAGCAACACACCCTCCAGCGCAAGCTCCGGATTCATATTCTTTTTGACCATGCGCACGGTGGTCATCAGCTGACTTAAACCCTCCAGCGCGTAATACTCGCATTGCAGCGGCACCAAAAAGCTGTTTGAGGCACACAGACAGTTGAGCGTCAGCAGGCCGAGCGACGGTGGACAGTCGATAAAAATGTAATCATACGCATCCCGCACACGGTCAAGCACGCGCCGCAGGCGGTTTTCCCTGCCCTCCATTGTGATCAAATCAAGCTCGGCACCGGCCAAATTCACATTCGCGCCAATCAAATCGACCCATTTTGTCGAAACGATAGCTGCATTGACATCAGGCTCGTCCTCAACGATCAAATCGTAAATCGAGGTCTGCAAGGAGCGGGGATCAACACCAAAGCCCGAGGTAGCGTTGCCCTGCGGGTCAAAGTCACACAGCAGCACACGCTTGCCGCGCTCGAACAGCGCTGCCGCAAGATTGATCGCGGTGGTCGTTTTGCCAACGCCGCCCTTTTGGTTGGCGAATGCAATAATCTTACCCATAGCGTTCTCCTAACTTGTTGCGATTTATCCTACGAGTTTTATTATAGCATACCGCGTTGCAAATGCAAATAGAATGTTTCACATGAAACATTCTATTTGCTGAAAAATGGCGAAGCATACAAAAAGACCGCCCCTTGAGACGGTCTGTTTTGGCAGTTGCTTGTTTCACGTGAAACATTCGGCGGGTCAGCCGCGCGCATTCGGAATAGTAATGGTCAGCGTAAGACCATTATCGCTCTCCTGCTGGTCAACGGTCGCACCAATGCCGGCATCCACCATCACACCGACTGCGCGGTTGAGCGTATTCAAAAAGAAGCGCACATCTTTTATCAGACGCACCATCTTGCGCTCGTTACCCGGCGGCGCTTGCTGCGCACCCAGCAGCGATTCGATGTACTGCTCCGACCGTCCCACGTTCAAATCATGCTCGATAATATAATTGGTCGCGGCGATACGATCCTCCTCGCTTTCCAGCCGCAGCAGAGCACGGGCATGACGCTCGGTCAGGTTAGCGCTGCGAATCAGCTCCATATTCTGAGGTGACAGACGCAGCAGCCGCAGCTTATTGGCCACTGCCGACTGTGTTTTACCCACCTTGCGGGCGGCCTCCTCCTGCGTCAAACCGTATTGCTCTATCAGCCGCCTGAAGCCGCCTGCCTCCTCAAAGAAATCCAGATCGCGCCGCTGTAAATTCTCCACCAGCGCGATTGCCGAGGAATCCTTGGAATCGGCCGAGATAACAAGGCAAGGCACCTCGGTCAGCCCGGCGACGCGCGCCGCGCGCAACCGCCGCTCACCCGCTACCAGCTCAAAGCCGCCATCCGGTATACGGCGGACGGTCAGCGGATTAAGTACGCCATACTGGCGGATGCTCTCAGCAAGCTGCGCAATGGCTTCCGGGTCAAAATATTTGCGCGGCTGATTGGGATTTCGTGCGATATCGCTCACGCGAACACGCCGCAGCGTGCGGTCCTCCTTACCCGATACAAGTGTTAAAACCGACATCATGTACTGCTCCTCCTTCAGCAAGATCACGGATGGGAAATTAAAATGGTATGTCCTACGGTAATAGATTACCATATTATTACATTTTGACAAGGAAAATCGACCGCAAAAATCACAAAAAACGACGAACATCTGTCAATTTCAACTGCAAAAGCCACATTTCCCCCTATTTTCGGACAAAAAATAACCCTCTGTAATTTCCATACAGAGGGTTACAAATCGTTATAACGGATCGGCCTGTATCCGTTTGAAGCGGCGCGGATACTGCGCCGGTGTCTCAGCGGTCTTGCGCAGGCGGACAATGACGCGCGGTATCTCGTCAAAGGGCACGGTGTAGCGCAGCAGCTCAGCCGCCGGCGCGCCGAGCACGGTAAAGGCGTTCGCGGCCGAGCCGACCTCATCCATGCAGTCCACCGCCTTCATGGCGAGAAACGCGCCGCCCACCTTGACCATCGGCAGTGCCAGCTCACACAGCACGCGCAGCATAGCGACAGCGCGCGAGGTCGCCGCATCGAATGAGGCGCGGTTGTCCCCCGCGAAGTCCTCTGCCCGGGCGTGAACGGCCGTACAGTTGGTCAGCCCCAGCGCGGTGATAACTTCACGCAGGAAGTCAATACGCTTGCGCTGTGCATCGAGCAGCACAAACGAGGCCTCCGGACAGAGGATGGCCAGCGGCAGGCCGGGAAAGCCCGCTCCCGTGCCGACATCCAGCACGCGCTGCCCCGCTTGCAGATAAGGCACGAGCGCCGCACAATCCAGAAAATGCCGGGTGACTACCTCGCACGGGTCGGTGACTGCGGTCAGGTTCATCACCTTGTTCTTGTCCAACAGCAGGGCAGAGAAACGCAGCAATTGATCCACAGCCTGTGGACAAAATTTAATATGCATCCGCTCCAGTCCGGCGGTGAGTAACTCACAATCGGTCAACGTCCCTCCCCCTTCCATTTTGTCTCCAGATAAATCATCAGCGCGGTGATATCAGCGGGCGAGACGCCTGAAATGCGCGCCGCCTGCCCGATGCTCACCGGTTTGACCGCGTCCAGCTTTTGCCGCGCTTCCAGCCGCAGCGAATCAATGCCGCTGTAATCCAAATCGGGCGGCAAATGCCGGTTTTGCAGCCTGCGGTACTGCTCGACGTCCCGCTGCTGGCGCTCGATATACCCGGCGTACTTGATGCGGATATCGACCTGCTCACGGATGACCGCGGACAGCACCGGACGCGCCGGGTCAAACGGCGCAAGCTCATCATAGCACAGCTCGGGACGGCGCAGCAGCTCAATCAGCTTACAGCCTGCCCGGATGGGTGCGCTGTTCTTACCGGCAAGAAAGCAGCTGAGCGCCGTATTCGGCGCAAGGCCGACCGAAGCGACCCGTGCGATCTCTTGCTCTACCTGTGCATACTTTTGCCGCACGCGCTCCCCTCTTTCAGGTGGGTTAAGACCGACGCGCACACCAATGGGGACAAGCCGTTCATCCGCGTTGTCCTGCCGCAGCAGCAAACGGTATTCCGAGCGCGAGGTCATCATACGGTACGGCTCGCTCGTGCCGCGCGTGACCAGATCGTCGATCAACGTACCGATATAACCGTCCGCACGGTCAAGGATGAGCGGCGGCTGTCCTTTGATTGCAAGCGCGGCGTTGATACCCGCGACCAACCCCTGCGCCGCCGCCTCCTCATAGCCGGACGAGCCGCAGAACTGCCCCGCACCGTACAGTCCCTTGACCTTTTTGCTCTCCAAGGTCAGTGTCAGCTCCAAGGGGTCGATGCAGTCGTACTCGATAGCGTAGGCCGGGCGCATGATCTCTGCATTTTCCAAGCCCTTGACCGAGCGCAGCATCTCGCACTGCACATCAAACGGCATGGACGAGGAAAAGCCCTGCACATAGATCTCCTCCGTGTCCAATCCCATCGGCTCAAGAAAAAGCTGGTGGCGCGGCTTGTCGGCAAAACGGACGATCTTATCCTCAATGCTTGGACAGTAGCGCGGACCTACACCTTCAATTTTACCGCCGTAGAGCGGAGAACGGTCAAGGTTGGCGCGGATGATCTCGTGCGTGCGGTCGGTCGTGTAGGTCAAATAGCAGACGGCCTGATTTTCGGGCGGGCGTTCCGTATCAAAAGAAAAGGGGATGATCTCCTGTTCACCCGGCTGCACAGCAAGGCCGCCAAGATCGATCGAGCGGCGGTGGATACGCGGCGGCGTACCCGTTTTGAAGCGCTGCAAGCGAAAGCCAAGCGCGCGCAGGCAGTCGGCCAGCGGCCCCGCAGCCGCCATACCGTCCGGGCCGCTCTGCTGGGCAAAATCACCGATAATGATACGCCCGCCGAGAAAAGTGCCCGTTGCAACGATGGCCGCGCGCACCGGATGCCGCGCGCCGATGGCCGTCACAACCGCTGTGACCGCGCCGTTTTCGGTCTCTATTTGAACAATTTCGTCCTGTTTGAGCTGCAAGCCCTGCTGCTGTTCGAGCACGCGCTTCATATACGTTCGGTACTTGACCCGGTCAGCCTGCGCGCGCAGCGAGTGCACCGCCGGCCCCTTGCCCCGGTTGAGCATACGGTATTGGATGCAGGCCGCGTCGGCCGCGCGCGCCATTTCGCCGCCCAGTGCGTCGATCTCGCGCACCAGATGTCCCTTGGCCGTGCCGCCAATTGCCGGATTACAAGGCATATTGCCGACCGCATCCAGATTGATAGAAAAGCAGGCTGTTTTCATGCCCAAGCGGGCGGCGGCAAGCGCGGCCTCGATACCCGCGTGACCTGCGCCGATCACCGCGACATCAAACGGCTCGGAATCAAAAATCATTGTGCAAAGCTCCCTCCCTTTCTCTTGCCAAAAACCCATTTCCGGCTGGGCGGCACCGCGTTTTTATACACAGCTCTGTTGATAGCTGCTGTTGATAACTCTGTGTAAACATGGGATAACTTTTGACCTTGACAGAAAATATCAAATACATAAAGTAATATTATTATCAAATATTTCTATTTGAAATGTTTTCAAAGAAAAATCAAAGGCCGCTGCGCGCGGCAGGCGGCCTCTGTTGGCTGGATATCGGATATCATAATATTTTTTACGAAAAACGCCGCATCGTTTGCAAAACCGTTTCCGATTTTTTTGAGCACACCTTTTACTTGCCGACACAGAAATCGCTGAAAATGCGGGTCACAACGGCTTCGGTCACCGTCTCGCCGGTGATTTCGCCGAGCGCGGCGATTGCGCCCTCCGCGTCCATCACGACCGCGTCAGGTGTGAGGCCTGTGGTAGCGGCGTACAGCGCGGCTTCGCAGCGCTCCGCGGCGCGCGCCAGCGCGGCGGCCTGCCGGGCGTTGGTGATGAGCGCGCCGTCGAGCGCGCCGTCTCCCAAACCGACCAGCCGTGGTATCAGCGCAAGCAGCTTTTTCATGCCCTCCCCCGTTTTGGCCGAGAGCGGCACAATATGCAGATAATGCTTTTTGAGCAGCTTTTCATCAATCTGGCGCGGCAAATCATCCTTATTGATGACTGCGATCGCGCGGTGTCCGGTCGAGCGTGCAAGCACCAGCATATCCTCATCGCCCAGTGGGCGGGAGCCGTCAAACACGGCGAGGATAAGCGAACAGGCTGAGGCTTCGGCCATTGCGCGGTCAATACCTGCCTGTTCAATGGGGTCATTGGTGTCCCGCAGACCGGCGGTATCGGTCACGCGCAGCAGCAGCTGACCGACCTTAACGTTTTCCTCGATCAAATCGCGCGTCGTACCCGGAATATCGGTGACGATCGCGCGTTCGCGCCCGAGCAGGGCATTGAGCAGCGTGGATTTGCCCGCATTCGGCCGTCCGAGAATGACGCAGGGCACACCTTCGCGCAGGATACGCCCGCGCTCATAGCTTTCCGCCATGGCATACAGACGGCTGGTCGTGCGGTGCAGCAGCGCGGCCGCATCGTCAAACAACACAGGGTCGATATCCTCGTCGGGAAAATCGACCACTGCGTGGAAATGCGCTACCAGACTAATCAGTTCGTCGCGCATCTGCCGAATGGGTGAGCCAACCGAACCCATCACCTGCGCGGCAGCGTTCTGCGCGGCTTCGACCGTGCGCGCAGTGATGAGGTCGTGTACGGCTTCGGCTTCGGACAGGCCGATTTTGCCGTTGAGAAAGGCGCGGCGGGTAAACTCGCCCGCTTCGGCCTGCCTTACACCCTGCTGAAACAGCGCCTCAAGCGCCTGCGTGAGCACGGCGGACGAGCCGTGGCATTGCAGCTCGGCCATCGGCTCGCCGGTGTAGGTATGCGGCGCGTGCAGCGCAACCGCATAGCAGCAATCGATCATCTTGCCGTCTGTTCCATGCAGCGTGCCGAACACCAGCTTTTGCGTGGGCGCGTCGCGCAGTTCTCCTCCGTTTTTGGCGTGAAACACGGCCGAGACCGCCTCGATCGCCCGTTCACCCGATACCCGGATCAGCCCGACCGGCCCGCCGGCGGAAGAAATGGCGGCTATGGTATCGTTCATATTTATCCCCCCGGCGTTGGCTCAGTGGTGCGAGCGGCCGCCGTCCGGCGCGATCACAACGCGGCGACCCGGCTCGGTGCCGGTGGAATAGGTGGTCACGCCGTTAAAATCCTGCAGCGTGGCATGGATGATGCGGCGCTCATAGGGGTTCATCGGCTCAAGCGTCATCGCGCGGTGGGATTTGACCACCTTCATGGCGATTTTGCGTGCCAGACGCTCCAGGCTTTCCGTGCGTTTTTCACGGTAATTCTCCGTATCGACCGACAAGCGCACATGCTCGTCCAGCGCATTATTGAGCACGAGCGAGGCAAGGTACTGGATGGCGTCCAGTGTATCGCCGCGGCGGCCGATGACCGGCCCCATGTCCGGACCGGAGATCTCCAGCCGAAGCTGGTCGCATTCGACCTGCGGCAGCACAGAAACCGTGCCCACAACGCCCATTTTTTCCAGCAGGCCGGTGATGAACTCGGTCGCAAGCGTCTCTGCCTTTTTCATGCATTCCTCCGAGACCGGCTTGAGCGCGCGCTCCTTGGGTACGGCGGGCACGGGCGGACGCTTTTCGTGCGGGCGGCTGTCGCGCCGGCGGCGCTCACCACGAGACGGGTGGGCGACTTCGGGCTTATCCGGTGTGAAATCAGCCGGCGCGGCCTTGACCAGACGCGGCGTATCATCCTCGGTCGTGATGGACAGCTTAGCGGGCTTGTCCTGCTTTTTCGGGCGGCTATCGTGCTGGGGCTTTGCTGGTTTTTCCTTTTCCACAGGTGTGTGGACAGCCTTTTCCGGCTTTGCCGGAGCTGCCGGCTCATCGGGCGCTTCATAGGACACACGCACGCGCGCGGGCGTTGCGCCGATACCGAGAAAACCCTTTTTACCGTTGTCAAGCACCTCGACCGAAACGTCGTCCCGGTCAAGTCCAAGCTGCCGCAGCGCATTTTCGATCGCGGCATCACGGTTTTCACCGGTGGCTTCTAAAAATTTCTGCATGATTATTTGTCCCCCTTATCCTTCTTTGCTTTCTGGGACTGTTCGACCTGTGCGGCATGGTGCGCCGCACGCTTGGCTTCCTTTTCCGCAGTCAGGCGGGCGGCCTTCTCGGCCTCCTCTTTCTCTCTTTTCTTGATGAGGTAATTGCCGAGCACCAGCTCCTGCAAGCAGGTGAATACATTATTGAAAATCCAGTAAATACCGATCGCACCCGGCAGGATAAAGCCAAAGTACACCGACATCAGCGGCATCATGTAGCTCATCATGCGCATCTGGCTGGCCGCGGCTTCATTTTTCGTGCCCTGCATCTTCTGCATGACGTAAGAGGACAGAAATGCGGTCAAACCGGACAGGATCGGGATGATCCAAAGCGCGCTGGGCGATTTGATAGACGGGATCTGCGCCAGATTCAGGCCGAAGAAATTAAAGTCAATATTGAGCAGATCGCCCGCGCCCTCGGTGATGCGCGTGACGGCCTCCGGCCAGACGCCGCCGTTTTCCGCAAAGACCTGACTGAGCTTTTCCGCAATGGTGATCTGACCGTAAAAGCCCGCGGCCGCCAGATCGACGCCGACAAACGCGGCCAGCTTTGCAATCACCTCGTCGCCAAAGCCCATCATAAACTTGAGCGGCTGCTGCACCGCGTAGTACAGACCCATCATGATCGGCAGCGGGATAAACTGGGGCAGACAGCCGGAAAGCGGGCTGATGCCGTGCTTCTGGTACAGCTTCTGTATCTCCTCATTAAGCTTGACGCGGTTGTTGGCATATTTCTTTTGCAGCTGCTGCATCTCGGCGTTCATCGCGCTCATGGCCAGCATACTCTTTTTGCCCTTGATCGCCAGCGGAATGCAGATGATCTTGACCGCCAGCGCGAACAGAATAACCGCAAAGCCATAGGAGCCGACAGCCCTGAAGATGGCCTCCAGAATAAGACCGAGCGGCCTGACGATAACAAGTCCGAATAATTCTCCCATAAATTAACTCCCAACAATTTTCAATTTTCCGTGCGCCCAGCTTTTAAGGCACCGGGTCATACGGCCCTCTTTTAGAAAAAGGATGACACCGGCAGATGCGCTTGACCGACAGCCAGCCGCCCTTGAGCGCGCCGTACTTTTCGATTGCCTCCAGCGCGTACTGCGAGCAGGTCGGGATATAGCGGCAGCAGGACGGCTTGCAGGGCGAGATATGCCGGCGGTAAAAACGAACGGCCGCCAGCAGCAAGCGCTTCACGGATGAGCCGCCGCCGCCTTGTTTTGCCGCAAGGCGTGCAGCAGCGATTTTTCGATTTCCCAATACGTTGCGCCCACCGCGCGTCCCCGCGCGACGAGCACAAGGTCAACGCCGGTGGCAAAGGCGTCTTCATGCAGGCGGTAAGCCTCCCGCAGCAGACGCTTGACGCGGTTGCGCTGCACCGCGCCGGCCAATTTGGCGCTGACCGTCAGCCCCAGCCGGTTATAGCCGAGGTTGTTTTTGCGGCAGTACAGCACCAGATGGCTGCCCGCTGACGAAACCCCCCGGTAATAGACCCGGCGGAACAGGTGATTTTCCTTTAAGGATACAGTGTTTTTCATGTGATGACCTCTCGTTTTTCCGATGCCCGTGAAAAAACGAAACTTTTCTTTGCAGCTAAGTAGATTGCAAAGCTGGCTGTGCGCTTTGTGTCCGGCCGCACAGCCCAAAACCAAAATACCGGCTTTCCCTGCTTTTTCGACAGAAGAAAAAACGAGCCGCATACAAGCGGCCCGCTGCAATTCTTTCGCGCCGCCGGCGCGCATTCCACAAAAAACAGCATGCCTTTTTCCCTACGCGCCGCAGCGCGTCATCAAAAAGAAAATAGCCTGCCATTTTCATAAAAAGTCAGGCGCAGATCCTGACTCTTTATGCAAGAAAGAAGAAAAGCTTCGCGTGTCAGAGCTTTTCTCCTCAAAGGCTTTGTCCGAATGTGGTTCGGCAAAGCCCGATTGATGAAAACCGCAGCCTTCACCGAAGACCGGCTCAGGCGCTCAACTTTGCGCGGCCCTTGGCGCGGCGGCGAGCCAGCACCTTGCGGCCGTTCGACGTGCGCATACGCTTGCGGAAGCCGTGCTCCTTGGAGCGCTGACGCTTCTTGGGCTGATACGTTCTCTTCATCTCTTGTGCACCTCCCTGTTATACGAAATTTACGGATGGGCACCGGCATAGGTCCGGCGCTCTGCGCGGGCACATGCCGCTGCCTGTCCGCATAGCATGATACGATAATTATTATCCTATAAAAAGCGCCCAATGTCAAGAATTTTTTATGTTTTCAACATCTTGCGAAAATTTTATAATTAAAGTTACCAAGAGGACAGCACTCTGGTAACTTTATTTTTTGCCGTAAAAAGGCAGGAATACCAGTGTGATACCCCGAAAAACAGAACGGAAAGGAGAGGTTAAGGATGGCAAAAGTGACGCATGAAATGCGAAAGACCATCTACGAAATGTGGCGTACCGGCGCAAGCAAAAAAGACATTAGCGAACGCCTGAAGCTGAATGTAAACACCATCAGGAACGAGCTGTGCAAAGGCTACAACGGGCAGGTCTACCCGGGCGGCAGGCCGGTCTACGATCCGGCGCTTGCGGAGCGATGCAGCAATAGCCGCGGAAGGCAGGCGCACCGGGAGCAGATGATGCGCATAGCGTCCGCCCCGCCCAGCATCTGCACGGGCGATGACATGGGCGGGGCATCTGCCCGGGATGACTAAAGCCACATGAAGCATCGCAGGCCCGCGGCATGGTGGAG
>NZ_JALFLA010000005.1 GCF_022775115.1 Agathobaculum sp.
CAGCTCGGCCGTGCGCCCGGAAGTGGGCGTCACATTCGCCCAGATCGTGCGCAGCTTGTGGGGGACATAATCAGTCTCGTTGTTTTCGTCGGTCTCCGGCTCGGCCTTCCAGACCTCCAGCCGTTCGCGCAAGTCACCCGCCCGCACCATCGTCCGTACCTCCTCCGTAATTGCAGCGCAATTTCAGCTGGTTTAGCATCTGCCGCACTACCTGCGGCACGGTCTCGACCGCCTGCCGCGCGTCATCCGCGCGGTTGTCGTACAAGCTCAGCACCATCGCATGACATACCGTGTCATACATCGCATGGCTCTGCTCGCGCGCGCAGCCCGCGCCGCGCAGATACTCGTCCGCCATGTCCAACAGACCGCAGATCAGTTCGTCATCCTCCGTATAGTCCACCCGCATATAGCGCTTGCAGGCGGCAAGCCGCGCCGCGGCCTGCTGTGCGCGCCCCTCAT
Source organism: Agathobaculum sp. (assembly GCF_022775115.1). Taxonomy (GTDB): domain Bacteria; phylum Bacillota; class Clostridia; order Oscillospirales; family Butyricicoccaceae; genus Agathobaculum. The sequence goes on from NZ_JALFLA010000005.1 coordinate 460, forward strand.
CGGTCAGCGCCATATCAGCCACCCACATCCGTCAGCGAGATCTTCGCTGCCTTGACCGCGTCCGCGTCGGTCGTGAGCGCGGCCAGACGGGTGATTGCCCGCACCTCAGTGCTGTTGGTATTCCAAGCGTTTCCGCCAACGGTCGTCGAATCCAGCTGCATCTGCTGGCGGCGGAACAATGTGCCGAACGCCGCGAAATCGCCCACATACAGCGGGGTGGTCGGCGTATCGCTGTTGGGCAGCACCGCGTCAGATACCACATGCACCCTGCGCCCGCCAATGCGGTACTGCGACGGAGAGGTAATGTCAGGCTGCAGCAGCGGCTTGCCCTTGTCGTCCTCCAGCGTATCGATGAAATTCATGCCGGTCTGATTGGTCAGGTATACAGCGTTCACCGCAATCATCGGGTCGAGCAGGGTGTTAACGATCGTCTTGATCGACCGGAGCGCGCCGGTCGGCTGTACCGGCGTTGCGCCCGCGTCCAGCGCCGAGAGCAAGCCGAGCAGCAGTTTATTTTCCGTGATGACCTCTTTCTTCGCCAGCCAGCGCGTCAGATATGCAATTAGGTTCTGGTCGGTGTCTGCCAGCAGGTCGTTGGATACCGGCACAATCAGCGCGTAGTCCTCCACCGTGTATTTGATCTGCGTAAACGCGGGCTTGTCATCCCGCGCAATCGTGCCCATCTCGGCGACCTTGGCAAAGCCACGGCTCGGCTGCGTGTCGTACACGCGCGAGCCTGCGGCAGCGCGCACATTTTCGACCGAAAACAGCGCCGAGAGCGGATTGAGCGCCCGCTTTCGCTCGTTAATCTGCGTCTGAATGTCCTGCGGCACGATAAGGCCGCCGTCGGCGGGCACACCCTCGGTCATCGCGCCCTCGTTCATCACGGCGCGCGTCACACTGTCCGCGCTTTCAAGATACTTTTCACGGTCGCCGTGAGCGCGGGCGCGGATGCACTCACAGAATGCATGCATACATTCGCGGGAATCTACCGGCGCGCCGTTCGTCTGCGCCTGCGGGGGCGGGGGCGTGCACTCCTCGGCCTGCATGATCGCCTCCACACGAGCAATTTCCGCATCCAGCGGCGCAAGACGCGCCTGCGCCTCATCAAACGCGGTTTGGTTGTTGTCCGCGTCCGCCGCGCGCATCTGGTCGACGATTTCCCGCTTCTTTGCCATCAGGTCAAGTAGTTTCTTCTTCATATGGATATCCTCCTTAAATGATTGTCTGGTAAATGCCCGCCTCAGCGAGCGCAATGGCGCGCGCCCGCGCGGCGGTGTTAAAATTGGACACTGGGGGAGGCGGCGCACCATCGTCCGCGCATTTCCAAGCGCTTGGGCTTTTGCGTTCCGCCAGATAGGCTGCGCGCAGCCGGTCGATATCAGGCAGACTGCCCGCCGCGTTGAATACGCGCATCGGTTTTGCGGACGCGCCCTCATCCACGCCGATGATCTCGTCGAGCAGTCCCGCGTCAAGTGCCTCCTGCGCGGTCAAAAATGTCTCGCGCTCCATCATGCGCCGCAGCGCCGCAGCGCTGGTCTTTTTGCGGCACTTATGCTCATACGCCGCGATAATGGATGCGGTCACTGCCTCCAACATCTGCACGCTCTCGCGGTGCTCCGTCTGGCTGCCCTCGGTACTGGTGCGGGGCAGATGGATCATCACCTGTCCCACCGGGCTTGCCACCGCCACGTCCGCGCCCATCAGCACGACCGATGCGGCCGACCCCGCAAGGCTCTGCACCTCAGCGCGTGTCGGCACGGTCGCGCCGCGCAGAAGTGAATACATTTCAAATCCTGCGTACACCGAGCCGCCGCCCGAATTGACCTCCAGCACAAACGTCTCACCCGCTGGGTTTTCAGCCAGCGCCTGCCGGATATCGCCCGGGCAGACCGCCGCCATGCCGAAATGGCGGTAGATCTGCGCGTCCTCGTCCGCGCAGATCACGCCCTTGAGGTTGTATGTCATGTTGTCCTGCTCCTTTCCTCCGGCTGTCCGTTACGGCGAACGGACAGCTCTGCCCACAGCTCAAGCGGCACATAGTTATACCTCGCCGTTCATCTCGCCATCCGCATACAGGTGGTACACGCCCAGCGCGCCTGCCAGCTCGCTTTTGCCGTTCTTTTTGGCAATTTCGAGGTAGAGGTATTGATACTGCCGCAGATATGCACCGGTCGGGTCGTGTTCGTCCTGCGCCATACGGCCGTAGAACTCGGTCACGGCCTCGCGCTGCCAGTCCATCAGCCGCATCGGTGCGCCGTTCGAGCAAGTCAAACACTCGATAAAATCGCAGACAAACGATGCCGCCTCCGCGTCAAACATTGTCATGCTTTACGCCGCCGCGCCTCCCGCTCGCGCAGCATCGCGCTCATCGGGTCGTCCGCCGCTTCGTCTTTCGGCGGCGCGGGCACGACCAGGCGGCAGCGGCTGGATATCGTCAACCCCAGATCAGCCGCCGCACGGCTGCACTGGTTGAAATACCGCGTTTGCGTCTTACTCAGATCCTCCAGCAGTGTAATAGCCTGATTTGCAATTGCGCGGTTGACCTGCTCAGTCACCGCCAGATACGCCTGCTCTGCCAACAGGTAGCGCGCCAGACAGTCATAGTCGATCTCCGCGAGGATACCGATCTCGATCAGCTGCTTTGCCAGCACACGGAATTTTTTGTGCAGGCTTTCCGGCAGATAGGCCGGAGGCTTGATGCTCCTCCTCTTGGGCGGCGGCGCTTTTACCTCTGATGCGCGCCGTGCCGCGATTTCCGCCTTGGTCAGGTGCTTTTTACCGTTCAGCAACACAAGATCAGTCGGCTGTCTCGGTCCCGGCATCACACGCACCTCCTTCCAGCCGCATAGCCGTGTCTCCGGTCATTTCCTCCCACCGGGAGATAATCACATCACAATTGTGCGGCGAAAGCTCCATTGCCCGGCACTTGCGTCCGTAAGTCTCGGCAGCCAGCACCGATGTGCCTGAGCCGCAGAACGGGTCAAGTACGATTTCGCCCTTGCGCGTGCTGTTGCGGATTTGCCGCGCAAACAGCTCCACAGGTTTCATGGTCGGGTGTTCGGCGTTTTCTGTCGGTTTTTCGCAGTAAAACACCGTACTTTGACCATCCCCGCCATACCAGCGGTGCGCTGCGCGGGCATCCCAGCCATACAGGCAGGCTGCGTAGTCCTCTGGCTCGACCCTGCCGCCGAGACAAGGCTCGTGCTGCCAGTTGTAGTCCTGCCGCCCAAGCACAAAATGATTTTTGACCCACACAAGGTAGCTGTGTACGGGGAGTTTGGCTGCCTCGCACGCGGAGAGGAACGGCACGGTATTGATCGCGGCATACCAGATATAAAATGCCGCACCCGGCAGCAGCGCATCGCGCGCCGCGGTCAGCGCATCGGTCAAAAACGCCTCAAACCGCTCTGTAGGCAGGTTGTCATTTTCAATCGTCAGGTGATCGGCAGTGCCGCCGTGATAATCGACGTTGTACGGTGGGTCGGTCAGCAGCAGCGCTGCCCGCTCGCCTGCCATTAGCCGCCGTATATCTGCGGATTTGGTTGCGTCGCCGCACAGCAGACGGTGCCCACCCAGCTGCCATAAATCGCCGGAGCGGCAACGGTCAGCCGCCGCGTCCCTGTTCTGCGGTTGGGGCGCTGCATCGCGCGCCAGCGTATCGGACAGCCGGTATTCTCCAAATCCAGTCAGCTGTAGGTCAAGACCCGCGTCGAACAGCTCCTGCAAGCAGGCATCCAGCAGCGCATTGTCCCAGTGGGACTTTTCGGCCAGACGGTTGTCTGCAATCATGTACGCTTTACGCTGCGCAGCTGTCAGGTGTTCGACATACACGCACGGAACGGCTGCTACATGCTCAGCAAGCGCCGCTTCCACCACCGCGTGGCCTGCAATGATGTTCAAGTCTTTGTCGACCATCACCGGAGACACCACGCCGTACTCACGCAAGCTGGCGCGCAGCTCGCGTATCTGCCGCTGGGTATGCACCCGTGGATTAACCGCGGACGGGATAAGTGTCATTGGGTCGATCAATTCCAGTTCTGTTGTCGTTTTCATGCATTTCACCTCGGTTTCTCGTGCTATGGACGGTTGATTGACCATGATTTTTCGCTCGTGGGGAAAAAATCTTACGTGGAAGGGGGCCTGCGGTCTTCTGCCCCCTGACCCAAAATTTTATCTGGGTGGGGGAGGTGCGAGAAATCTTTGGATTTCTCGCCAAAGCTCGCGCGTCACGCGCCTTGGGCGCGCCCGCCCGAGCGTTCGGCAGGTCAGCGCCGATTTGACCGCGCCTTAGCCCTGCTTTCAGCGGCGGTTTTCCGGCTGTGGCAACTGTGGCACAGGCTCTCCAGATTGCCCGGGTCGGTAAACCGCGCCCAGTCACCGTCATGCGGCACAACGTGGTCAACGTCGGTCGCTCGGGTGCGCAGGCCACGGGCGGCACACGTTCGGCAAAACGGCTCGCGGGCAAGCTGCTGCGGCCGCAGCTCGTCTGTCCAGACGGACAGGCTGTACCAGCGGCGGTAGGCACGGCTGCGCTCACTGCGGCGCGCGGTGTCTGGCGGGCAGTGCGCGTCGCAATAGCCGCTGCGCACCAGTGCCGTGCAGCCCGGATACAGGCATGGGCGCATGGGTTTGCTTGGCACGATACTCACTCCCTCCCGGCAAAACAAAAAGAGCCAGAGCGGATCACCACACACTCGGTGGCAATCAGCTCCGGCTCTCGCATTTCAACTGAGGCTTTCGCTCCGGCAGTGTTCCCAATGGCCGTTCGGCTCGTAGGACTGCACCGCCAATATTCACAATTGCGTCAAGTTTGCACTTTCGGCAATGCAAGGGGAAATCTTGCAGCGCCGTGGTTGGCAGCATCAAATGCAGTTTATTGCCGCACCGCGGGCAGACCAACCAGTATTCTTGATTCTGATTATACACGCGTTTTGTCCTCCTGTCTACATCGCTTACGCTTTTTCTCCATGCGCTCGTGAGAAGTTATAGAGCATTCCAAGCCAGCAACAACGCGCGCGCACGCGCGTTGTTTTATCGGTTTTGCGGGAAGCAGGTATTTAATGTATCGGCAGGACGCGGACTCGTTCCGCCCGCCGCCCTCGTCGAGCACCTGCGCACCGGGTGGGGCGTCAACGGTCGCGCCGTCATCCACCCATTCATAGGTCGTGATTGGCTGGGCGAGGTTACGACTGCCTACCCATTGCTTCTTCCCGTTGAGCGAGGCTTCGCGCCGCTCCTTGGTAAGATAGCCCGCCCAACCGTCGTATCCGCGCTCGCGGATATAATTAAGCTGCACATCGTCTCCCCAAATCCAGAGTGAGCGAAACAGCTCAAGGTCATCCCCAGTCGCGTTGAGGATAATATGCACATGCGGACGATGGTCGCCGTGTCTTCCCTCTATCACATAGATGTATTTTAGATCAGGCTGGCCGCGCGCCTTGCGGTGTGCGCGTATCTGCGCAAACACCTTGCTTAGCCGCCGCCGCGTGATATCCACGCTGCCCGGCAGGGCATCATCGCGGTATGTGGGGCTGATCAGCAAGTCCCCCGGCTCGAAGTTTGCGGCCATCAGCAGTTCCAGCTTGCGCTGGGCGGTGTTGCAATTGGTGCGCGCGATCTGCTCGGCGGTCACCTCGCGGATGCGTCCCCGCTCCTGCTTTGTGGCGTTCGGGCGCGGCACGGTGTACGCAATATCGTACACCAACCGCCCCGCACGAATCGTTTTTCGTCGTTTCATCTGCCCTCCATGTTAAATTCGGACACCGGAGCGGGCTGCCGAGGAGACCGCAGTCTCCCGCCCCGTTGATGGTTTTATAGAATATCCGGAGCCTGCCATTATGTCAAGGTGAATTATTACCCTTCTTGCTCCGCAGGCTGTTTGAGCCACTCAAGAAGTTGCGGCGAACTTTCCTCAAACGCCAGAATTTTTCCCGGATATCCGAGCCGAATTACAACATGTCGTGCAATCT
>NZ_JALFLA010000017.1 GCF_022775115.1 Agathobaculum sp.
CCCGTCGCCCAGATAGAGGTTGCCTGTGCCGTAGGTCTCGGTAAAATCAATGGAGAACACCTCGGCAAAGGTGTTGAACACCGGCCTTCCCTTGTGGCCGGGCATGTGAAAGCGCGCCGAATCGCCCGTGGCGAGCAATTGTAGCGCGTGAAACAGCGGCGCGTTGGTAAACGGCAGCAGGCGGTTGATCTGCCGGTGGGTCAGCGGAGGACGCTGGCCGGGCAGCTTGCGGCGGGGCATGGCGCACCTCCCTTTGCGTTGCGCGCGGCGCAAAATGCCGCAGCGTTACCTTATTATAGCACGGAAAGCGGCGGAAATGCAAGGTTTCCGCCGCCGGGGAAAAGGTGCGGCTGCTGTCCAGAATGTGCAGTTGCTTGTTTTTACAGGGGAGAATTTTGTTCCCTTTTCCCGTAGTAAAGCGGTGCGGCATATATTATAATGGATATTGCGCTCCCTTTGCTGTGGCGGGGGAGCAGCTTTGCTTGAAAATTGAAAGGCAGGTAACATCACTATGGCAGACAATCGTATCTACAACTTTTCCGCCGGCCCCTCTATGCTGCCGGCGCCCGTGCTCGAGCGCGCCGCCGCCGAAATGCTCAACTACAAGGGCTCAGGCATGTCGGTCATGGAGATGAGTCACCGCTCGAAGGTATATGACGGCATCATCAAGGAAACTGAGGCCGCGCTGCGCCGCGTGCTCTCCATCCCCGACAACTACAAGGTGCTGTTTTTGCAGGGCGGCGCGACGACCCAGTTCGCCGCCATCCCGATGAACCTGATGAAGACCGGCAAGGCCGACTACGCGCTGACCGGCAACTTTGCCAACAACGCCTATAAAGAAGCGAAGAAGTTCGGCGATATCCATCTGGCCTTCTCCTCCAAGGAGAGCGGCTTCGACCGCGTGCCCACCCAGAACGAGCTGGATATCCGCCCCGACGCGGACTACTTCTACATCTGCGCCAACAACACCATCTACGGCACAGAGTACCAGTACGATCCCGAGACCCCGGCGGGCGTGCCGCTGGTGGCCGATATGTCCTCGAACATCCTGTCCAAGCCGGTCGACGTTGCCAAGTACGGCGTGATCTACGCGGGCGCGCAGAAGAACATGGGCCCCGCAGGCGTGACCGTCGTCATCGTGCGGGACGATCTGCTGGGCGGCTACCCGCTGGATAAGTACCCGGTCATGCTGGACTGGAAGACCATGGCGGATAAGGAGTCGATGTACAACACCCCGCCGACCTACGGCATCTACATCCTCGGGCTGGTGCTCGAGTGGGTCGAGGCGCAGGGCGGTGTCGAGGCCATGCAGCGCTTGGCCGAAAAGCGCGCGTCCATGCTGTATGACTATCTGGACGGGCAGGCGTTCTACCAGCCGGTCGCGGAGAAGGCCAGCCGTTCGCACATGAACGTCACCTTCCGCACGGGCAGCGAGGAGCTGGACGCCAAGTTCGCCAAGGAGTCCGCAGCGGCGGGCATGAGCAACCTCAAGGGACACCGCTCGGTCGGCGGTATGCGCGCCTCGATCTACAACGCCATGCCGGTCGAGGGCGTCGAGCACCTGATCGGCTTTATGAAGAAGTTTGCGGCGGAGAACGGCTGACAGGCCGGAATCACGCTTTCATCAGGCGGCCGGGCGGCACAGCCCGCCGCCATGCGCAAAAGGAGGACTCCCCCATGTATAACGTAAAGCTTTATAATAAAATCTCGCCCGTCGGGCTGGAAAAGCTCGACCCTGCCAAGTACGCCTGCTCAGAGGACTTTGACCAGTACGACGCGGTGCTCGTGCGCTCGGCCAAGCTGCACGAGGTGCAGTTTCCCAAGGGGCTCAAGTGCATCGCGCGCGCGGGCGCGGGCGTGAACAACATCCCGGTCGACCGCTGCGCCGAGGAGGGCATCGTGGTGTTCAACACCCCGGGCGCCAACGCCAACGCGGTCAAGGAGCTGGTCATCTGCGCGCTGCTGCTGGCCTCGCGCAAGATCGTGCAGGGCGCGAACTGGGTCAGCTCGCTCGCGGGCACGCCTGATATCGGTCCCGCGGCCGAAAAGGGCAAGGCCACCTATGCCGGGCCGGAGATCGCGGGCAAGCGCCTGGGCGTGATCGGTCTGGGCGCGATCGGCGTCAAGGTGGCCAACGCGGCCGTCGGTCTGGATATGGAGGTCTGGGGCTACGACCCCTTCCTGTCGGTGGACGGCGCGCTGTCGCTCTCCCGCGCGGTCAAGCACGTCACCGAGCTTGACGAGCTGCTGGCGGGCTGCGATTATATCACCATCCATGTGCCGCTCAACAAGGACACCCGGAACACCATCGACGCTGCCGCCATCGCCAAGATGCAGGACGGCGTGCGCGTGGTCAACCTCGCCCGCGGCGAGCTGGTAGACGAGCAGGCCATGGCCGCCGCGCTTGAAAGCGGCAAGGTCGCGGCGTATGTGTCCGATTTTGCGTCGGACTGCATCCTCGCCCAGCCGAACGCCATCACGCTGCCCCACCTTGGCGCTTCCACGCCCGAGAGCGAGGACAACTGCGCCAAAATGGCCGTGTTCGAGATCACAGAGTATCTCGAAAAGGGCACGATCCGCAATTCGGTCAACTTCCCCAACCTCAAGGTGCCGTATGAGGGCGGCCACCGCGTCTGCCTGATCCACAAGAACATCCCGAACATGATCAACGCGATCACGACCGCCGTGCGCTGCAATATCGAGAACATGGGCAACCGCTCCAAGGGCGACTATGCCTATACCATTATCGACACCGCCGAAGCCCCGACCGAGGCCAACCTCGAGGAGCTGCGCGCGATCGAGGGTATGATCTCGGTTCGCGCGATCGAGGGACTGCAATAACACAGCAAAACAGCCGCGAGCGGCGCAGGGACATCGTCCCCGCGCCGCTCGTTTTTGTTGTATACGCCCGTTTTGGTATAGTTCCCGGTTTTACAGCGCGCCCAGCGCCGGCCAGAACCGGCCAAGGAAGTAAAACACAATGGGCAGGAACATGGCCGGCAGCAGATTGCCGACCTTTACCTTTTTATCGAACATCAGGTTGAAGCCGAGCGCGAAGATCAGCACTGAGCCGATGCACGAGATTTGGCTGATGAGCGCGTCGGACAGCCACGGGCGGATCGCGCCGGCCAGCAGCGTGATGCCGCCCTGATAAACCCCGAGCGCCAGCACAGAGAGGTACACCCCCTTGCCGAGCGAGGCGGCGAACACGATGGCGGCCACGCCGTCCAAAATGGCCTTGGCCACCAGAATGGTGGGGTCGCCGTTCAGGCCGTCCTCCAGCGAGCCGACAATGGCCATCGCCCCGACGCAGAACAGCAGCGAGGCGGTGACAAAGCCCTCGACAAACCGGCTGTCCTCCCCGCCCGCAAAGCGCGCCTGACACCATGCGCCGAGACCGGCCAGCCGCCGCTCGATGTCGAGCGCCTCGCCGATAAGCGCGCCCAGCATCATGCACAGCACGAGCAGCATGGTATGCTGCGTGCCGAGCGCGCCGCCCGAAACGGTCACCAGCCCGCTGACCGCGCCGCCGATGCCGATGAAAAACGTGCACAGGCCAAGCGCCTGCGTGATCGTGCGCTCAAACCGCCCAGGCAGGCCGTTTTTGAGCAGCAGGCCGACGGTGGTACCGGCCAAAACCGTGCCGATGTTGACGATGGTCCCCAATCCGACCATGGGAAAACACTCCTTCTGTGTACTATGCTAACGTATTATAGTACAAAAGAGGGGAGAAAGTCAATCCTTGTCCTGTCGGCGGTATTCCTCGACCGCGTACACCGCGCAGACCACCACAGAGGCAGCGCCAAACACCAGCCAGCCCGTCTTCCACATACCAAGGAAAAAGCCGAGCAGCAGGTAGAGGAGCAGTGCCGCCGGGAACGCGACGCAGGCGAATAGCCGGGTCAGGCGGCCGGTTTGCTTGCTTGCCGGGCGTATGCCGAGCAGCTCCTTGTAATAGCCTGCGCGCACGCCGAACAGGGTAAGGATTGCCGCGCCGCCCGCGATCAGCAAAAAGAACAGCACAATCGCAAGGCTTTTGCCCCAAAGCTGCTCGACCAGCGGATAGAACGCGGGTGCCAGCAGGAACAGCGCGATCGCGGCAGCGGCTCCCGCGCCCATTTTGGCCTGAAAGGCGTGGTATTCCTCGGCCAGCGCGGCGGAAACCGGGGGATTCGGCGGGGGTTCGGGCGGCGCGTCCTGCGCCGGCAGGCCAAGCTCAGCGCGCAGCTCGTCCACCGAGCCGACCGAGGCCAGCACATGGCCGGTGGCTTCGGCTTCGCTCTTGCCCTCAGCCAACAGGGCGCTGAATTTGTCCTCCAGTCCGACCAGCAGCTCGCTTTTCAGCCGCAGCACCTCGTCGTTTTGCGGCAGCGTGGCAAACAGCGCTTCAACATAGTTACGGATCGTTTCCATCTGTCATTTCCTCCTTTGCAAACCGGTCGATCACGGTCTTGAGCGCCCGCCACTCACCGCATTTGGCGGCATAGGCGCGGCGGCCGTCGTCCGTGATGGTGTAATAAGTGCGCGGACGGCCTTGCGTTTCGCTGCCCTGATAGGGCGCGATATACCCCTGCTTTTCCAGCCGCCCGAAGGCCGAATACAGCGTCGTCTCCTTGATCGGATACTGGCCGCCGCTGCGGCGCTCGATCTCATGTGAGACGGCATAGCCGTAGCTGTCGCCCTCGGTCAGCAGGCACAGGATGAGCATATCGTTGTAGCCGCGCATCACGTCGCTTCCGAACATGCACTCACCTCGCTTACTCCATCTATCGTAGTAATATCATAGCAGGATTACTACGTCAAGTCAAGTAATTAACACGAAAAAAATCCGCCGCCCGCGGGGCGGCGGCGCGGCGCTACTTGACGCAGTAGGGCGTTTGCCGAAAATGCCCCCCGCCGGTGCGCCGCGCGGGCGCAGGGTAGGCAAGGGCATACAGGTCGTCGGCCAGCGCGTCCCGGCGCAGCGCGGGAGCGAGCGCGGCGGGCAGCCGCTTTTCTGTAACCGGCTTGATGATGACCGGCAGCGCGCAGCGCTGCTTCATGCGGCGCAGCACGGCGCGCCCGCGCGCGCCGACGGCCAGCACCCGCACATACGCGGCGTCGGGCGGTACGGATTGCGGCAGGTCGAGCCAAGCGCGCAGCAGCGCACGGCGCACTCGGGCGAGCGGATAGCGCCGGGTCTGCGCGGCGGCGCAGATGGCGGCAAAGGTAACATTGTCGCGGATGGCGTCCGCAAGGCGGTTTTGCAGGCCATCGCTGCCGCAGTAGCGGGTCAGCTCGTCGGCTGTCAGCCGCCGCAGATGGGCGACAAGCGCCTGATCGACTGCGCCGCGCACGACCGGCGCTGTGCCGTCCTGCATGGCGCGCGCCAGCACCGCATAGGAGGCCGCGGGCATCAGCGGGCGGCATTCCGCAGTTTGCCCGGCGGCAATCAGCCTGCGCAGATAGGAGGCCGAGGGCAGGCCGTCTGTGGGCGCGTCACTGTCGTGCGCGCTGCCCTTGCGCGCCACCGCGACCGGCTCGATGGCGCTGTCCAGCGCGTCCAGCGCGCACAGGTATTCGACCGCGAGCGTGTTGTTTGGCGCGGCCAGCAGCGCGCCGGCCGTGGGGTCGACTGCGCACACAGCCTGCTGCATGGCCGCCGCGTAGGGCAGCCCGGCGGCAAGCCCCCGCCGCAGCGCCCCGGCGGACGCGCCCGCCAGCCGGGCGGCGCGGCGCAGCAGCGGCAGGTCGGCCTGCTCCGCGCCAAAGGAAAGGTGAGTAACGCAGCCGAGCGCTTTGAGCAGCGACACCGCGCCCCGCGCAAAGCCCGCAGCCGACCACAGACAGGCCGAGAGCGGCGTTTCCAGCACAAGGTCGGCGCCGCAGCGGGCCGCAGCCTCGGCGCGGGTATATTTTTCCAGCACAGCCAGATCGCCGCGCTGGACATAATTGCCGCTCATCGCACACACGATGGCGGTGTCTTCCCCCAAAATGCGCCTTGTTTCGGCCAGATGATGCGCGTGTCCCGCGTGAAAGGGGTTGTATTCGGCAACAATGCCGCAGATGTTCATAGGCGCTCCTTAAAGAATACAAATTTACTACACAATGAATTTTTCACTTGTGCAATTAAGGGAAATCGTGTAATATAAAGATACCCATCTATTATATCGGCACTCGCGGCTTTGCGCAAGCCGCTAATATAGGCACGAGGGAGTTTTGAAAATGAAAGTTCTGGTTATCAACGCCGGCAGTTCCTCGCTGAAGTATCAGCTGCTTGATACCGCGGCGAACAACGTCATGGCAAAGGGCCTGTGCGAGCGCATCGGTATTGACGGCGTGCTCACCCACACGGGCAACAAGTCGGAGGAGAAGTATACCATTCACACGCCGATGGGGACCCACTCCGAGGCGATCAAGGCCGTTATCGACATCCTGCTCGACCCCGAAAAGGGCGTCATTTCCTCGATGAGCGAGATCGACGCGGTCGGTCACCGCGTGGTGCACGGCGGCGAGTTCTTCTCGGACAGCTGCATCATCACCGAAAAGGTCATCAAGGCGATTGAGGATTGCGTGCCGCTGGCGCCGCTGCACAACCCGCCCAACCTGATCGGCATCCGCGCCTGTCAGGAGGTCATGGGGCCGAACGTGCCGATGGTGGCTGTGTTCGACACCGCCTTCCATCAGACCATGCCGCAGGCACACTACATGTATGCCATCCCCTACGAGTATTACACCAAATATAAGATCCGCCGCTACGGCTTCCATGGCACCAGCCACAAGTACGTCTCTCAGCAGGCCGCCGAGATGCTCGGCCGTCCGCTCGAAGACCTCAAGCTGATCACCTGCCATCTGGGCAACGGCTCGTCGATCTGCGCGATCAACCGCGGCAAGAGCTACGATACCTCGATGGGCTTCACCCCGCTGGACGGCCTGCCCATGGGCACGCGCGCCGGCAACCTCGACCCCGCGATCATCGAGTTCCTTGCGGAAAACGAGAAGCTCTCGGCCGCGCAGGTCATCACCATTCTCAACAAGAAGTCCGGTATGCTGGGCATTTCGGGCGTATCCTCGGACTTCCGCGACCTGGACACCGCGATCAACGAGGGCAACGCCCGCGCCACGCTGGCCAAGGACATGTTCAACCTGTCGGTCAAGAAGATCATCGGCTCCTACATCGCTGAGATGGGCGGCGTGGACGCGATCATCTTCACCGCCGGCGTGGGCGAGAACGACCGCTCGGTTCGCTGGGACGTGTGCGAGCACATGGAGTATCTCGGCATCAAGATCGACCCGGAGAAGAACAAGTACCGCGGCAAGCAGATGGATATCTCCATCGACTATGCGCGCGTGCGTGTGCTGGTCATCCCCACCAACGAGGAGCTGATGATCGCCAAGGACACCGAGCGTCTGGTAAAGGAAATGGCAAAGTAAGCTAACGGATAACGAAAAACAGGGCGGAGCGGCAAGGCTTTGCCCTGTTTTCCGCGTGGAGGGACTATGGAAGCAATGGATATCCGGCAGGAAAGGAAATACTGCTCCCGCATCGGGTTTGCGCTGGTGCTGGTCACGCTGTGGGCGACGGCGTGGCAGTTTGGGCTGCTGTGGGTGGACGAGCTGCTGCCGTTTCGGATGCGGGACGACGTGTATTACCTGCTCGCGCTGGTCGGGCACTACGCGCTGTCGCTGCCTGTGGCGTATGCGCTGTGCCGCCGTGTGCCGCGCACCGCGTTTGACAGGCAGCCGCTCGGGCTTGGCAGGCTGTGCCGCTGGCTGATTATCGGTCTGGCAGTGCTCATTCTCGGCTCACTGCTCGGCTCGGCGGCGAGCGAGCTGGCCTACCGCCTCGTGGGGCGGCAGACGGTCAGCATGGTCGATGAGATGTTCAAGATGTTCGGGCAGTTTTCGCCGGTGCTCACGCTGCTCATTCCCTGCGTGCTCGGGCCGGTGTGTGAGGAACTGCTCTTTCGCGGCCTGGTCGCGGCGCGGCTGGCGCGGTACGGCGAAAGGCCGGCCGCACTGATCTCGGCGCTGCTCTTCGGCCTGTGGCACGGCAATCTGGAGCAGTTTTTCTATGCGTTCGGCATCGGTCTGCTGCTGGCCTACGCCTATTACCGCACCGGACGGCTGATTACGCCTATCGTGCTGCATATGCTGTATAACTTCTTCGGCTCGGGGCTGCCGTCGCTGCTGCCGCTTATCCCGTGGGTCAGCTTGCTGTATAGCCTGCTTTGGTTGATCGTCGCGGTCGTGGGCGTGACGCTGCTCATCACCGGGCGCCGGACGCGGGTGTGGCTGCACGGCGCATGTCCGCCGTCGATGGGCGTGGTGCTGGGCAACGCCGGCGTGACGCTGTTTATCATCGTCTGTTTGGTACAGCTGACGGTCAATTTTGTGCTGATTTAAGGGGGGGATGACCATGCGTGTCGATCTGCATATGCACACCGATTATTCGATGGACGCGCAAACGCCGCAGTGCACGGCGGACAAGGTACGCGCCTGCATCGCGCAGGGGCTGGATATCATCGGGCTGACCGACCATATGGATTACTTCCGCCGCCGTGAGCCGGCGGAAAACCGGGATGTCGAGGCCTGCCTGCGCGATGCGTGGGCGGCCAAGCGGCAGTTTGCGGACGAGATCGAAGTGCTGGTCGGCATCGAGATCGGCCAGATCCACGTCGATCCGGCGGCGGACGCGCTTGTCCGCACACACGAGCTGGACATGGTCATCGGCTCGCTGCACGCCATGCCCAACGACCTGGATATCTACTTCCACGAGTATGCCCGGCTGGATTGTGACGCATTCCTGCGGGAATACTTTGATGAGCTGCTGGCTATGGTGCAGCACGGCGGCTTTGACGTGCTCGCACATATCGATTATCCGCTGCGCGTCATGCGGCACGGGGACTATGTGCCCTCGTTCGACCAGTATATGGATCGCGTCGAGCAGGTGCTGCGCGCGTGCATCGCGCGCGGCTACGCGCTGGAGCTGAATGCCGCGGGCATCGCGGGGTGGCAGAAAAAGGTCGGCCCGCCGCAGAACATCCTGTATGAATACAAGCGCCTCGGCGGCGAACGTATCTCGATCGGCTCGGACTCGCACGCGCTCGATACGGTCGGCCGGGGGGTGGAGGACTGCGTGAAAAACGCCAAAGAGGCCGGGTTTTCCGCCGTCACCGTGTTCCGCAGCCGCGAACCGGCGCAGGTGCGCCTATGATGACCCGGGAGGGAAGCATATTGGAAAGCAAGCAAGCGGCGGCGCGCGCGCAGCAAACCGTGCAGGCGCATGCCAAGATCAACCTGACGCTCGACGTGACCGGCAGGCGGGAGGACGGCTACCATCTGGTCGAAATGGTCATGCAGTCGGTCGCGCTGCACGATACGGTCACAGTGACGGTGACACGCGGGGAGACGCCTGCGCGCGGCATCGTGCTCACCTGCAGCCGTCCCGACCTGCCGACAGATGCGCGCAATCTGGCCTACCGCGCGGCCGCGCTGTTCTATGAGCAGACGGGCATCGACCCGGAGACGTGCGTGATCGACATAGAAAAGCACATCCCGGTCGCGGCGGGGCTGGCCGGTGGCTCGACCGACGCGGCGGCCGTGCTGCGCGCGCTCAACGCGCTGCACCAGACCGCGCTGACCGACGACGCGCTGTGCGCGCTGGGGCTGCGGCTGGGCGCGGACGTGCCCTATTGCCTGCGCGGCGGCACGATGCTGGCCGAGGGGATCGGCGAACGGTTGTCGCCCCTGCCGCCCATGCCGCATGCATGGGTCGTGCTGTGCAAGCCGCCCTTTGCGGTGTCAACGGCCGAAATCTACCGGCAGATCGACGCGGAGGAGCTTGCGCACCGGCCGGACACGGCGGGCATGATCGCCGCGCTCGGGCAGGGTGATCTGGCGGGCGTGGCGGCGCGCCTGTCCAACGTGATGGAGCAGGTGACCGCGCGGCAGCACAGCGAGATCGGCGAGATCTGCGCCTGCCTGCGCGAAAACGGCGCGGCGGGCGCGCGGATGAGCGGCTCCGGGCCGACAGTGTACGGCCTGTTTGCCGACGAGCGCCGCGCCGCCGCGGCAGCAGAGCTGCTCCGCCGCCGCTTTGCGGACACCTTTTTGACCGAGACTGTATAACCACACCGTCTTCCGGGCATACTGGGAACACCAGATGACGGAAGGCGGTTTTTTACATGAGAAAATGGGACAGAACCTCGCTCGCCGCGCTGCTCACCGCGCTTTGCCTGCTGGTGACGGCGGCGTTTTACCCGCCCGCGCCGCAGGCGGCATGGTGGTGCACGGCGTTTTCGGTCACCTGCCGGGAGATGGCCGCGCCGCAGCAGACGCAGTCCGCAGGCGGGCAGACGGTCGAGTACCGTTGGAAGCTGGCCGAGTGGTGGCGGGCGCGCACGGCAGACTGACGGCAAGAAAGACTTGTTCGTATCCGTCCGCTGTGCTATAATTAAGACAGAATCGCAATAAGTATCAGCGGAGGATTGTGTATGAAGCTCATCAACGAAAAAGGAAAGCTGTTCGGCCTTATCAATATCGTCGATCTGCTTGTGCTCGTGGCGGCGGTCGCGGTCGTCGCCGGCGTGGGCTATAAGCTGTTCGCACCCAAGATCGCCGAGGTGGCCAGCCCGCAGGTCGGGATGACTACGGTCATCCGTGTGCGCGGCGCAACGCCGTTTCTCGTCAGCGAGGTCGAGCGCAACAGTCAGGTCGGCAAAAAGCTGGTCAGCGGCAACGCCTATGTGGACGCGACCATCGAGAGCATGACCATCGAGGACTATGTGCAGCAGGTGACGACAGCTGACGGCCGTATCGTTGACGCGCTCGACAGCACCAAGCGCGATTTAGTGTTCACCATCAAGACGACCGTGCCCAAGGATACGCCCGCGCCCAAGATCGGCACGCAGGAGGTGCGCGCGGGACGCACCTTCATTCTGAAAACCAACGATTTTGAGACGACCGGCAACATTGACTCGGTCGATATCGCGGACGAGTAAGCCGATGAGAGCGGTTTTTGCAAACAGCGCGTTCGTGCGGGCGCTGCTGCAGCTGCGCGCCTGGTATCACATGGGCGCGCTTGCAGGCTTTTTCCGGCAGGTGCGCGAGGCCTATCCCGACTCGGTCTTCAAACGCCTGTGGGACGGCTTTTGCGCCGCGCCGCTCTGCACAGCGGCCAACAGCGGTTATGCGCGCCTGCTGGCCGGGCTGCGCCGCGCGGTCGAGCGGGCGGGCGGCGTGATCGGGCAGAGCGGCGTATACCACCTTTGCCTTGCGGTGTGGCGGCCGGTGAGCGGCTTTCTCGGCGGCGGGGTGGTCGGGCGCGTCATCCGGTTTTTCGGTGTGCGCGGCCTGCTGCTGACCGCGCTGGCGCTCTATCTGCCGCTGGACTATCTGCTGCGCAGCGTGTTACAGCTCGGCTTGCTAGCCTCGGTGTGGGATGAGGGCCTGATGCTGGCCGCGTTTGCCTATGTGCTGTGGCACACGGCCATGCGCCGCGCGCCCATCCAGTCACGCGGCACCCCGGTGGACGGCTATCTGCTGCTGTTCATCGGCGTGGGATTCTTTTTGATGTGCGCGGTCTCGCCCTATCCGTCCATCGCGGTGGACGGCTACCGCGCGGTCGTGCAGTATTTGTTCTGGTTCTTCCTCGTCACAAGGCTGATCGAGGATGACCGCGACTTTGCCATCTTTTACGGCGCGCTGGTCGCCATGGCGGTCATCATCGGCCTGCACGGCATCTATCAGTATATCATCGCCGCTCCGATCCCCGCGGGCTGGGTCTCGCAGACCGAGCAGAGCGTGCGCACGCGCGTCTATTCGATCACCGGCAGCCCCAACATCATGGGCAGCTTGTTGGTATTATTCGCGCCGATGGTGGCGGGCATCGCGTATTACAGCCGCAGAATGTGGGTCAAGGTGCTGGCCGTGTGCGCGACCGGCATGATGTGCCTGTCGTGTATATTCACGTTTTCCAAGGGCGCGTGGGGCGGCTTGGCGGTGGCCGTGCTGGTGTTCGCAGCCTTTCTTGACCGCCGTCTGATCGCGCTGATGGGCGCGGCGGGCGCGGGCGCGCTGCTGGCCATTCCATCCATCGCAAACCGCATCACCTACCTGTTCACCGCGGACTATGTCGAGGCCAGCCAGCGCGCGGGCCGCATGGTGCGGTGGGAGACCGGCCTGAACCTGCTGCACGAGTCCAATCCGTGGCTGGGCTTCGGTCTTGGCCGTTTTGGCGGTGCGGTGGCCATGCAGAACAAGATCATCGAGGAGACCGACGTTTTTGAGTATTTCTATATGGACAATTATTACCTCAAAACGCTGGTCGAGATGGGATACATCGGCCTTATCTTCTTCATTATCCTGTTGCTCGGGCTGGTGCTGTGGTGCCTGCGCGCGATCGGTCGCACCCGGCTGACTGGGGACGACCGCACGCGGGTGCTCGCGGTTTCGATGTTCGCGGGGCTGATGGGCGTGCTGACGCACTGCTATTTTGAAAATATCTTTGAGGTGCCGTATATGATGGCGTACTTCTGGAGCATGGCTGCGGCCGTGCTGTATCTGGGGTATTTCCGTAAAAAACGGCAGACCTGACACGGCGTGATAGGCGCGCTGTGCGTTTGATTGGATGCGTCGCGGCATGGCTGCGGCCGGTGGCTCCGAGCGGCTTAACAGGGGCGCGGCCGCAACCTGTCCTTGGGTAATATTCTATTTTTACTCTGCGCATACTGTTTGCAGAAAGGGGGGTTCTTAATGAACGTCAAGATCGACCGGGACGGCTGCGTTTCCTGCGGACTGTGCGAAATGACCTGCCCTGCGGTATTCCGCATCGCGGATGACGGCCTTGCCGAAGTTCATCACCAGCCCGCCTCTGCCGCCGAAGAATCCGGCGCGCAGCAGGCTGCGGGCGGCTGTCCGGTATCGGTTATCCATACCGATGCGTAGTAGCCTTGTATGGCTGCAAGCAAAAACCCTGTCTCAAGGGACGGGGTTTTTGCTTGCCGTGTTTGCATCAGCGCCGCACATATTTGACCGCGCCGAGCGCGGTCTGCGCGCCGTCGGCCACCGCCTTGGCGACCTGTAGGAGGCCGCCCGTGCAGTCGCCCGCGGCAAAAATGCCGGGCACATTGGTCGCGCCGGTGGCGTCGGTCAGGATGCGCGGGCCGTCGGTCTGCGCGCCGAGCTTGCGCGCAAAGTCCGCGCTGCCCGCCGTGCCGTAGGCAATAAACACCCCATCGACGGGAAGCGCCTCGCCCTCGGTAAATTCGACGCGCTGCACCTTGTCCTCGCCGACGATGGCCGCGAGCGGCCGCCGGTCGACCGCTAGCCCCTCAGGCAGTGTGTCGGGCGCGTCTGCCCCGCCGGTCAGCAGCGTGACAGAGGCGGCCACGGGCAGCAGTGTGCGCGCCTCCTCGAGCGCGTATTCGCCCTCGCCCAGCACCGCGACGGCCTTGCCCCGGTAAAAGAAGGCGTCGCATACCGCGCAGTAGCTGACACCCCGGCCTTCCAATTCCGCCACGCCGGGCAGCAGGGGCACAGCACGCGGCGCACCGGTGGCCAGAATGACCGCGTCAGCCGCGTAAACGCCTGCCGTGGTCTTGACGGTGTAGCCCTTTTCCGCGTATTCGATGCCGGTCACCTCGGCCTGCACGAGCGACGCGCCCAGCCGCTCGGCCTGCGCGCGGCCGCGCGCAAGCAGGTCGGGGCCGGTGAGCGGCTCGGTAAATCCGAAGTAATTCTCGATTTTGTCTGTCTTTTCCAGCGCGCCGCCGTTCCGGTACAGTACGGTGGTCTGCACATTGGAGCGCGCCGCGTAAACCGCGGCGGACAGCCCGGCCGGGCCGCCGCCGATGATAACGATCGAAGGCATAATGATTTCTCCTTATTGTTGATAGATTTCGGCTTCAAATTTATCGTGATACGCCTGCTGCAGCCTGCGCAGCAGCGCGGGCGCTTTGCCGCCGATGGGCGCGCCATCCAGCGCGCAGGCGGGTACGCAGTGCGAGCCGGTGGACAGGATCAGCACCTCGTCGGCCTTTCTCAGCTCGTCCAGCGTAAAGGGCGCGATACGGGTCGGGATGCCCAGCTTTTCGCAGAGCTGCAAGCAGTGCAGGCGGGTGACGCTGGGCAGGATCAGCTCGTCCGCCGGGGGCGTGCAGAACACGCCGTCCCACAGCAGGGCAAGGCCGGAATGCGCGCCCTCGGTCACGCGGCCGTTCCGGTGGTAAACGACCTCCTCACAGCCAGCCTCAGCGGCCTGCTGGAGCGCCATGACGTTGGGGATGAGGTTGAGCGTTTTGATGTTACAGTGCAGAAAGCGCGTATCCTCGAGCGAGAGCAGGCGCATGGGCTTGTCCACCGGGTCGAGCGCCACCGGCTCGACAAAGATCAGCAGGCTGGGCGGCGCGTCCGCGGGAAAGGTGTGGCGGCGGTGGGCGTTGCCGCGCGTCGCCTGCCAATAGAGCATATGGAAGTCCGCGCCGTCCACCTTGCCGCAAAGCTCGCGCAGCAGTGCGGCCAGTGCGCCGCGCTCCATCGGCGGGCTGATGCGCAGCAGCGCCAGACTGCGGTAAAAGCGGTCAAGATGGTCGTCCAGCGCGAAGATCCTGTCGCCGCGCGCAATGGCGGCCTCGTACACACCGTCCCCAAAGTAAAAGCCGCGATCGGTGACCGGCGCGCGCACCTCGTCGATCGCGCCGACCACACCGTTGTAATATGCAATATCCCGCATGGGATGGATCCCCCTTCGATTCTTTGTCTGTGTATCCAGTATAACGGTTTCGTGCGGGGTTTGCAAGGGCGGGCGGATGTGCTATAATAAAGCATACCGCGTCCACGGGCGCGGCTTGCGGCCGAGCGGGACAAGCGCATGGCCGCCGCTTTGGCGATAAAGGAGTTGATTTTCATGAAAACCTTGCTGCACGTCTGCTGCGCGCCGTGCTCGATCGTCTGCATCGACACGCTGCGGCAGGAGGGCATAGAGCCGGTGGGGTATTGGTATAACCCGAATATCCATCCGATGAAGGAATATAAGATGCGCAAAAACACCATGGTCGAGTACGCAAAGAGCATCGGCATGAAGCTCGAGGTGAACAATGAATACGGGCTGCGCCTCTTTATCGAGGGCGTTTACCCGGATTTTGACCGCCGCTGCGGCTTTTGCTACGCGCTGCGCTTTGACGAGACTGCGCGCTACGCGGCCGAGCACGGCTATGACTGCTTCACCTCGACACTGTTTGTCAGCCCCTATCAAAATCAGGGGTTGATGCGCGAGACGGCCGAGCGCGCCGCCGCCAAATACGGTGTGCAGTACCTGCACCGTGATTTTTCGCCCCGCTTCCACGAGGGACAGGACAAGGCGCGCGAGCTGGGGCTGTATATGCAAAACTACTGCGGCTGCGTATTCTCGGAGGAGGACCGCTACCGAAAAAGACCCAAAAAGAAAAAGGCAGAGGCGGGCGCGTAGCGCGCAGACAGCCTGCGAAAAAGGATTTACAGTTAGAATGCGGGAGACCTGAGCTACGGCGGTTTCACCAATTGCCGCAGCGGGCAGAGAGATATGGTAATATGACAGAAAAGCAAATCGGAATCTGAAATAGGGAGGGAAAATAACAGATGAAACGTGTCATAAAAATAGTTACAATAGGAATTTGTGTAGGGTTTGTTCTGGTAATTTTCCAAAAGAGCTTTCGGATTGACGAGACTGCTTTTATGCGCGGTTATTGGATTGCTGCCCCGGCCATCATAATTGGGGCTGTGTTGATCAATGTATTTTATAACTTAGTCTATCTAAATAAGATGCGAAAAATCGCAAAGCTGTTGCGTGAGCAAAAGCCGCAGGAATACATCGACGGAATAGAAGCTTTACTCAAAACCGCGAAAGGGAAAAATTTACGAAATATTCTGACGTTGAATCTGGCTGCTGGATATGTCGAGATAAAACAATTTGACATGGCAATAACTATGCTGGAAGGATTATCTGCTAAGCATCTGAAAGGTTCTGCTGTAAATGCAGCTCATCGTCTCAATCTCTGCATCAGCTATTTTGAAACCGGACAGCATGAAAAGGCAATGGCGCTATACGATGGGAGTCAAACGCTTTTTAAGAAATACAGGGATGGAAACATTTATGGCGCCAATATAGCGCTGCTTGATATATTGGCAGCGATAGGGAATAAACAATACGAGCGGGCAGAAAAATTACTTGATTCGGCAAATAAAACATATGATGATGCCCGGTTTCAAAAAGCATTTCACGAAGTTGCCCATACCTTGAATGAAATTAAGGATAGCCAGCATGAGTAACAACTTCCGGTTTATTTTGCACTTGAACAGGCCTCGCCGGTTCAAGGCAAGGCCGGTTCTGTTATTTTAATGAAGGAAAATTGAAATACCCAAAACCAACACATTAAGTTAAAACGGATTTACAGAATGTTCACTTGCCAAACAGAATTTTTTTTGTTAGAATAGGAAAGGTTATTTGTCAAGATGCCGAGATTCTTTGTCACCGAGCGGCCGGAAAACGGCCGCATCACCCTGCGCGGGCAAAACGCGCACCACGCGGGGCGCGTGCTGCGGCTGCGCCCGGGCGAGCGCGTCACCCTGTGCGACGGCGCGGGGGAGGATTATGACTGTGTGGTCGAAACGGTGGAAAAGGACGCGGTCGCCTGCCGCGTGACGGCCATCCATCCGTCGGAGACCGAGCCAAAGCAGCGGCTGACGCTTTTTATGGCGCTGCCCAAGGGGGACAAGATGGAGCTGATCGTGCAAAAGGCGGTCGAGCTGGGGGTGCGCGATATCGTACCCTTTCTGTCTAAAAACTGCGTCTCCCGTCCGGATAAGACCGCGCAGAAGGTCGCGCGCTGGCAGCGTATCGCCGAGGAGGCGGCCAGCCAGTGCGGACGGGGCTGGCTGCCGCGCGTGCAGCCGGTCATACCGGCCGGGGAGGCCATCACGCGCGCGGCGCAAAGCGAGACTGCGCTGTTCTTTTATGAAAACGAAACGCAGACCGGGCTGCGGGCTGCGCTGTCGCGCGGCGTGGGCAGTACGGTCGCGCTGGTGATCGGCCCGGAGGGTGGCTTTGCCCCTGAGGAGGCCGCAGCCGCAAAGCAGGCCGGGCTGACGAGCGTGTCGCTCGGCCGACGCATCCTGCGGTGTGAAACGGCGCCGATCGCGGCGCTTGCCGCCGTTCTGTATGCGGGCGGCAATATGTAAGATAAAAAGGGAGTGGGCCAAATTGGCGAAGAGCAATGTAAGCAAAAAGCCAATCAGCGAGGAGGAATATACGACCAATAAGGTGCTGACCGTGTTCAGCGTTTGTCTGCTCGGCGTGTTGGTGCTGATGTTTGTGCAGCGGCAGCTGGATTACGCATCGACTTGGCGCACCGGCATGATGACCGTGCGCGCGCTGCTCGGCCTTGGTATTGTGGGCGTGCTTTGGGGCTTGTGGCTGCTCGTGTCCGAGCGCACGGGCAAGCGCACAGCCGCACGGCGTATCGTGTGCGGCCGCCATGTGCTGATTGTCAGCATCGTGCTGATCGCCTGCATGACGGCTGTCTATTATCTTGGCACGCAGCCGATCAAGGGGCTGTATGTGGTGCTGCCCGCGCTGGCGGTATACTATCTGGTCTACCACTCCTATGCGCCGGAGTTTTTCCTCATCGCGGTGGATGCGGGCGTGGCCGCCGGCCTGATATGGGTGGCGCACCGCGCGGCCCTGTCCGCCAGCTACGGCTCGATGGCTTACGCGGCGCTGGGTGCGGCGGTGGTGCTGGCAATCGCGCAGATCGCCTGTGTGTATGGGCTGCGCGGCAAAAAGGGCGTATTGCAGCGGAGCGGCAAGACGGTCGACCTGCACTTGAGCCGCAACGCCTATCGGATGCTGACCGTCACGCCTGTGGTGATGGCCGTGTTGGTCGCGGTGGCCGTGCTCATGCCGACGGCCGCCCTCGCGGCGATGGGCATTGCGGCGGCATATCTGTTCATCACGGCGGTGTATTACACGGTAAAGCTGATGTAAAGGCCGTTTTACCGGCATAACCAGCGGACGGCATCCCCGTCCGCTTTGCTTTTGGGGGAAAGGAGGAAGCCCTGTGCGGCGACCGGGCAAGCTGCTTGCAATGCTGCTGATCGTATGCGCCACCGTGCTCATGGCGGCCTATCCGTGGCTGACCGCCGTGCAGGTGCAAAGCCCGTTTGCGGCGGCCGCGCTGCTCGAGCGTGACCTGCGCGGGCAGAACAAGGGTGTGCTGTTCCGCAGCGCGCAGATCGACCTGCAAGCGGTGTACAGCGCGCTCGAGGCGCGCTACCCCTACGCCTTTTCGCTGCACGCTTCGTCCCGTGCGGGCGGCACGACTTTGGTGCGCGCCGAGCTGTCCCGTCCCGCGCGGCAGCGGCAGGCGCGGGAGTACGCGGCCGTGCTCGCAGCCGAGACCGTTTCCGGCGGCATGACTGACGCGCAAAAGCTGCGCGCGCTGCACGACGCGCTGGTGCGGCTGTGCGCCTATGACAGCCGAACGGCCGCCAGTGCCGCGCCCGACGGCGCGACCGCACCCTTTGCCGCGGACGGCGCGCTGCTCGACCACAGGGCCGTATGCGCGGGCTATGGCCGTGCCTTTGGTATGCTGTGCGAAGCCGTCGGACTGCGCACGGTCTACATCGCCTCGGAGGAGATGAACCACGGCTGGAATGCGGTGCGGCTGGACGGGCAGACCTATTACATCGACTGCACTTTTGACGATCCCGTGCCCGACCGGGGCGAATATGTGTCCGACCGGTATTTTCTGCTGACTGCTGAGCAATTGTCCGCCACACATCTGTGGGATAAAGCATTTTACGAACAGGCGCTTGACAGCCTATACGCGGAAAAATAACGGGGATAAAAATGAAAAAGGCGCTTGACAACCGAAGAAAATCGTATTATAATATTTATCGTCGCCAGCGAACGGGCGACAGAGGGAAAGTATATGGCGGTATAGCTTAGTTGGCTAGAGCGTCCGGTTCATACCCGGAAGGTCATTGGTTCAAGTCCAATTACCGCTACCATTTCCCCCTTGGCCCGTTGGTCAAGCGGTCAAGACACCGCCCTTTCACGGCGGTAACGGGGGTTCGATTCCCCCACGGGTCACCATACGGAAGTTTAGCTCAGCTGGGAGAGCATCTGCCTTACAAGCAGAGGGTCAGCGGTTCGAGCCCGTTAACTTCCACCAACAATTATCCCGCAGAGACAGATGTTTCTGCGGGATAATTTATTTTTCAGCGCGGCAGATGCCCTTAACGCGGCTCAGAAGGTCTGCGCCAGCGCGCGGGCGCGCGTCTCGGCCTCGGTCATCAGGGCGTCCACATCCGCGCCGGCGATGTCCAGTCCCTCGGCCACCACTGTGTCCAGCTGCGTGATGCCGAGCAGGCGCATGATCGAGCCGAGAAAGGCTGAGGCGTGATCGTCCGCGCGGGCAGGGCCGGCCGAGTAAATGCCGCCGCGCGTCGAAAAGAATACGGCGCGCCCGGCGCGGCAGTAGCCTTCGGGTCGTCCGTCAGCCGCGTAGCCAAAGGTCAGCCCGGTGACACAGATGTGCTCCAGATAGGCGTGCAGCGCAGCGGGAAAGGTCCCTTCCCAAAAGGGTGCGGCAAACACAACGAGGTCGGCCGCGCGAAACTGGCGCGCAAGCGCAAAGCAGGGCTGCTGCCAGTCACCCATGGCTGCGTCACGCGCGGCCAGCGTGTCGCCAAACAGCGGGGCCGGGCGCAGGATGTTGAGGTCGACTGTGTCAACACGCGCCTGAGGGCAGCGGGTACGCAGCGCGTCCAGAAAGGCGGTGGCAAGACGGCGGGTGCGCGAGACCGTGCCGCGTACACAGCCGTCCACAAAAAGAATCTGCATGAAAAACACTCCTTTGAATGATTTTGGAAGAAACGATGGCTTACACGAGCAATTCGATGCGCTTGATACCCGGAGGCTATTATACCACAGCGGTGAGCATTTATTGCGTCAAAGCGCTTGTCCATGTGCCGCTGGTGATATAATTATAAAATAATTGGTATAATGGCCGTCTCGCGGCTATTGTACCACAATGGAAGACGGTTGTGAAGCAAAAGCATTGGCTTGGTGCCATGGTTATAGTTTGTATCATAGCCGTCTTGTGGTTTATGATAGCAGCGAGCGCCATATCTCGCCGCGCAATCGCACGAGGGACTTCGGATACTATGTTCTGCTATCCTTCATCTTTTTTATTCACTTGTCCAATATATGTTGCAATCCTGCACAAAAAAGAAAAAGTCAGACGTAGAATCGCTTTACAAACCGCGACAACTGTGTTATACTATAAACCGTACCCGCGCCCGTAGCTCAGTTGGATAGAGCGTCAGACTCCGACTCTGAAGGCCGCCGGTTCGAATCCAGTCGGGCGTACCAAGCCGGAGCAAGTGATAGTACACTTGCTTCGGCTTTTTTGCATAAAAAAGCGCCTGTTTCATAATGGATAAAATGCGCAACAGAATAATTGCGCAAATCAAAAGCTGAAAAGCTTTTTTCCGCATTCGCCCCACCTCCCTCCGCGCGAGACGAACGGGAGACAAGTGAGCTTGACCGCCAATATGTAACAGCGTCCACAGGTATTATACCATCGCGCGACGCAGTGCGTCAAATTTTGCCGCCCTTCGGGGCGGCTTCTGCTTTGTCCAGCCTGCCGTGCACCGGCCGTCGTTTTCACCCGATACCCGGCCGCCGCATAGCATGGATTGACCGCGCATCTACCCGGTGCGCGCCGTCAAATCCATAAGTGAGGGCTGAGACCATGGAGGATACAAAATTTTTCGCGCTGACCGACCTGCCCGAAGGCGGACAGGCGCGTGTACACGCGCTGCACCTCTCCGGCGGGATGCGGCGGCGCCTGCAAGACCTCGGGCTGGTGACCGGCACGCGCGTGACCTGCTTGCAGCGCGCCGCTGCGGGTGACCCGACCGCCTACCTGATTCGGGGCGCGGTGATCGCGCTGCGCGCGGATGACGCGGCACAGGTCGAGCTGGGGGTGCTTGCATGACGCGCACGACCCGCACGCCGGTAGCCGCGCTGGCGGGCAATCCCAACGTGGGCAAATCGACCGTGTTTAACGCGCTGACCGGCAGCCGCCAGCACACAGGCAACTGGGCGGGCAAGACTGTCGCGGATGCCCACGGCACGCTGCGGTGCGGTGACCGGCAGCTGACGCTGGTTGACCTGCCGGGTACTTATTCACTGCGCGCCCGCTCACAGGAGGAGGCCGCCGCGCGCGATTTTCTGCAATCGGGCGAAGCCGATGTGACTGTGCTTGTCGCGGACGCGACCTGCCTTGAGCGCAACCTGATTCTTGTGCTGCAGGTGCTTGAGGTGACGCCCAACGTCGTTCTATGTCTGAATCTGATGGACGAAGCGCGCAAAAAGCACATCCAGATCGACGTAAATGCGCTCAAAGCCGAGCTTGGCATCCCGGTCATTCCCTGCGCCGCGCGCCGGGGGGATGGCCTGCCGCAGCTGACCCGTGCGGTGTGCCGCGCCGCCGACACAGGCGCGCCGACACAGGTCGCGTCCATCCGCTATCCCGCCGTGCTGGAGCAGGCCGCTGCGCAAAGCCCGCTGCCCCGTGCTGCCGCGTTGGACGCGCTGCGCCGTACCCCGCCCGAGGGCATGACCGCCGAGCAGGTGGACGATATGCTGACCGCCTCCGCCGCGCTGCGCGCCGAGGAGATCGCGATGACCTGTGTGCGCACGGGCGAGGATGCGTGCCGCCGCGATCGCCTGCTTGACCGTGTGCTGCTCAGCCGCCGTTTCGGCCTGCCGCTCATGCTTTTGCTGCTCGCGCTGGTGTTTTACATCACGCTCTTTGGCGCAAACGTGCCAAGCCAGTGGCTCAGTGGGCATTTGCTCGGCCTGACCGCGCCGCTTGCCGCGCGGCTGAGTGCGCTCGGCCTGCCGCAGCCGCTCGTTTCGCTTGTGGCCGACGGCATATGGCGCGTGACGGCCACGGTCGTTTCGGTCATGCTGCCGCCGATGGCCATTTTCTTCCCGCTGTTTACGCTGCTCGAGGACGCGGGCTACCTGCCGCGTGTGGCGTTTCAGCTAGACCACGCCTTCCACCGTGCGCACGCCTGCGGTAAACAAAGCCTTTCGATGTGTATGGGATTTGGGTGTAACGCCTGCGGTGTGACCGGCTGCCGCATCATTGACTCGCCGCGTGAGCGGTTGATCGCTATGCTGACCAACTCGTTTGCGCCGTGCAATGGCCGGTTTCCGCTGCTGATTTTTCTGTGCGCGGTGTTTTTCGCGGGCAGCGCGGCGGGCGGTGCGCTGCTGCTGACCGCCGTGATCGCGGGCAGCGTGGCGCTGACGCTTGCGGCCTCGCGGCTGCTGTCGGCCACGGTGCTGCGGGGTGTGCCGTCCTCGTTCACGCTGGAGCTGCCGCCCTACCGTGCGCCGCAGGTCGGCCGGGTGATCGTGCGCAGCGTGTTCGACCGGACGTTGTTCGTGCTCGGCCGCGCGGTCGCGGTGGCCGCACCCGCGGGTGCGTTGATTTGGCTGCTGGCCAATGTCAGCGTGGGCGGTACGCCGGTCTTTCAGCATTTGACCGCGCTGCTCGACCCTTTTGGTCGGCTGATCGGGCTGGACGGTGTCATCCTGCTGGCGTTTGTGCTCGGCTTTCCGGCAAACGAGCTGGTCATGCCGCTTATCGTCATGGGTTATCTGTCTACAGGCACGTTGGCCGAGGTGAGCGACCTCTTTTCCTTTCGCGCGCTGCTGGTGCAGAACGGCTGGACGGGGGTGACCGCGCTGTGCACCCTGCTGTTCACGGTGGCGCACTGGCCATGCTCGACCACCTGCCTGACCATCTGGAAGGAGAGCCGCAGCGTCAAATGGACACTTGCGGCGGTGGCGCTGCCGGCGGCCTTTGGGCTTGCGCTGTGCTTTGCGGTGAGCACGGTGTGCCGGCTTGTGGGCATAGCATGAAGAAAGCCCGTCTGCGTAAGCAGGCGGGCTTTTGGCTTTGTCTCAGTCCCGAAATTCAAGCAGCTTGTACGGCTCGACCTCGAGCGCGTCGGCGATAGAAAACAGCATGTCAAGCGTTGCACCAACTGTTGCATTTTCAATTTTTGCAATCGTTGAGCGGTCAGCATCAATTGCTTCCGCCAGACTTTCTTGCGTAAATCGCCTATCCTTGCGATAGTACGCCACATTCAGTCCGAATTTCCTATATTTATCCGAATATTTGAAATCCACTTCG
Organism: Agathobaculum sp.; assembly: GCF_022775115.1. GTDB lineage: Bacteria > Bacillota > Clostridia > Oscillospirales > Butyricicoccaceae > Agathobaculum. Next base: position 23,235 of record NZ_JALFLA010000017.1, read on the forward strand.
ACCACCTCACGAATAGTGTATCCGTGAAGTTTGCATATCAGAATGTATTCATAATATCTATTTGTGTATTGACAGCATATGATTCAAGATTTACAATTTACATATGGTAATTTTCAATATATAAAAGAGGAGTGACATTCACAATGAACCGCAAACTGGACGAGTTGGGACGAATCGTTATCCCCGCCGATATCCGCGACGCGCTCGGCCTTGTACCCGGGCAGGCACTGACTGTTGGCCTTGACCTTGCACACAAATGCATTACCCTGATTCCGCAGGGCGCGTACTGCCGGCTGTGCGGCTCCGGCGAAGGGCTGCGGCATGTCAACGGCAAGGCCATCTGCGAAAAATGCCTGCAAATCGCGCTGGCGGACATCTGACAGCTTCCGCTTTTTTGTACTGTCCGCGCAAAACAGAACAGGCGAGAAACCCCGTGCCATTTGGGTTGTCTCGCCTGTTTTTCTGTTTATGCGTGCGATGATGCGGCCGGTCTTTTTGCCGCATATTCTGACTATACATGCGAAATAACCGCCCCATCGACTAAAATGAAGCGGTTATTTCTTTCAATCGTTATTGAGTTCAGTTATCTGACGGCGGCCCCCGCCTACATTTGACCGGGCTGTCATCTGATTTCCGCTCTTTTCTCCCGGCGCACCGGCCTATATTACTTGGTGGCCTGCTCCAAAGATTTTGCTACAGCGGACTTGATTCCTTCGGATGTAATCGTCGCACCGGAAACGGCGTCCACCTCATAGGACTGCGCCTCTACGATTTTGTCCGGAAGCTGCGCGATGGCAACGCCGCCCTTATCCATGTCTTCCTGATTGTCTCCGACGGTGACGCTGGCGATATTGCCGTCCTGAATAACGACCGTTACCTCAAAATCGCCATTCTTGCCCGTTGCTGTTTCCGTATAGGTGCCGTCAGTCCAGCCCGTGGCTTCGCCGGCTGCGGAATCGGTTTTACCGTCCGCACCGGAAGCGCCGCATCCGGCCAGAGCCAACAGGCAGCAAGCTGCACATGTAGACGCAAAAATTCGTTTCTTCATTTTTCTCTCCTCCGTTTGACCCGGTTCAGCCGCCCCTGTTGGATCGTCCCAGCTGTTCAAGCCACATATGGATTGCAGCTCTGAGGGGATATCCACGCGGATGCAGCTTTCACATAGTTTTTTCGTTCGCGCTTGGGGGTGGACACGCCGTCAGCATCCGCCATGGCGATTGATGCACACCTTCCCGATCTTTGCGCTTTTTTGCGATTTTACAGAAGTATTATAAACCGCGGCACATCGGCTGTCAAGAACTACCTTTTTGGTCTGATATACGGCGCTGTGGATGACAGTACCGATTGGACAAGCGAAAAGGATGCCGGGTACAGTCTCGTTGGTCAAAGCACAGCGGTGGGGCGGCGGCTGTGGGCGACAAAGGCGCTCCAATCGCCCCCGCGCAGGTGCGCCTGCACGGAAAAGCCGTTTTGCTCGAGCGCGGCACGCACCTCGTCCGCGCGTTCGTTGAGAATGCCCGAGCAGATCAGCGTGCCGCCCGGCACGAGCTTTTCGGCAAACAGCGCGGCCATGCCGATGATGACATCGGCCACAATGTTGGCCACGATGACGTCATACCCGCCGCCGATCTCGCGGGCGAGCGCCGGGCTGCGCTGCGCATCGCCGCACAGGCTGCGGCCGATCACAACGCCGTTTTTCGCCGCGTTTTCCTGCGCGGTTTGCAGGCAGTTTTGGTCGATATCGACCACCGCCTCGACCTGCGCGCCCAGCATGGCCGCCGCGATCGCCAGAATGCCCGAGCCGGTGCCCATGTCAAGCAGGCGCTCGCCGCCGCGCACGGTATCCTCAAGCGCGGCGATGCAAAGCTGGGTGGTGTCGTGGCTGCCTGTGCCAAAGCTTGAGGCCGGGTCGATTTCGAGTATCCGCCGCCCCTGTGCGTCCTCAACCGTCTCCCACGAGGGCTTGATGAGAAACGTCCGCCCGACCGGAAAGGGCTTGAAGTACTGCTTCCAGCCCCACTCCCAGTCCTGCTGGCGGGTGGTCGCGGTGTCGGTCGCAAGGCGGCCCCAGCGTCCATCCGTGTCCTGCGCGCGCAGCTCGTCCAGCGCCGCGCGGATGGCCGCAAGCTGCGCCGCGCCCGCCTCGTCGTCGGACAGGTAGATCTTCAGGCAGGTTTCCTGCGCGCGCTTTTCGCGCACCAGATCTTCATCCACATAGTCCCAGTATATCTCGGTATCCTTGAGAAATTCCTCAAAATCCGCAGCGTCCTCCAGCACATAGCCCTCTACGCCGTTCTCCTCCAGCGCCGCCGCGACCGGCTCGATGCCCGCGGTGGTCGTGTAGATCGTGATCTCTTTCCAGTCCAAAATGGTGCTCCTTCCTTGCGCCGCAGGATGCGGCTTTTCATGCATCAAAGGCGGATAAGGCCGTACTTCTGTTCCAGATAGTGCAGCACGTCCTCGGGCTGCTCCCATGTGCCGTCATACAGCGCAAGGCCGGGATAAATCCTCAGCCCCTGCTCGAGCAGCTCGGCCGATTCGGCGCACAGGCAGAGCGGACGCGAGAGCATATAGCGGTGCTCCTCAAGCGCGATCACGTCGTCCTCGGTCTCCAGCACCAGCTTGAGCGCGCCCGCCTCGTCCTCCGCGTCGATCAGTGCCTCGCCCAGCCGGGGGCCGCACTCGATCTCGTCGGACATGTCGATGGTCGGGTCGATGAAGTGCGCGTGCCGCCCATCGGGCGCGAGGATGAAATCGTCGTGGTCGCGCGGCACAGTGCGCGAAGCGCTGTGCGCGTCGACCGCTTCGAGCAGGCGTGCCTCATCGTCATGCTCGACCGGCAGGAAGAATTCGGTGTTGTACAGCGTCGTCTGCGCGCGCAGCCAAGCTGAATGCACCGACACGCCCAGCGAAATGCGCGCGTAAGGCGCGGCCAGATCGAGCGCCGCGGTCAGCGCGGCGGGGTCGTGCGCGGTCAGGATGACAGTGGACACGCCGATGCGCTGCAATACGCCCACAGCCGCGCGCACCTCGGTGCCGTCGGCCAGATGCCCCTCGTCGTCCTCTATGCCCAGCTCGGCGATCACCGTGCGGCCGGACAGGTCTCCCAGCGCGAGCGCGGCGGCGCGCAGCGCGGCAAAGGTCTGCGCGCCGCGCAGGCAGTAAAACGCGGCGGCATCGTGCAGCAGGCTGCGAAACGCGGCCTTGCAAAGGCCGATATAGTGCACGGTCGCGGGGCGGGGGCAGCTTTCTTCGTCAGGCAGGGGCGGGCAGGTCAGCGTCAGGCCGACCGGCAGCGGCTCGAGCTGCGCTGCCCATGCTGCGCAGGCTGCGCCGTCAGGCGCGATGGCCGCCGCGAAGCGCGCAGGCCGCGCAAAGCAGAGCGGCAGCGCGGCCGCGTCGGTCAGGATGATCTGCGGTTTGCCGTCCGGGTCGGCCGGCGGATATAACGGTAGCTCCAAGGTACGTTCCTCCCAGAAAAGATCGGTATGGGGCGGTCGTCATTTGGCTCGCCAGCTGCCGTCGGGCAGGCTGACATACTGCTGCGGCTTTGCCGCGGCCAGACGGCAGATCTCGTGCGCGGTGTAAAGCTGCTCGTCGAGCAGCAGGGTCTGGCCGTCGAGCGTGCGCATGGCCCCGTCCAGCGCCGACAGCATGGCGGGCGAGGCGTACAGATCGGCGGGCAGGGCATAGCTGGCGCGGAAGGCGCTGACCGCGTCGAGCACCTGTCCGTCAAACACCTCGGTCGCGCCCGGCAGCAGGCCGAGCAGCGCAAGGCGCTCGGTCATGGCGTAAACCGCGTCCGACCGGTCGCCGAAGCGCAGCGCTTTGCCGGTGTCCAGCGGCGTGAGCGCCGCGCGGTCGATCGTCACCTGCCGATTTTCAAGCAGGATGTCGGGCGTTAGTCCCGCGCCCTCATACGCACCGGTGCGGGGCAGCTCCATCTCCAGCGTGGTGATGATGAGCTTGTCGCCGTTTATCAGCTCAAGGTGGAACTGACCCTGTCCCTTGCCGTAGGTCTGTGTGCCGAGCAGCGTGGCCGAGCCGGTGTCCCGCAGGCTGCCGGCGAGCAGCTCGGCGGCCGAGGCCGTCCCGCCGTCCACCAGCACGACCACCTTGTTCAGCGGCAGGCCGCCGCCCGATGAGTAGGTGGTCTGCGCGCCGCCCATATCCGCTCGGTAGCGGATCGAGGCGAGGGGCGTATCCTTCGCCTGCACGATGGCGTCGGCCATCTGGAAGGCCACGTCGATCAGGCCGCCGCCGTTGCCGCGCAGATCGAGCACGAGCGCGCGGGTGTTCTTCTCATCCAGCCCTTCCCAGAGCTCGGAAAAGGCCTTCCAGTCGTTTTCCGAGCCCATGGCGGCGACCTTGATGTACTCCACGCCGTCCGACAGTGTCCGCCCGGACACATACACCTGGTTGATCTGGCGGCGCACACAGCTGACCTCGATATCGCGCCCCTGCCGGCGCAGGGTGAGCGTCACCCGCGTCCCCTCCTTGCCGCGCAGCAGCTCGGCGATCTGCGCGATGTTCATAGCGGTCGTGTCCTTGCCGTTCACGGCGATGATCAGGTCGCCGGTGCGGATGCCGGCCTCGTCCGCCGCGGAGTAGCGGACAACGTCTCCCACCCGCGCGCCCGCGGCGGTCTGCTCCAGCGCAACGCCGATGCCGACGTAGCCCTCCAGCTGGGAAAAGCCCTGCGAGTATTCCTCGGCCGACAGGTACATCGAATGCGTGTCCAGCAGCGAAAGGATATCGTTTACGACCTCGTACAGCTCCTCCGGGTGCTTTTGCAGGTATTTGTTGATGTAGTTTTGCAGCACATAGGGGTCGTCCTCGGCCTTTAGGCCGAACATGTCGATCAGCGCCCACACGCTGTCAAACCACGTCTCGCTCTCGCCGTCCTTAGTGACCGCGCCCGCGGGCGTGACCAGCAGCGCGGCGGAGAGCGCCAGCGCAGCCAGCCTTCTTGCTAGTTTTTTCATGCTATTCTCCATTTATCAGCGGTAAAACATGTTTTGTGCGCGGGATGCGGCGTTTACATGGTCTCCGGCGCGTCCACGCCGATCAGTCCCAGCGTGTTGGCGATGGTCTGCCGCGCGGCAATGCACAGCGCAAGGCGCGCCGCGCACAGCGCCGGGTCGTCGCACTTGATGCGGCAGGCGTTGTAGAAGTGGTGGAACTGCTGCGCGAGCGCGACGGCGTACTTGTTCAGGCGCGAGGGGTCGCGGCCTGCGGCGGCCTGCGCGATCTCCTCGGGCAGCAGCGCGAGCTGCTTGATGAGCCTGCGCTCGTCCGCGCCGGTCAGCACGGACAGGTCGACGGTTAACAGGTCAGGCATGGCCACGCCGTCCTGCACACAGTTTTTGATGACCGAGCAGATGCGTGCATGGGCATACTGCACATAATACAGCGGGTTGTCCGAATCCTGCCGGATGGCAAGGTCGAGGTCGAACTCCATCTGGGTCTCGGCCGCGCGGGAGTTGAAGAAGAAGCGCGCCGCGTCGACCGGGATCTCGTCGAGCAGGTCGGTCAGCGTCAGGCTCTTGCCGGTGCGCTTGGACATGCGCACGACCTCGCCGCCCTGCATCATGCGCACCAGCTGCATCAGCACGATCTCCAGCCGGTGCGAGCCGTCCAGTCCGAGCGCGTCGAGCGCGCATTGCAGGCGCTTGACATGGCCGTGGTGGTCGGCGCCCCAGATGTTGATGACGCGGTCGAAGCCGCGCTCGGCAAATTTGTTGCGGTGATAGGCGATGTCGGCCGCGAAGTAGGTGTAAAATCCGTTGGCGCGGCGCAGCACATCGTCCTTGTCGCAGCCGAAGGCCGTGCTGCGCAGCCAGAGCGCGCCGTCCTCGGTCTCGTAGGTCGCACCCTTTTCGGTCAGCAGGTCGATGGTTTCCTTGACATAGCCGGAATCGTGCAGCGTGCTCTCGCGGAACCACACGTCGTAGTCGATCTTGTAGCGCTTCAGGTCGCGCTCCATGCGCGCAATGTTGGCCGGCAGGCCGTAGCCCGCGATGACGGCAAAGCGCTCCTCGGGGGTCTTGTCCAGCAGGCTGTCGCCGTATTGCTCGACCAGCTCGTGCGCGAGCGCGCGGATATCGTCGCCCTGGTACCAAGAGGGGTCGAAGTCGATCGCGTCCTCACCGCGCACCTGCTGGATATACCGTCCCTCTACCGAGTGGGCAAATTTATCCACCTGATTGCCCGCGTCGTTGATATAAAACTCGCGCGTCACATCGTTGCCCGCCCACGCGAGCACCTCGGCCAGACAGTCGCCCAGCACACCGCCGCGCGCGTTGCCCATGTGCATCGGCCCGGTGGGGTTGGCCGAGACGAATTCGACCATGACCTTTTCCGGCTTGGCCGTCTGGGTGCGGCCATAGTCCGCGCCCAGCTGGCCGATAGCGCGCACGGCTTTTTCGTACCAGCTCTGCCCGAGCGTGAAATTCAGAAAGCCCGGCCCCGCGATCTCGACCGTGTCAAAGCAGCTGCCCGACAGGTCAAGGCTGTCCACAAGCACCTCAGCGATGCGGCGGGGCGCCATGCGCAGCGGTTTGGCGCACTGCATGGCGAAGGTGCAGGCCCAGTCGCCGTTGGCGGCGTCCTTGGGCGTTTCCACGGTAACGGGCGGGATGTCGCCCGCGGGCAGCGCGCCCGCGGCGGACGCCTTGCGGTAAGCTGCCTCGACGACCCGGGTCGCCTCGGCGCGCGCGAATTCATATGCGTTCATTGTTTGTCAAAACCTCCGGTTTATTTTGCGCGGCGGGCGGATAACGTCCCGTCCGCATCTCTGTTTTACTGCGGCAGTGCGGCCACACACATCTCAAAATGGTGCTGTCCCATAAGCGAGCCTTCGACCTCGACCGTGTAGTCGATCACGAGGTTGCCGCCCATCTCGCCGATCGTGTTGCGAATGTGCGAGGTATGTGTGGCGATGGTCATTTCGGTGCCGACTGCGGTCTGATACAGGCCGACGTGCCGCTCATCCTCGGCAAACAGCATATGCGAGGGGTAAGCGCCCGTGCGGATGAGCGTGACCCGCTTGCCGTCAAGCTTGACAGTCGTGCGTGTGCCCTCCAGCCCGGTCAGCTCGGTTTCATCGTAAGCGATGTAGTATTTTCCGGCGCGCTCATACAGCGTGGCCGCCGTGACCAGGTCGATCTGCTCCTCCTCGCAGCCTGAGAAGTGCTGCGTCGAGGTGATCGCCAGCCAAACGTCTTTTTTCATATCCATACTCCGATTTTATCTATATTATATAGAAAAAGGGCGCTCAATAGGCCGAAATGTCGATCAGGCCGGCTTCGCCGTGCACATCCTCCTGCAAAAACAGGCCGGCAAGCTGGGCGAAGCCCTGCGGATCGTCCGAGACGAAGTACTGTGTCCCGCCCGCGCCGACCTGCGCCGGCTCGACCGCGCGGCGCACCGCGTTGGCGGCCTCCGCGCCCGAGTCGACCAGCGTCACGCCCGCGCCCATAAAGTCCGCGATCACGTCGTGCAGCAGCGGATAGTGCGTGCAGCCGAGGATGAGCGTGTCCACCCCGGCGTCCCGCATGGGCTGCAAATACTCGCGCACGACCGTTTCGATCACGATATCGCCCCGGTGTACGCGCCCGTTCTCGACCAGCGGCACGAACAGCGGGCAGGCCGCGGTGTACACGGTCAGCGCCGGGTCGGCCGCGCGCAGCCGGTGCTCGTAGATGCCGCTGCGCACGGTCGCGGCCGTGCCGATCACGCCGATGCGTCCCTCCCGCGTCACGCAGCGCGCCTTGTCGCACGAGGGCTCGACCGTGCCGAAGATGGGCAGGTCGAACTCGTGGCGCACGGTGTCCAGCGCGGCGGCCGAGGCCGTGTTGCACGCGACCACAATGGCCTTGAGGTCATAGCCGAGCAGAAAGCGGATGTCCTGCCGGGCGTATTTGATGATCGTGTCCCGTCCCCGGGTGCCGTAGGGCACGCGGCCGGTGTCCCCGAAATAGATGATGCTCTCCTGCGGCATGGTCTCATGCAGGCGGCGCACGCAGGTCAGCCCGCCAAGGCCGGAGTCGAACACGCCGATCGCGCGGTTATCCATTGTGCGCCTCCAGCGCCAGTTCGATCAGGCGGTCGAGCAGCGCCGGATAGTGCATACCCGCGTGGTCGAACAGCTTGGGATACATGCTGATCGAGGTAAAGCCCGGTATCGAATTGAGCTCGTTGAACACGACCGCGCCGTCCGCGCGGCGCACGAAAAAGTCCACGCGGGACAGGCCGCGGCAGCCGAGCGCGGCATAAACGCGCAGCGCGTTTTGCCGCACGGTCTCGCGCTGCTCGTCAGTGATGCGGGCGGGGATGTACAGCTTGGAGCTTGCGTCGTGATACTTGGCGTCAAAGGTGTAGAACGCCTGCGTCGGCGCGATCTCACCGACCGGTGAGGCGACCGGCGCTTGGTTGCCGAGCACGGCACACTCGACCTCCTGCCCGTCGACATACTCCTCAACCAGCACCTTGTAGTCATACCGGAAGGCGGCGGACAGTCCCTCGGCCAGCGCCGCGCGGTCGCCCGCCTTGGCAACGCCTACCGACGAGCCCTGCGAGCAGGGCTTGACGAACACCGGATACGAACCGATCGCGTCAGCCGCCGCGCGCACCACCCCTTCGGGGTCACGCGCAAAATCGTGCCGCAGAGCGAGGTAATAGCGCGCCTGCCGCACGCCCGCCTGCTCTACCAGCACCTTGGTGATGGATTTGTCCATCGAGTTGGCGCTGGCCGCCACGCCGCAGCCGACATAAGGGATGCCCGCCAGCTCGAGCAGGCCCTGCACCGCGCCGTCCTCGCCGCCCTCGCCGTGCAGCACAGGGAAAACGCAGTCCAGCCGGACAGCCTCACCCGCGCCGCCGTGCAGCACCATGCCGTGCGTCGCACGGTCGGGCGAGAGGATGGCCGGTATCAGCGAGGGCTGGCTCGCCCACGAGCCGTCCTCGACCCGGTCGGGGTCGTGGTGCGGGTAATACCGCCACGCGCCCTCCTTGGTGATGCCGACCGCGTGGATATCATATTTGTCCGAATCGAGATTGCGCAGAATGGACGCCGCGGACAGGCACGAGACCTCGTGCTCGCTCGACACGCCGCCAAACAATACCGCTAACTTCATGCCTTGGGATACGCTCCTTCTCTCTGCTGTCAGATTGACATTGATATACAGTCTATATTATACGCCCTTTGCGCTGTGAATACAATGCGAAAACGCGGTTTTCCGCGCGCCGTTTTCACAAAATTTACAGCGGGCAACACCGCATCCTTGCATAAGCGGCGCTTCGCGCGGGCGCGGCTGTCTGCTGAAAAATTTCTTGAAATAGCAGTTGACAGATTATATTATATATAATATAATATTGACACACAAACAAAATGCTTGCCCGGCCGTGTCCGGGCGCAACTGTACGGAGGTGGTTTCATGTCATACCCGATTGCCTCCTCCCTGCTTGACGGCGTTGTGCTGGCCGTGGTCGAGCGGGAGAGCACTTACGGCTACCGCATCACACAGGATGTGCAGCAGGTGCTGGATATATCCGAATCGACCCTGTATCCCGTTTTGCGCCGCTTGCAAAAGGACGGCTGCCTGACGACCTACGATGAAAACTTTGCCGGGCGCAACCGCCGCTATTACCGCATCACCGAGCATGGACGCGCGCGGCTGCGCCAGCACCGGATCGACTGGCAAAACTACCGCAACGGCATCGACACGATCTTTTTTGGAGGATGAAGCGATGAGCAGAAACGAATACATGGCCGCGCTGCGCGCCGCGTTGGCCGTGCTGCCGGAGGAGGAGCGCGCGGGCGCCCTGCGCTATTATGAGGAGTATTTCGACGACGCGGGGCCGGAAAACGAGCAGCGGGTCATCGACGAGCTGGGCGACCCCGCGCGGGTGGCCGCGCAGATACTGGCCGACTATCGCGAGCTGACCGCCGTGCCGCCGCCGCAGCAGCAGGATGTACCCGGTAAGCGCGGCGGCAAGGGCATGAGTCCGTGGGCGCTGCTGGCCATCGTGCTGCTGGCGCTCGTGTTCGGTGCGCCGCTCATCGTGACGCTGGTGGGCGTGCTCCTCGCCGTGGTTGCGATTGCGGCGGCGCTGCTGATCGTTGCCGCTGTGCTGCCGCTCAGCCTGCTGCTCGGCGGCGGGGCGCTGGTGGTTTTCTCCTGCTTTCTGTGGCTGCACCCGGCAAATGCGCTGGTCACGCTGGGCACGGGGCTGATGTGTATGGCGGCCGGCGCGCTGCTGGGGCTGCTGTTTATCAAGCTGTGCGTGCTGTTTGTGCCGCCGGTGTTCCGCGGCTTGGTGGCCGCGCTGCGCTGGCCGTTTGACAAGCTGAGAGGAAGGAGCGTGACGCAATGAAGAAACTGGTGATTGCTTGCCTGCTCGTCGGGCTGGTGGGCTGCGCGCTGAAGATTGGCGGCGCGGCTATGGGCGGCGAGCTGTACAGCGTATACTACGACGGCAGGCTGCACTCGGCGCGCGAGGCCGCGAAAGACGCGGCGGATTATCTGCGCGGCGCGGCGCGCGAGCTGCCTGACCGGACGGAGGACTTTTTCGACGGATGGGCGGACGATTACACCGTGCGCCGCCGCGATGCGGTCGACGACGCGCTTTACCGCACCGCAAACAACCTCCCCTCGGTATCGGTCGACTGGATCGATGGGCTGGATCTCCGCCTGACCGGCGGCACGTTCCGAATCGAAGGCGGCGGCGATTTTGATGTCTCCGACCCGTCCGCGATCACGCGGAGCGAGTATGCGGACGGCGAATGGCGGCTTCGCCTGTCTTCCGCTGGGGACGAGCCGGTCGTTATCACGCTGCCGGTCAAGGATGTGCGCTATGATGAGATATTCATCTCCGCGCATGACTGCGGTTTGACGGTCGACGCGGCGCTCGAAGCCGAAGAATTCGCGCTGGCGCTGGTCGGCGCCACGGCCGACATCAGCAGCGTCGGCTCGCCGGATATCGACCTGAATGTCAGCGACGGGACGCTGCTCGCCTCGCTTACCGGCCGCGCCGAGGATTTTCATGTGGAAGCAAAGACGAGCGGCGGCGCGATTCTGTTCAACGGCGAGGTGCTCGCGGGCGGCACATCGGGCATTCTGCACGCCGAGCGCGGCACCGGTGAGCTGCCGTATGAGCTGGACTTGAAGGCCGAGTCGGCTTCCATCACGATCACCGCCAACTGAAACACCACTTGACGCGGCGCGCAAAACAACGTATGATAAAGAAAAAGGAGACTTTACTATGAATGGCAAAAAGCTCTACCGCAGCGAGTCCAACCGGATGCTGTGCGGCGTTTGCGCCGGCATCGCGGACTATTTCAATATCGACCCGACGCTCGTGCGTCTCGCTTGGGTCTTTCTGTGCTGCCTTGGCTTTTCCGGCGTGGTTGCCTATATCATCGCCGCGATCATCATTCCGACGCAGAGCGCCGTCCAGTAAATCCCGTAAATGAGAGGATGTGCCCCACATGGCTGAAAACGAGCGGATTGACGATGCCTCCCTCCCGGCGGAGGAGGACGCCGCCCTGCCCGCCGCGCAGGATGAACCCGTCGGGGAGGAGGATATCGACCCGGCCGACGTGCAGATCTTCGGCCTGCCGCGCCGGTGCTTTCATGGCGCGGCGATCGGCTTTGCCGGCGGCTATATTCTCAACGGCTTGATCGGTCTGGCCGGTCTGCCCGTGCCCAGCGCGACTGTGTGCGGCTTGGCGTGCGCCCTTGTGGGCTATGGCATCGCCCGGCATTTTGATAAAAAGCGCATTGCCGCAAAGCAGCAGACGAACGAAGACAGCTGAAACCGAAACGCCGGCCGGGAAAACGCTCCGGTCGGCTGTTTTGTTGTCTGCCAAACCGCTTAGGGGGATCGAATGACTGCCTATACCTATCTGCTGCGCTGCGCGGACGGCACGCTTTACTGCGGCTGGACCAATGACCTTGCCGCGCGCCTTGCCGCGCACAACAGCGGTAAGGGAGCGAAATATACGCGCGCCCGCCGTCCGGTGCGGCTGGTGTACAGCGAGCCGCACCCAACGCGGGGCGAGGCCATGCGCCGTGAGGCTGCGATCAAGCGCCTGTCGCGCGCGGAAAAGGAAGCGCTGCTGGCCGCGCAGGAGGCGCGCTGCCCGGTTCCATGACCGCGCAAAAGAGGATTGAGTATCTTTTGATAAAAAATTTCAAAAAAATTTTTTGAGCGGCTTTGCCCGGCGGTGTGCGTTCGGCGTGCGCCGCCGCGCAAGGCCGCGTTTGTATTAACGCCGCAATGCGCATGGCTTAGACTGATATCGAACAAAACACCATGTAATTGTCGTGAAAAAATAATGACATATTTACATCAATATGCACAAAATTGACGGCTGACAGCCAGTTCGGTACTTATGCCGCTGCGGGCGCGCGACGCCTCGCGCAAGTCGCCAAGGGACTTGACAGATATTGTATTTCAGAATAAAATAAGGAAAAAGCATAAAAGCGTTCCGCTTTTACATTGCTTGGGACATTTATAGAAGCGCGTTTCATTCTCTGCTGCGGCACGGGTGAACTGTGCTTTTATATTTTTCACCGGGTATACCGGTGGGCAAGGGGCAAAATAACAGGCGAAGGAGGTAATATATGGATAACTATCAATGGAATGATGCATATTCCTTGGGTGTGGAAGTGATCGACGCAGGACATAAAAGGCTGCTTTCGGTCTGTCAGAGGGTGATAAAGATGCTGGAAGGCGGTGACTATGAGATGCACCGCTACGCCTGCATCGAGGCCGTCAAGTTTTTCAAAAGCCACCTGATCACGCACTGCGCCGAGGAAGAAGAATATATGCGCTCGATCGACTACGAGCACTACGAGTGGCATAAGGAGCTGCACGATCGGGCGACCCATAAGCTCATACCCTCAGTGGAGAAGGATCTGATCGAGTCCGACTATGATGAGGAGTCCATCCGGCGGTTCGTCGGCATCGGGCTGGGCTGGTTTACCGCACACCTTGGCGATGATCTGGCGATCGTGGGCAGAGGCGTGGACAGAAGCCGGGTGCTCAGCGAGCGGGGCGTGGTCGCAAAGCTGGCTGAGGGCGTCAGCGAAGTGATGAAGGGTGTTTTCCAGATGCCGGCCGAGCTGGTCAACGACCAGTATGAGGGCGAGGATTTCGGGGACGCGCTTTACTATGACATCGGCTACAAATCAATCATGGACGAGGGATATGTCCGCCTGATCGTTTCGCTGGAAAAACGGCTGGTGCTGCAAGGCACGGGTGTGCTGCTGTCCACCAGCTTTCAGGAGATAGATACCATGGTGCTTTCGGCGACCAAGGAGCTGTCCAACATGATGTTCCAGCATATGCGCGGGTATTTTCCCAGCGAAAGCGCGCGGTATCAATTTGCCGGCGACCAGCTGCTCACAGCGGAGCAGGTACGCTTGCGGCTGGCCAAAAAGGCACCGGACTACGGCCTGCTGTTCAAAACGCCAATGGGCTTTTTTGCCATCTGTTTGGATATGGGAGAGGCCAAAATAAAATAAGCCGCCGGGGGAACAAACTGCGCGTTTGGCATCCCCCGCGGCTTTTTGCCGTTCTGTGGGCGGTTTTTGTATCATAAAAGGGGGAGAGGGAATGAGAGTTTTAGTGGTGGAGGACGCGCGGGACATGAACCGCCTGATCGTCAAAACGCTGACCCGCGCCGGGTACAGCGTCGACGGCTGCTATAACGGTGAAGAGGCGCTCGACTGCCTCTTGGGCGCGGCGTATGACGCGATCATACTCGATGTGATGATGCCGAGGATGGACGGCTATGAGCTGCTGCGCCGCCTGCGCGAGCAGGGGGTGGATACGCCGGTGCTGTTCCTGACCGCGCGCGACACGGTGGCCGACCGCGTCAAGGGGCTTGACCTCGGCGCGGACGACTACCTGATAAAGCCGTTCGATTTTGACGAGCTGCTCGCCCGCATCCGCGCCATGACGCGCAAGCACACCGGCCTGCGGAGCAACCTGCTGACGCTGGGCGACCTGACGGTTGACACGCAGCGGCACACGGCCGCGCGCGCCGGGCAGGAGATCGCGCTTCTGCCCAAGGAGTTTGCCATTTTGGAGTATATGATGCGCAATCAGGGCATCGTACTTTCACGCGAGCAGCTGGAAAACCAGATATGGAACTATGAATACGCGGGCAGCTCGAATAATATCGATGTGTACATCAGCAAGCTGCGCAAAAAGATAGACGGCGGCCACGACACACGGCTGCTGCACACCATTCGCGGCGTGGGCTGGGTGCTCCGCGCCGAGGACGAAAAGGGGACGACATGAGAAAATGCTCGGTCAAGACTAAGATCACCATATGGATCACGCTGCTGATGTTCATTCTGTCTGCGCTGCTGATCGCGTTTACGCTGGCCATCGGCAACGCGGTCATCCTGCGCACGTCCAGAGAGCAGCTTATCCGCACGCTGCGCTCGTCCGCCGCGCAGGTGCGCTTGCAGGACGGCCGGGTGAACACCGACGAGGGCTTTCAGTTTTACCGCAGCGGCGTTTCCACGCTCGTGTACAGCAGCAAGGAATCGCTGCTGGCCGGGCAGCTGCCGGTCTCCTTTGCCGGGGTGGAGGGCTTTGAAAAAGGCGTTATCCGCACGGCAAAGGGCGAGCAGGCCGAGTATCTGGTGCTCGACCTCTGGGTGGCCAGCGGCTGGGAGGATGGCGTGTGGCTGCGCGGCCTGCTCGAAGTGCCGGACAGCCGCCAGATCGCGTACAGCTTTTTGCAGGTGGCGGCGGTCGCGCTGCCGGTCTTTCTCCTACTGGCCGCGCTCGGCGGCTACCGGATCGTCCGGCGGGCGTTCCGGCCGCTGGACGCGATCAACGCTACGGCCTCAGCCATCAGCGAGGCCAAGGACCTGTCGCGGCGCATCGGCCTGCCGCCGGGACGGGATGAATTTTCCTCTCTGGCGCAGGTGTTTGACCAGCTGTTCGCCCGGCTCGAGCATTCGTTCGAGGCCGAAAAGCAGTTCACGGCCGACGCTTCGCACGAGCTGCGCACGCCGGTATCCATTATCAAGGGCGCCTGCGAATACGCGGAAAAATACGATGAAACGCCTGAGGAGCGGCAGGAGACCATTGCGATGATCGCGCGGCAGGCGGACAAGATGTCCAGCCTGATCGACCAGCTTTTGCGCATGACCCGGCTCGATCAGGGCACCGAATCGGCGCGGATGGAGACGGTCGACCTCAGCGCGCTGGTCGAGGAGCTGCTGCGCGAGCAGCGCCGTCCGCCCGAGCGGCTGAGCGCCGCGGTGCAGCCCGGGGTGACGGTGTGCGGTGACGCCGCGCTGCTCGCCCGGCTGGCCGGCAATCTGGTGGACAACGCCTTCAAATACGGTAAGCCCGACGGACATGTATGGGTTTCGGTTGCGGCAGACGGCGAGGAGGCGCAGCTTTGCGTGCGGGATGACGGGATCGGCATCTCGCGCGAGCAGCAGGACAAGATCTGGCAGCGGTTTTATCAGGTCGACCCCGCCCGCAGCGGCGAAACGCAGGGCGCGGGACTGGGCCTTTCCATGGTGCGGCAGATCGCGCAGCTGCACGGCGGCCATATGACGCTCGAGAGCGTGCCGGGCATCGGCAGCTCGTTTGTGCTGCACCTGCCGCTGGCGGAAAAGGGCGGCGCGGACGCGGCAGCAGTGGGCGAATGACCGCGCCGGAAGGCCAAAAATTTTTTTTGGCAATTTCATGTAAATTTCATATTTGGCCGGTATAGTATTCTCAGAAAGCAAAAGACCAATGGCAAGAGAGGAGTGCATACCAATGAAAAAACATTCCGTGATTGGCGCGCTCGCGCTGACCGCCCTGCTGCTCAGCGGCTGCGCGCAGGGGGATGCGAAGATGGAGTATATTGGCGCGGATGCCGCAAAGCTGCTGGCGGCCTCGAGCGCGGGGCTGTCCACCGGGCAGATCACCTTTACCAATACCGATCTGGATACGCGCAACGGCGTGGAGTATTACCGGGTGGCCTTTACGGCGGACGGCGAAAGCTACGAATATGACATCGACGCGACCACCGGCGTCATCATCGACAGTAAGCTACCGGCCGTCACGGCCAAAAGCGCCCAGCCCGCGCAGGACAGTCTGGTGACTGACGCGGACAGCTTCGGCGCCACCCAGCCCGCGCAGAACAACGCCGCGCAGCCTGCACAGAACAACGCCGCGCAGTCCCCCAACGCGGTGACCGGCGCGACTGTGCCCGCGAATGCGGCTGCTGCGGCGCAGAACAGCGGGCAGGCGGTGATAAGCGAGGCCGACGCCAAGGCCAAGGCGCTGGCGCACGCCGGGCTGAGCACCTCGCAGGTCACCTTCGTCAAGAGCTATCTGGACTGGGACGACGGCCGTCAGGTTTACGAGGTCGAGTTCTACACCGCCGATTACAAGGAGTATGACTACGAGATCGACGCGTACAGCGGCAAGGTGCTGAGCTACGATTATGATGCCGAGTATTACACCCCGCCGGCTAAGACCGGCAGCAGCACAGGCTCAATCACGGCGGATGCCGCCAAGGATCTGGCGTTGGCGCAGGTGCCCGGCGCGACCCGCGCGAATATCCGCGAGTTCAAGACCGACTACGACGACGGACGGCTCGAGTATGAGGGCAAGATCTACTACGGTAATATGGAATATGAGTTCACGATCGACGGATACAGCGGCTCGATACGCGAGTGGGATGTCGAGTCGATCTATGATTAAAAGGATTAAAAGGGAGGAAATGTAGTCATGAAAACCAAAACACTGAAAGCAAAGTCACGTCTGGGCGTTCTGCTGCTCGCCTTCGTGCTGATCGCCGGCCTGTTCATGGTCGGCGCGGCGGCGGCGGACGTCACCACCTTCACCGCGCAGCTGCGGCCGAACGTCACCATTCTGGTGGACGGCACGGCGCGCACCTTCTACAACGCACAGGGGCAGGAGGCGCACGCCATCTATGCCGACGGCACCCATTATCTGCCGCTGCGCGCCATCGGTGAGCTGATGGGCAAAAATGTCAACTGGGATCAGACCACGCTGACCGTCTCGCTCTCCGGCACGAGAACGACGGGCGCGGTGCAGGGCACGCCCGACACCACCACGCAGACGCAGTCCGTCTCGGTGCAGAGCCGCCCGGACTTCACGATCATGGTTGACGGCGTTAAGAAGACCTTTGCCGACGCGCAGGGCAGAACGGTCTATCCGCTGCTGTATAACGGCACCACCTACCTGCCCGTGCGCGCGGTGGGCGAGCTGATGGGCAAGACGGTCAGCTGGAACGAGCAGACGGCCACGATCACGCTGGCGGCTTCGACCGGCAATCTGGTGACCGACGCGGACAGCTTCGGCCAGAACACCAACACGACCGCACCCACCACGCCCGTCACCCCGCCGCAGGCGATCACCGGCGCGACGCAGCAGGCCGGCACGCAGACCGGTGCGAAGATCAGCGTGGAGACTGCCAAGAGCAAGGCGCTGGCTCATGCCGGGCTTGCGGCCGATCAGGTCACCTTTGTGCAGCAGAAGCTCGATTGGGACGATGGCCGTCTGGTGTATGAGATCGAGTTCTACACCGCCGATTACAAGGAGTACGACTACGAGATCGACGCGACGACCGGCGCGGTGATCAGCTATGACTACGACGCCGAGTACTATGCGCGTCCCACGACCCCGACGAACACCAACGGCAGCTATATCGGCGTGGAAAAGGCCAAGAGCATCGCGCTTGGCAACGCGGGCCTGACCGCGAACAAGGTATCCCGCCTGCGCTGCTGGCTCGAGCGCGACGATGGCCGCTGGCAGTACAACGTCGAGTTCTACTACAACACGATGGAGTACGAGTATGAGATCGACGCCTATACCGGCACGATCCTGTCCCGCGATGTGGATTCCATTTACGACTAAATGCAAAAGCGGGAGCGGACAAACACCGCTCCCCTTTTTATCCATGATGAGGTGAGAAGCGAATGAAAAAAGAGGTTACGGTACAGGTCGATGTGCTCGCCCTGCTCGCCGGGGTGCTGCGCACGCTGTCCTTCGTGCTGCTGGCCGGCGCGGTGCTGGTGACGGTGGCGCTGGCCGCGTTTGCGCTGCGTATGCCCGGCCCCGGCGGCCTGTTCTATCTGCTGGACGAGATGGACGATGAGCTGCTGGGCGCGTTCCTGCTCTGGGGCGGCTTTGCGCTCAGCGGCACGGCCGCGCGGGTGCTGCGCGGGCAGGTCGCGCGGGCGTGGCAGGCGGCTGAGCAGACGGGCGGGCAAACGCCCCGGCTGCCCGGCTGAGACGCATGATATCTGTCAAACGAAGACCGGCGGGAGGGTTGTCCTCCCGCCGGTTTTGCCATGTGCGCCGGTGTTTTTCGGTTGACAAGGCGCGCGCCCCGCGCGTACAATGGGTGATATACCGCAAACGGAGAAAGGGGGCGGCGAAATGGCAAGGTCGCACGCGCACGGCGCATATGCGATCGACCGGTTGACGCACGACTCGGGCATGGGCGGCTGGAACCCGGCGTTCAAGGCCGTGCTGGCGCTCGGTACGCTGGTCATCTGCCTTGCGGCCGACTGCATGGCTGTGTCGCTGGCCGTGATCGTGTCGCTGGCCGCGCTACAGCGGGTCAAGGGCGGCTTGCCGCTGGGGACATATCTCGGCCTGCTGCGCGTGCCGCTGGTGTTTCTGCTGCTCGGCTGTCTGGCGGTCGCGTTTGACCTGTCGCGCGCGCCCGCGGGCGACTGGTATGTGGGTCTGCGCTGGTTTTATGTGTGTACGACGGCGGGGCAGCTGGCCGCAGCGGCCGCGCTGCTGCTCAAGGCGCTCGGCGCGGTCAGCGCCATGTATCTGCTCGCGCTGACGACCACAGCCAGCGAGCTGACCGGCGTGCTGCGGCGCGCTCACCTGCCGCCGCTGCTGTGTGAGCTGATGTATCTGATCTACCGTTTTATCTTCGTGCTGCTCGATACGCACGAGCGGATGCACACGGCGGCGGACGCGCGTTTGGGCTGGCGCGATTTCCGCACTGCCTGCCGCTCGTTCGGCGGGGTGGCGGGCAATCTGCTGGTTTTGGCGCTGCGCAAATCGCGCGTGTATGACGACGCGATGGACGCGCGCGGCTACGACGGCACACTGTGTTTTTTGGAGGAGGACAAGCCGCTGCGGCGCGTGCAGCTTGTGTGGACGGCAGTGTTCTGGGCGGCGCTCCTCCTGCTGCGGCTGGTCGCGAGACAGAAGGGAGCGTGATGGCGGTGGACACACCGGTTTTGCAGGCGCGCGGCCTGTGTTTTTCTTATGACGGGCGAACGAACGCGCTCGACAGCGTGTCGCTCGATATCCGCGCAGGCGAGCGGCTGGCCGTGCTGGGACAGAACGGGGCGGGCAAATCGACGCTGTTTTTGTGTCTCAACGGTGTGCTCGCGCCCACGGCGGGCGAGGTGCTGCTGCACGGCCAGCCGATGCGCGGCAAGCGGCGGCGGGCGCTGTGCGCGCAGGTCGGCATCGTGTTCCAGCAGGCGGACGATCAGATCATCGCCTCGACGGTCGCGGGCGAGGTATCCTTCGGGCCGATGAACCTGCGCCTGCCGCGGGATGAGGTGGTGCGCCGGGTCGACCGGGCGCTGGACTGCATGGAGCTGCAGCCGCTGCGGAGCAGGCCGCCGCACGAGCTGTCGGGCGGGGAAAAAAAGCGCGTGACCATCGCGGACATCCTTGCGATGGAGAGCGAGGTCATTTTGTTCGATGAGCCGGGCGCGTCTCTCGATCCGGCGGGCGAGGCGCGGCTGGAGGGCGTGCTGGAGCGCCTGTCCGGCGCGGGCAAGACGCTGGTCATCGCAACGCATGATATGGGTTTTGCCTTCCGCTGGGCGACGCGCGCGGTCGTCTTCAGCGGCGGCCGCCTGATCGCCGACGGCACCCCCGAGGAGGTGTTCCGAAACGAGGCGGCGCTTGCGGCGGCGCACCTGAAAAAGCCCGCCATGCTCGAGGTGTTCGAGCTGCTGCGCGCGCGCGGCCTTGTGCCGGCGGACGCGCCCTGCCCGAAAACGCCGGCGGCGCTCGAACGGCTATTAAAGTGAGCGAAAAAACGCGGCACATGCTTGACAGCACCTGCCGCCATGCTATAATGGAATTACTTCTTCCGGCCAAACAGCCGGATACGATGGGGTGCCTGCCAATTCTCCGGCAGGATAATAGGGAAAGAGGTGCAAGTCCTCTGCGGTCCCGCCGCTGTAAGGGAAGAGTCCGCCGCCAGACGATGGTCACTGGAGCGAAAGCCTCCGGGAAGATCGGCAAACGGATGATGATGCCCAAGCCAGAATACCTGCCCCCTCGGATGGAAGTGCAACCGGCTACGAGTGATGGCCGGCGTGTGTCGCGCGGCTTTCCGCCCGAAAAGGGGGGAGGCGGCGGTGTACGCCGGGTTCGGTGCGTGGGTAAGCACTGGGACAGGGCGTTTTTTTATGCCCCTTGGCGGGCATGATGGAAAGGAGAAAACAATATGACAGGCAAACAAAAAAGACTGGTGCGTCTGACCGCGTGTGCGGCGCTTTGCTGCGGTATGCTGCCGATGGCGGGCGCGATGCACATCATGGAGGGTTATTTGCCGCCCGCAATGTGCATTGCTTGGGGCGCGGTCGCGCTGCCCTTTCTTGCGGCGGGCTATTTTTCGCTGAAAAAGCGGGTCGCAGCCGACCGCCGCGCGCTCACACTTGCCGCGATGGCGGGCGCGTTTATATTCGTGATATCATCGCTCAAGATACCGTCGGTGACCGGCTCGTGCTCGCACATGACCGGCACGGGGCTGGGCGCCATCCTGTTTGGGCCGAGCGCGGTGTCCGTTCTCGGCATCATCGTGCTGCTGTTTCAGGCCATCCTGCTGGCGCACGGCGGCCTGACCAGCCTTGGCGCGAACACCTTTTCGATGGCGGTGGCCGGGCCTTTCGTCAGCTACGGGATATACAAGCTGTGCGGCAGGCTGCGGATCAATAAAATGGTGGCGGTGTTCCTCGCCGCGTCGCTGGGCGACCTGTTTACCTATGGCGTGACCAGCCTGCAGCTGGCGCTGGCCTATCCGTCGGCCACGGGCGGCGTGGCCGGCTCGGTGGTCGAGTTTCTCGGCGTGTTCGCGCCGACCCAGCTGCCGCTGGCCGTGCTGGAGGGTATTCTGACCGTTATCACGATGATCGCATTGGAATCCTATGCGCGGCCGGAGCTGCGCGCCGTTGGCTTTGGGGAGGCGTGAGACATGACCAAAAAGAACAAAAAAACGATTGCGCTGCTGGTCGTGCTGTGTGTCGTGCTGATTGCCGCGCCGGTGCTCGCGCTGCGCGGCGCGGAGTTTGGCGGCTCGGACGACGCGGGCAGCGACAAGGTGGCCGAGATCACCGGCACGGCATATGAGCCGTGGTTTACGCCTGTGTTCGAGCAGTTGCTCGGCGGCGAGCTGCCGGGTGAGCTGGAAAGCTTGATTTTCTGCGTGCAGACCGGCATCGGCGTGGGTGTGCTCGCGTTTTTCCTTGGCCGCTTTGTCGAGCGCGCAAAGTGGACAGGCGATAAGGCAAAGACGGAATAACCGGGCGAAGCGGGGCGGGGCTGGCGGCTCGCCCTGCTTTGTTTGCGAAAGGGGGCAAAACGGTGGAACAGAGGGTGTACGCGGGCGCGCTGCGGCGCGGCTGGACGACAGGCTCGTGCGCGGCGGCGGCCGCGCAGGCGGCGGCGCAGCTGCTGCTCACCGGCAAAGCGCCCGAGGCCGTGCGCCTGCACACGCCGGGTGGGGTGACCTTCACGCTGCCGGTTGAGCGGGCGCGGCTGGGGGACGGCGCAGCCATCTGTGCTGTGCGCAAGGACGCAGGCGACGACCCCGATGTGACAAACGGCGTGTGCATCCTCGCCCATGTGAAAAAGGCGGCGGCAGGCGTCGCCATCGAGGGCGGGCGCGGCGTCGGCCGCGTCACCCGTCCCGGGCTGTCCGTGCCGGTGGGGCAGGCGGCGATCAACCCCGCGCCGCGCGCGCAGATCACCGAGGCCGTGCGCCGCGCCGCCGCGCAGGCGAGGTATGCGGGCGGCTTTGCCGTCACGATCGAGGCCGAAAACGGCGCAGAGCTTGCAAAACAGACGTATAATGCGCATCTGGGCGTGATGGGCGGCATTTCGATCCTCGGCACGAGCGGCATCGTCGAGCCGATGAGCGAAAAGGCGCTGATCGACACCGTCCGGCTCGAGCTGGACAGCCTGTATGCGCAGGGGCAGCGCGCGCTGCTGCTCTGTCCGGGCAATTACGGCGCGGATTTTGCGCGGGATACGCTCGGGCTTGCGCTCGAGCGCGCGGTCAAATGCTCGAATTTTATCGGAGAAGCGCTCGACCACGCGGTATGGCGCGGCTTTGCGCGCATTTTGCTGGTTGGCCACGCGGGCAAGCTGGTCAAGCTCGCGGCGGGCGTGATGAACACGCACTCGTCCGCGGCGGACGGGCGGCAGGAGATATTCACCGCGCATGCGGCGCTCTGCGGCGCGCGGCGGCAGGCGCTGGAAGCGCTGATGGAAGCCGTCTCGGTTGACGCGATGGTCGAAATTTTAGAGCACGAAAACCTGCGCGGGCCGGTCTGCGCGCGTATCGGCGCGGCGGTCGAAAAGCGCCTCGCGCGGCGCATGAGTGGCCGGACGCGGGCCGAGTTTATCATGTTTACCAACCAATACGGCGTGCTCGCGCAGTCGGCCGGAGCGGCCGCGCTGTGCAGTGAACTGGGGGAGAGAAAATGACAAAAGGGATACTGTATGGTGTGGGCGTCGGTCCAGGGGACGCCGAGCTGATGACGGTCAAGGCGCGGCGCGTTATCCGCGAGAGCGATGTGATCGCTGTGCCGCGGGCGGACATGGGCGAGCAGACCGCGCTTGCCATTGCGGCGGACTGTGTGGGAGACAAGCCGGTGCTCCGGTGCGATATGCCGATGACGCGCGATAAGGCCGCGCGCGACACGGCGCATGACCGCGCGGCGGATGAGATCTGCGCACTGCTGGACGCGGGAAAGCGCGTGGCCTTCTTGACGCTGGGCGACCCGACCATCTACGCGACCTACTGGTATGTGCACAAGCGCGTGGCCGCGCGCGGCTACCCGACCGAGATCGTGCCCGGTGTGCCGTCTTTTTGCGCGGCGGCGGCCAGAACAGGCCGCGCGCTGTGCATGGACGGCGAGCCGTTGCATATTATCCCGGCCTCGCACGGCGCGGCCGCGCGCGGGCTGGCCCTGCCGGGCGGCAAGGTGCTGATGAAGGCGGGCAAGGGCATTCTGGACGTGCGCGACGCGCTGGCCGCGCAGGGGCAGCTGGCAAACGCCGTGCTGGTCGAGCGCTGCGGCATGGAGGGTGAGCGGATCGTGACCGATTTGGCGCAGCTGGGCGACCCGACGGGGTATTTTTCCATCATCCTCGTGCGGGCGGAAGGCAATACCGATTAAAGCGCGCCCGCAGCGGGGCGGGCGTTCAGGCTACTTGTGAACAAGGAGGCAGGCTATGATCTATTTTGTCGGCGCGGGCTCGGGCGCGCCCGATCTCATCACCGTGCGCGGGGCGCGGCTGCTCGGGCAGGCGGACGTGATCGTCTACGCAGGCTCGCTGGTCAATCCCGCGCTGCTGGACTATAAAAAAGAGGGCTGCGCTGTGTATGACAGCGCGAAAATGACGCTTGAGCAGGTCATCGCTGTCATGGCGCCTGCGGCAAAGGCGGGCAAAACGGTCGTGCGCCTGCACACGGGCGACCCGTGTGTATACGGCGCGCACCGCGAGCAGATGGACGAGCTGGACAGGCTGGGGTTGGCGTATGAGGTCTGTCCGGGCGTGTCCTCGTTTTGCGGCGCGGCGGCCGCGCTGCGCGCGGAATACACGCTGCCGGGCGTCAGTCAGACGGTCATCCTGACCCGTATGGAGGGCAGAACGCCTGTGCCTGAGCGGGAGCAAATCGAAGCGCTGGCCGCGCACGGCGCGACCATGGTGCTGTTCCTGTCCGCCGGTATGCTGGATAAGCTGGCCGCGCGGCTGATCGCGGGCGGCTACGCGCCCGACACGCCCGCCGCCATCGTCTACAAGGCGACATGGCCGGATGAAAAGGTCGTCCGCACGACGGTCGCGGAGTTGGCCGAGGCCGCCGCGCGCGAGGGTATCACTAAAACCGCGCTCATCACGGTCGGCGGCTTTTTGGGGGATGCATATGAGCGCAGCCGGTTGTATGACCCGTCGTTTTCCACGGGCTTGCGTGAGGCCAGCCGATGATACACGCCAAAATCGTCTCCTTTACCGATAGGGGCGCGAACACCGCCGCGCGCGCGGCGGCGGTGCTGGCGGACGCGCATGTAGAGCGCTACGCCCGCACGGTCGACCTGTCGCTCCGGTATACGTCGCTCTCGCGCTTTGCGCAGCAGGCCATGGTCGACTGCGACCTCATCGTGTTCGTCGGCGCGGCGGGCATCGCGGTGCGCGCGGTCGCGCCCTATCTTGCGGGCAAGGCGTTTGACCCGGCGGTCGTCGTGATAGACGAGGCGGGCAGATTTGTCATCTCGCTGCTGTCCGGCCATCTGGGCGGCGCGAATGCGCTCACGCAGCGGCTGGCGGACGGCCTTGGCGCCGAGGCCGTCATCACGACCGCGACCGACGGGCGCGGCGTGTTCGCAGCCGATACATGGGCGGCGGCGCACGGTTGCACGGTCGCCGATCCGGACAAGATAAAGCACGTGTCGGGCGCGCTGCTGCGCGGGGAGATGGTCGGTCTGCGTTCGGCCTTTCCGGTGGACGGGCGCTTGCCCGCGCGGCTCGATCTTAACGCCCCGGCGGAGAGCGGCATCTGCATCGGCTACGACACGGCGGCGCAGCCCTTTGCACACACACTGCATCTGGTGCCGCGTATCGTGCATCTCGGCCTTGGCTGCCGTAAGGGTACGCCGGTCGAGCGCATAGAAGCGGCGGTGCGCGCCGTGCTGCGGCAGGCGGGGGTGCCGGTGCAGGCGCTGTGCGCGGCTGCGTCGATCGACGTAAAGCGGGACGAGCCGGGATTGCTGCTGTTCTGCGCGCGGCACGGGCTGCCGTTTGACACCTTTTCGGCCGCGCGGCTGGCTGAGGCGGGCGAGGGCTTTACGTCCTCCGGCTTTGTGCAGCAAACGGTCGGCGTGGACAATGTGTGCGAGCGGGCGGCGGTCGTGTCCGCAGGCGGCGGACGGTTGCTCTGCCGCAAAACGGCCATGGACGGCGTGACCGCCGCGCTGGCCGAAGCGCCTTGGCGCGTGCGGTTTGACGAATAGCCGCGCAAAAACGATTTTGGGAGGAGCATGATGGTGGAGCTGTGGATGGCGGGCGTGGATTTCGTGCACGCGCCGCTCGATATGCGCGAGCGGGTGTCCTTTGTGCGCGGACAGGTGCAGGCGCTGCTGCCGCGCATCGCGGGTGCGCCCGGGGTGCTGGCCTGTGTGCTGCTGGCGACCTGCAACCGCACCGAGCTGTATGTGCACGGCGCGCCGGATGCGGAAATAGACGCGCTCGGCCTGCTGGCGCGGGCGGCGGGCTTTGACGCGGACACCTACCGCCCGCTGAGCGTGACGCGCGGCGGCGAGCAGGCGGTACGCCATCTGATGGCCGTGTCCGCCGGGCTGCAATCGCAGATCTTCGGGGACGAGCAGATCGTCACACAGGTGCGCGACGCGCTCTGCCTTGCGCGGGCGGCGGGCACGACCGACGCTGTGCTGGACACACTGTTTCGCCGCGCGGTGACGGCGGGCAAGCGGGTGCGCGCGGAAACGCGGCTGGTGGGCGTGCCGTCCTCGGCGGCTGCGGTCGCTGCGCGCCGGGCGGAGGCGTTTTTCGGCTCGCTCGAGGGCAGGCGCGCGGCCGTCATCGGCAACGGAGAGATGGGGCGGCTGGCCGCGGCCGCGCTGCGGGCCCGGGGTGCGGCGGTGACCGTCACCCTGCGTACCTACCGCCACGGTGAGACGGTTGTGCCCGCGGGCTGTGCGACCTGGCCGTATGAAAAGCGCTACGGGCTGCTCGACGGCGCCGACCTTGCTGTTTCGGCCACGACCAGCCCGCACTGTACGGTGACGGCGGCGGGGGTGTCCGCGCTTTTGCGTCCGCCCGCGCTGCTGATTGACCTTGCCATGCCGCGCGATATCGAGCAGGCAGTCGCAGACGATGGCCGTGTGACCGTGTGGAATCTGGACGATCTGGGCGACCTTGGCGAGCCGGGGGCGGACGAGCGCGCGGCTGCGCTGCGCATCCTTGACGAGGAGCAGGCCGCCTTTGCCGCGTGGTACGCCTACCGGCAGTCGCTGCCGGTGATCGGGCAGCTCAAGGACACGGCGCTCGACCGGCTGCGCTTTGACCACGCCTACGGTGGGCTGTATGAGGACGGCGATCTGGACGGCATGGCCGCGCTCGCGGTCAACAAAACGGTCGACCTGCTGCTGGGCGGCATGAAGGAGGTGGTCAGCCCGGCGCGGCTGGCGGCCTGTTTGGAGCATATAAAAAGGGGGAGCGGAAAATGAAGCTGTACTGTATCGGCATCGGGCCGGGCGGCGCGGAGGAGATGACGCAGCGGGCGGTGCGCGCACTCGCGCAATGCGACTGCGTCGCGGGCTACGGCCTGTATCTCACGCTCATCGACGAGCTGCTGGCGGGCAAGGAGCGCATCTGCACCGGCATGACGCGCGAGGTCGAGCGCTGCACGGCGGCGCGGGACGCGGCGCTTGCGGGCAAGCGGGTGGCGGTCGTTTCCTCGGGCGACGCGGGCGTGTACGGCATGGCCGGGCTGCTGCTCGAGCTGTGCGCGGACTATCCTGAACTGGAAGTCGAGGTCGTTCCGGGCGTGACGGCGGCCTGCGCGGGCGGCGCGGCGCTCGGCTCGCCGCTGACGTGTGACTTTGCCTGCGTGTCGCTCTCCGACCTGCTCACACCGTGGGCGGTGATCGAAAAGCGCCTGCGCGCAGCGGCGGCAGGCGGCTTCTGCATCGCGCTGTACAACCCGGCGAGCAAAAAGCGCACTGACCACCTGCGGCGGGCGTGTGACATCGTGCTCGAGACCCGCGCATCCGAAACCGTGTGCGGGCTGGTGCGCAGCGTTGGCCGGGCGGGCGAGGAGAGCACGCTGACCACGCTCGCCGCGCTGCGGGACACCCCGGTCGATATGCTGACGACCGTGTTCATCGGCAACGAGGACACCCGCGTCATCGGCGGGCGCATGGTCACGCCGCGGGGGTACCGGGGCGTATGAGGCTTGTCATCTTCTCCGGCACGAGCGAGGGACACGCGCTCTGCCGTTTTCTGTCTGCGCGCGGCGCGCGGGCGGCGGTGTATGTGGCGACTGCGTATGGACAGCAGGTGCTTGAGCCGATGGAAGGCATCAGCGTGCACACCGGGCGGCTGGACACCGGCGAGATGGCCGCCGCACTGGACGCGGATACATTGGTGATTGACGCAACGCATCCCTACGCCGCCGTGGTGAGCGGAAACCTGCGCGCGGCCTGCGGGCAGACAGGCGCAGCCTATGAGCGGCTCATCCGCCCCGCGCTGGACGCGGACGGCGTGCAGAC
Organism: Agathobaculum sp.; assembly: GCF_022775115.1. GTDB lineage: Bacteria > Bacillota > Clostridia > Oscillospirales > Butyricicoccaceae > Agathobaculum. The sequence continues at coordinate 50,798 of NZ_JALFLA010000017.1, forward strand.
CGTGCCGGACACGGCGGCGGCCGTCGCATGGCTGAACGCAAATGGGCAAAGCGCGCTGCTGACCACGGGCAGCAAGGAGCTTGCCGCCTACACGGCGGTCGAGCGCTATCAGGAGCGGCTGTTCCCGCGCGTGCTGCCGTCGGCTGAGGTGCTGCGCACCTGCGAGCAGCTCGGCTTTCCGGGCGCGCACATCATCGCCATGCAGGGGCCGTTTTCGCACGAGCTGAACGCCGCGCTGCTGCGGCAGACCGGTGCGCGGGTGCTGGTAACAAAGGACACCGGCGCATCGGGCGGCTTTGCCGAAAAGCTGTCCGCCGCGCGCGAAGTGGGCGTGGCGGTGCTGTGCATCGCTCGGCCGCGCGCCGAGCAGGGCAAAACGCTGGGCGAAATGCAGGACTATCTGACCGACACGCTCGGCTTGCACGAGCCTGCGCGCGCGCCGCTGCGGTTTCCGCTGTTTGTCTCGCTTGTGGGCAAGCGGTGCGTGGTGTTCGGCGCGGGCAAGATCGCGGCGCGGCGCGCCGGGGTGCTGCGGCGCTTTGGCGCGGCGGTGCGCGTGATCGCACCGGAGAGCCGGTCGGATCTTTCACCGGACGAGTGCCGCGGCTACGAGAAAAGCGATCTGACCGGGGCTTTTCTGGCGGTCGCGGCGACCGACGACCACGCGGTCAACCGCCGCATCAGCGAGGACTGCGCGGCGCAGGGCATCCCCTGCTCGGTGGCCGACTGCGCGGCGCGCTCGAGCTTCTTTTTCCCCGCCGTGTGCGAGGGAAGGGGGCTTGTCGCGGGCGTGGTGTCGGACGGCAGGGAACACACGGCCGCGGCAGCGGCGGCAAAGCGCATCCGCGCGGCATTGGAGGAATTGGATGGAGCCGATTAGAATAGGCAGCAGGGACAGCCGCCTTGCGGTCGCACAGGCCGAGGAGGTCATGCGTGCGCTGGGCAGCTGCGCGCTCATCACGATGAAAACGACGGGCGACAAGGTGCTCGACCGGACGCTCGACCGCGCGGGCGGCAAAGGTTTGTTCGTCAAGGAGCTTGACCGGGCGCTGGCTGAGCGCCGCGTCGACCTGACCGTGCACAGCTTAAAGGATGTACCGGTCGAGCAGCCGGACGGCCTGCCGCTCATCGCCTACACCCGGCGGGCGGACGCGCGCGACGCGCTCGTGCTGCCCGAAAGCGGCGTGTGGGATAAAACAAAGCCGATCGGCAGCGCCTCCGCCAGACGGCGGGTGCAGCTGGCGGCGCTGTTTCCGGAAGTCGCGGTAAAGCCGGTGCGCGGCAACGTGCAGACGCGGCTGGCAAAGCTCGAAGCGGGCGAGTACGGCGCGCTCGTGCTGGCGGCGGCGGGGCTGCACCGGCTCGGGCTGCAAGACCGCATCAGCCGGTATTTTTCACCGGATGAACTGCTCCCGGCGGCGGGACAGGGCATTTTGGCTGTGCAGGGGCGCGCGGGTGAGCTGGAGGACGCTGCAAAGCTGCTTGATGATGCGGACGCGCGCGACTGCGCGCTGGCCGAGCGCGGCTTTGTGCGGGCGCTGGGCGGCGGCTGCTTTGCGCCGGTCGCGGCCTATGCCGAGGTGCAGGGCGCGTATCTGCATCTGCGCGGCCTGTACGCGACCGAGGACGAGCAGACGGTGGTGCGCGGCGCGCTGACCGGCGCGCGGCGCGACGCGGCGGCGCTGGGACATACCTTGGCGCTGACGCTGCGGCGGCAAGCGGAGGGCGAGGCATGATAGGCACGGTAACATTGGTCGGCGCGGGGCCGGGGGGACGCGAACTGCTGACGCTTGCGGGCGCCGCGGCCATTCGGCAGGCTGACGCGGTCGTGTACGACCGGCTGGTGGATGGGGATATCCTGTGCCTGCTCCCGCCGGGGGCGGTGCGTGTCGACGCGGGCAAGCAGGCGGGCAATCACCCCATGCCGCAGGACGAGATCAACGCGACACTGGTGCGGCTGGCTAAGCAGGGCAAGAACACCGTGCGGCTCAAGGGCGGGGACTGCTACCTCTTTGGCCGGGGCGGGGAGGAATGCGAGCATCTGCGGGCAAACGGCGTACCGTTCCGCGTGATTCCGGGCGTGACGAGCGCGCTGGCCGCGCCCGCCTTCGCGGGCATCCCGGTCACCCACCGGGACTATTGCTCGTCCGTGCATTTCATCACGGCGCATGCGCGGGCGGGACAGACACCGTCTATCGACTACGCCGCGCTGGTGCGGCTGGACGGAACGTTGGTCTTTCTGATGGGGCTGGGGGCGCTCGAACAGGTGACGCAGGGCCTGCTGGACGCGGGCATCGACCCCGCAATGCCCGCCGCCGTGATCGAAAACGGCGCGCGCGGCAGCCAGCGCAAGGTGGTGGACACGGTGCGCGGACTCGCGGCGCAGGTGCGCGCGGCCGGGCTTGGCAGTCCCGCGCTGATCGTGGTCGGTCGGGTGTGCGGCCTGAGCGACGCGCTCGATTGGTTCACCCCGCTGCCGCTGCACGGCAAAACGGTGGTTGTAACGCGCCCGCGCGAGCGGGCGGGTACGCTCAGCGCGCGGCTGCGGACGCTTGGTGCGAACGTGGTCGAAGCGCCGTGCATCGAGACCGTCGAAAATGAGGATACCGCGCTGCTGCGCGCGGCGCTCGGTCATTCTTATGACTGGGCGGTGTTCACCAGCCCGGCGGGCGTACACGCGGCAGTACACGCGCTCGGCCGCTTGGGGCGTGACCTGCGCGCGCTCTACGGCATGAAGCTTGCCGCCATCGGGCGGGGCACAGCTGATGCACTCGCGGCCTACGGCCTGACCGCCGACCTCGTGCCCGCACAGTATGACGGGGCACATCTGGCCGACGCGCTTGTTGAGCAACTGCCGCCCGACGGTGCGGTGCTGCTGCTGCGCGCGCGGCAGGGTACAAGGGTTTTGCCCGAAAAGCTGCTGGCGGCCGGAATGGTCGTGGCCGACGTGCCGCTGTACGACACGGTGTACCGCTGCGACCGGGCGGATGAGCTGCGCGCTCTGCTTGCGCGGCGCGCGGTCGACTGCGTCACCTTTACCAGTGCGTCGACGGTCGAGGGCTTTGTCCGCGCGGCCGGGGACGCGCCCTTGGACGGCTTTACTGCTCTGTGTATCGGTGCGCAGACCGAAAAAGCCGCGAAAGATCATCTCATGCACACCATTACCGCGAAAAACGCGACCATAGACGCGATGCTCGCGCGATTATTGGAGGAATACGGCAATGTTTAACGATACCATCCGTCCGCGCAGGCTGCGCACCTCGCCCGTGCTGCGCCAAATGGTGCGCGAGACACGCCTTTCGCCCGAAAGCTTGATTTGGCCGGTCTTTGTGGCTGAGGGCGAGGGCATTTACCAGGAGATCCCCTCGCTGCCCGGCCAGTATCACTATTCGCCCGACCAGCTTTACCGCATGGTCGAGCGCGCGCGGGCGCACGGTGTGTCCCGCGTGCTGCTGTTCGGCCTGCCGAAAGACAAGGACGAGCTCGGCTCGGGCGCGTGGGCGGCGGACGGTATCGTCCAGCAGGGCATCCGCAAGATAAAAGCGCTAGCCCCCACGATGTATGTGATAACCGACGTGTGCATGTGCGAATACACGGCGCACGGCCACTGCGGCATCCTGTGCGGCCACGCGGTGGACAACGACCAGACGGTCGCGCGGCTGGCGCAGATCGCGGTATCGCACGCGCGGGCTGGCGCGGATATGGTTGCCCCGTCCGATATGATGGACGGCCGCGTTGCAGCTATCCGTGCGGCGCTCGATGAAAACGGCTTTCAGAACGTACCGATTCTGTCCTATGCCGCCAAGTTCGCCTCGTCCTTTTACGGACCCTTCCGCGACGCGGCAGGCTCGGCGCCCGCCTTTGGCGACCGGCGCGGCTACCAGATGGACTGGCACAACAGCCGCGAGGCCATGCGCGAGTGCGCGCTCGATGTGCAGGAGGGCGCGGATATCCTGATGATAAAGCCCGCGCTGGCCTATCTTGACCTGATCTACCAGTGCAGGCAGCGGTTCGACCTGCCGGTTGCGGCGTACGCCGTTTCGGGCGAGTACGCGATGCTAAAGGCGGCCGCCGCGCAGGGGCTGCTGGACGAATACGGCGCGATGTGCGAGGCGGCGGTCGCCGTTTTCCGCGCGGGCGCGGATATTCTCATCACCTATTATGCGCCGGAGCTGGCCGACGCGATGCGAAAGGGGGATATCGGCTGATATGACACGCTCTGAGCAGCTTTTTGCGCGGGCGCGGCAGGTGATGCCCGGCGGCGTCAACTCGCCAGTGCGCGCGTTTCGGGCGGTGGGCGGCAAGCCGCGCTTTATCGCCAAGGGATTGGGCAGCCACATTCTAGACGAGGACGGGCTGGAGTATATCGACTATGTCGGCTCGTGGGGGCCAATGCTCTTTGGCCACAGCCATCCGGACATTCTGGTGGCGGTGCGCGAGCGTATGATGAGCGGCCTGTCCTTTGGCGCGCCGACCGCACTCGAGGTCGAAATGGCCGAAAAAATCATCTCCCTCACGCCCAATATCGAGATGGTGCGCATGGTAAACTCGGGCACGGAGGCAGTCATGAGCGCCATCCGGCTGGCGCGCGGCGCGACCGGGCGCGAAAAGCTCATCAAGTTCGCGGGCTGCTACCACGGCCACTCGGACGCGATGCTGGTTGGCGCGGGGTCGGGCGCGTTGACGCAGGGCGAGCCGGACTCGGCGGGTGTGACCCGCGGCGCGGCACGAGATACGCTGCTGGCGCGGTACAACGACCTTGCCTCGGTCGAGCGCCTGCTCGAAGCCAACCGGGACGAGGTCGCGGCGGTCATCGTCGAGCCGGTCGCGGCCAATATGGGCGTCGTGCCGCCGCAGGAGGATTTTTTGCCGGGCTTGCGCCGCCTGTGCGACAGGCACGGCAGCCTGCTCATCTTTGACGAGGTCATCACCGGCTTTCGGCTGGCGGCGGGCGGCGCGCAGGCGTATTTCGGCGTGCGCGCCGATCTGGTCACCTACGGCAAGATTATCGGCGGCGGTATGCCGGTCGGCGCGTATGCGGGCAGCCGGCGGCTGATGGAACAGGTCGCGCCCACGGGGCCGGTGTATCAGGCGGGCACGCTGTCGGGCAATCCGGTGGCCATGGCGGCGGGGCTGGCGCAATTGCAGCTGCTGGACAGCCATCCGACGTGCTACACCGTCATGGAGACTGCCGCCCAGTATCTGGCCGCCCACCTGCGGGAGAGCGCGCAGCGCCACGGCATCCCCTTGCAGGTCAATCAGGTCGGCTCGCTGCTGTGCCCGTATTTTACTGACAAACCGGTCGACTGCTTTGAGGCAGCAAAGGCGAGCGATACGAAAAAATACGCAAAGTATTTTAATGAAATGTTATTGCGAGGTGTATATCTCGCACCCAGTCAGTTTGAGGCGATGTTTGTTTCCGCCGCGCACACACAGCGCGACCTTGCCTTTACGGTCAAGGCGGCGGACGAGGCATTGCAGGCACTAAAGTAAAGGGGAGAAATGGGTATGGAGCGTCGTTTTGTCATCATCGGAGCCGGGCCGGGCGCGCCCGAGCTGCTGACCGGAGAGGCCGCTGCGGCTATTGCCGAAGCCGGGCTGGTGCTGACCTCGTCGGCGCGGCTGGCCGCGCTCTGCGCGGGGGCGCAGGTCTGTCCGTTTGGCGAGATGGCCGCGCGCGCGGCGGCGGCGGACTGCCAAACCGCTGCGCTGCTGGTGTCGGGCGATGTGGGCTTTTTCAGCGCGGCCTACCGCCTGCGCGAGCAGCTTTTGCCGCATGGCGCGGTGGGTCTGCTTTGCGGACTGTCCAGCCTGCAATATTTCTGCGCGCGCGTGGGCGTGCGGTATGACGATGCCTGTGTGCGCAGCCTGCACGGGCGCGGGGGAAGCATCCTCGGCGCGGTCAGCTACCACAAAAAGGTGTTCGTGCTGACGGGCGGTACGCAGAACGCGCAGACCGTCTGCCGGGAGCTGGCCGAGGCCGGTCTTGACGGGCTGACCGTGCGGCTGGGCGAAAACCTCGGCGCGGCGGATGAGCGCATCGTCTCCGGCACGGCTGCGTCGCTGGCGGACACAGCCTGCGGCGACCTTGCCGTGCTGCTCATCGAGCATCCCGACGCGGTCAATGCGCACGAGCCGGTGCGCGACGAGATGCTGACCCGGGGCAAAACCCCGATGACCAAGGAGGAGGTACGGTGGGTGTCGGTCGGCCGGCTGGCTGTGCAGCCGGGGGATACCGTGTGGGATGTGGGCGCGGGTACGGGCGCGGTGACGCTCGAGCTGGCGCGCCGCGCCGCGGACGGCACAGTATACGCCATTGAGCGTGCGCCCGTAGCCATTGACCTGCTGACCGAAAACCGCCGCAGGCTGGGCGGCTACAATGTGCGCATCGTCGAGGGCAGCGCGCCCGAGGTGCTGGCCGACCTGCCCGCGCCGGACGCGGTGTTCATCGGCGGCAGCGGCGGGCAGATGCGGCGCATTTTGCAGGCTGCAAAGCACAAAAACCCGGCGGTGCGCGTGGTGGTGACCGCCATTGCGATCGAGACCTTGCACACCGCGCAGACCGCACTGCACGAGTTTGGGTTTGCCGATGTCGAGCTTATCCAGCTTTCCGCATCGCGCGGCAAGGCCGTCGGGCCGTATACCATGATGATTGCGAACAACCCGGTGTTCATCCTATCGGCAGAGGGCGCGTATGGCGGCTAACGCGGCGCGCCTGCTGTTGGCGGGCACCGGCTCGGGCTGCGGCAAGACAACGGTGGTAAGCGCGCTGCTGCGCGCGCTTCAGCGGCGGAGCGTGCCGCTTGCGGCCTTCAAATGCGGGCCGGATTACATCGACCCGATGTTCCACACTGCCGCGCTCGGCGTGCCTAGCCGCAACCTCGACCTGTTCTTTGTCAGCGAGGCACAGGCGCGCGCCGATTTGGCCGCACACATCCCGGCCGGGGGACTGGGCATCATCGAGGGCGCGATGGGCTTTTATGACGGTGTATCGGGCGGAACGGACACGGCTTCGGCCGCGCACCTGGCCCGCGCGACGGCTACGCCCGCCGTGCTCATCGTCCGGCCGCAGGGACAGTCGCTCTCGCTCGCGGCCGAGATACACGGCTTTCGCACCTTTGCGGATAACACGCTTGCAGGCGTGATATTGAACGGCGTATCGCGCGCGATGCTGCCCTTCTACCGGGAGATCGCCGAAAAGGCCGGGCTGCGGGTGTACGGCTGCCTGCCGCCTGTGCCCGAGGCCGCGCTGCCGCACCGCCATCTCGGCCTTGTGACGGCGGACGAGATCGGCGGCTTGCAGGACAGGCTCGACCGGCTGGCCGACGCGGCCGAGCAGGGCTTGGACTTGGACGGCCTTGCCGCGCTGGCGCGCACCGCGCCGCCGCTGCGCGATAAGACCCCGCTGCTCGCGCCCGTGTGCCGAAAACCGGTGCGCATTGCGCTCGCGCGGGATAGGGCGTTCTGCTTTTACTACGCGGACAACCTGGACGTGCTGCGTGCGCTCGGCGCGGAACTGGCACCGTTTTCACCGCTCGAGGACGCGGCGCTGCCCGCGGATATCGACGGCCTGTACCTCGGCGGCGGCTACCCCGAGCTGCACGCGGACGCGCTCGCACGCAACGCATCCATGCGCGAGAGCGTGCGGGACGCGGTGCGAAACGGCCTGCCGACCGTTGCCGAGTGCGGCGGCTTTCAGTATTTACACCAGACGCTCGACGGACGCCCGATGGCGGGCGCGCTGCCGCTGCACGCCCGCATGACCGACCGGCTGCAGCCCTTCGGCTATGTGACGCTGACCGCCGCGCGGGATAACCTGCTCGGCCGGACGGGCGCGTCCATCCGCGCGCACACGTTCCACTACGGCGTGTCGGACGACGAGGGGGATGCGTTCCATGCGCAAAAGCCAAACGGCAGAGGCTGGCCGTGCGGCTGCGCGACGGACACGCTGTACGCCGGCTATCCACATTTGTATTTCCGATCCAACCCTGCGTTTGCCGCAAATTTTGTGCGCAAATGCGCCGGACTGAGGTGAGAGAATGACATTACAGCAAACGGTGGCCCGCATCATGCCGCCTGACGAGACGAGCATGGCCGCCGCGCGGCAGCGCTTTGCCGATATTGCCATGCCGATTGGCGCGCTCGGCCTGCTGCAAGAGGCAGTCGTGCGGCTGGCGGGTATGCAGCGCACGGCAAGGCCGCGCATCGACCGGCGCGCGGTCGTTGTGTTCTGCGCGGACAACGGCGTGGTGCGGCAGGGCGTGACTCAGTGCGGGCAGGAGATCACCGCGCTCGTGGCCGACAACATGGGGCGCGGCCGCTCGGCGGTGTGTCTGATGGCAAAGCACATCGGCGCGGACGTGCTCCCGGTCGATATCGGCGTGGCGCAGCCGGTCAAAAGCGGGCGCGTGCTCGACCGAAGGATACGCCCCGGCACGGCCGATATGACACAGCAGCCCGCCATGACGCGGGGGGAGGCCGTCCGTGCGGTCGAAACCGGCATCGAGCTGGCCGCGCACTGCGCTGAGCAGGGCTATACGCTGCTGTGCACGGGCGAAATGGGCATCGGCAACACGACAACGAGCGCGGCGGTCACGGCGGCGCTCACTGGTGCGCCGGTCGAACTGGTGACCGGGCGCGGCGCGGGCTTGAGCACCGAGGGACTGCAAAACAAGCGCGCGGCCATCCGCGCCGCGCTTAAGCTGCACAGACCCGACCCGGCCTATCCGCTGGACGTGCTGCACAAGGTCGGCGGGCTGGACATTGCCGCGCTGGCCGGGCTGTGCCTTGGCGGCGCGGCCTGCGGCCTGCCGGTCATGTTGGACGGCGTGATCGCCGGCGCGGCGGCGCTGGCAGCTGTGCGGCTGTGCCCGGCGGCGCGCGGTTATCTGCTGGCTTCGCACTGCTCGGACGAGCCGGCGGCGCGGCTGCTGCTGGACGCGCTCGATCTGCGGCCGTTCATCACGGCGGGTATGCGGCTGGGCGAGGGGACGGGCGCGGTGGCGGCGGTCAGCCTGCTCGATCTCACGCTCGCGGCGTATGACGGGATGCTGACCTTTGATGAGCTGGGCATGGAGGCCTACACGGAGCAAGCATAGGAGGATACCATGCTGATTTTGGTAACGGGCGGCGCGGCGAGCGGCAAATCGGCACACGCGGAGCGGCTTTTGTGCGCCCGCGCGGTAGGCGCCCGCCTGTATTTGGCGACGATGGCGCCGCAGGGCGCAGCGGCGCAGCGGCGCATCCGCAGGCACCGTGCGCTGCGGGCGGGCAAGGGCTTTGTCACGCTCGAGCGCTCCTGCGGGCTGGACGGGTTGCACCTGCCCCGGCGGTATGACGGCATTCTGCTCGAGGATATGGGCAATCTGCTGGCAAACGAGCTGTACGCGCCGCAGGCCGCAGGGCAAACGGCGCTTGACAGCATCCTTGCAGGGATAAAGCGGCTGCAAGCCTGCTGTGAAACGCTGGTCATTGTGACCAATGAGGTCTTTTCGGACGGCCTGCCATATGCCGACGAAACTGTCTGCTACATCGCGCTGCTGGGCAGGCTGAACACTGAACTCGCCGCGCAGGCGGATGCAGTGTACGAATCGGTGTGCGGCCTTTTGCTGCCGGTAAAGGAGGGGAAAAACCGATGAGGGACTTGTGGAGCGGCCTGCTGGTCGCGTTTTCGCTGTATTCGGCCGTGCCCGTGCCGCAGGTCGCGTGGACGCGGCGCAGTATGCGCTGGGCGCTCGGTTTTCTGCCGCTGGTCGGCGTGCTGATCGGCGTGGCGGAATGGCTCTGGTTTGCGTTTTGTGCGCGGTTTGGCGCGGCGGCGCTCTTTTACGCGGCTGTGGCCGCGCTGCTGCCGCTTATCCTCTCAGGCGGCATCCATCTGGACGGCTTTGCCGACACCTGCGACGCGCTCTGCTCCTTTGGTGACCGGGAAAAGCGGCTGGCCATCCTGTCCGACCCGCACGTCGGCGCGTTCGCGCCGCTGTGGCTGACCGCGCTGCTGCTGGCCGAGACCGCCTGCTTTGCGCAGTTGTACGAAAGGCCTGTGCTGCTGCCGCTGGCGTATGCGGGGTTCGCCCTCGCGCGCACGATGGGCGGCGCGAAGGTCGTTTTGTCCCCTTGTGCGCGGGATAGCGGATTGGCGCAGATTTTTGCCGAAAACAGCGATAAAACGGCGGTGGTGGCCGCGCTTGCGGCAGAATTTATCCTGTTTTTGACGGTGTGCGGCCTGCCGCTGTACCGCGTGCCGCACGGGCTGACCGCCGTGAAAAGCATTGTGCCCGTGCTGCTGGTGTGGTATGCGCTGCACGAAAGCATGAGCCGCCGCGTGTTCGGCGGCATCACGGGCGACCTGGCGGGTTTTTTCATCTCGATTGCCGAACTGCTGGTTTTGGCGGCCGCCGCAGTGGGGGGACTGATGCTATGACGGTTTTATTCATCGGCGGCGCGTATCAGGGCAAGGCAGCGCTCGCACGGCGGCTCTATCCTGATTTGCCGCTTGTGCAAAACCTGCACCTGCTGGTGCGGGAGATACTCGAAGCGGGCGGCGATCCCGCCGCGCTGCTGCCCGGGCTGCGCGGCAAGGCCGTCACCTGCGATGAGGTCGGCTGCGGCATCGTGCCGCTCGCGCGGGCGGACGAGAACTGGCGCGAGGCCACCGGCCGCCTGTGCTGCGCGCTGGCCGCCGAGGCGGACGCAGTCGTGCGCGTGCTCGCGGGCGTACCGCAATACCTGAAGGGGGACGCGCCATGTACCTGACCTGTGCCGTGCTGCTCGGCTTTGCGCTCGACTGGCTGCTGGGCGACCCGCAGGGGCTGTGGCATCCGGTGTGCGCCATTGGCAGGCTGATATCGCTTGGCGAAAAGCTGCTGCGCCGCGTGTTCCCCAAAACCCCGCGCGGCGAGACTGCGGCGGGCGCGCTGCTATGGGTGACTGTGTGCGCGGTCAGCTTTGCCGTGCCGTTTGCGCTGCTGCGCTGGCTGCGCGGAATCAACCTCTGGCTGGGCTTTGCGGCGGAAACGCTCATGTGCTGGCAGATATTCGCGCGCAGGAGCCTTGCCGACGCAGGTGCGCAGGTGCGCGGGGCGCTGGGTCGATCGCTGGAAGAGGGGCGGGCGGCGGTGGCCATGTATGTCGGCCGGGACACGGGCGAAATGGACGCGCAGCAGGTCATCAAAGCGGCGGTCGAGACTGTGGCCGAAAACACGACCGACGGCGTGGTCGCGCCGATGGTCTATCTGCTGCTCGGCGGCGCGCCGCTCGGCTGGCTGTACAAGGCGGTCAATACGCTCGATTCGATGGTCGGCTACCACAGTGAGCGGTATGAGTATTTCGGCAAGGCCTCGGCGCGCATGGACGACCTGTTCAACCTGCTCCCCGCGCGGCTGGCGGCGGTCTGCCTGATCGCGGGCGCGGGTATGCTCGGGCTGGACAACCGCAACGCGCTGCGCGTGTTCCGGCGCGACCGGGCGCGGCACAAAAGCCCCAACGCGGGGCAGACTGAATCCGCGTGCGCGGGCGCACTGCATGTGCAGCTGGGCGGAGACGCGAGCTACTTTGGCAAAACGGTCAAAAAAGCGGCCTTTGGCGACCCCGACCGGCCGGTCAGCCAGGGCGATATCGGCCGCGCGGTCGATCTGATGACGGCGGCAAGCGTGCTGGCGCTGGCGCTGTGCTGCGCGGTGCGGCTCATACTGACATTTTAGAAAGGAGGACAGCGTATGCCCGCATATGTACACGGGGGAGATGTGTACACCTATGCCTCGCGGTACGGCGGCGCGCCGCTCGACCTGTCGGCCAACATTAATCCTTTCGGCACACCGGAGGGTGTGCGGCAGGCCATGCAGGATGCGCTGTCGCGCTGCGCGTGTTATCCCGACCCCTTTTGCCGTGCGGCGCGGCGCGCCATCAGCGCGGCCGAGGGCGTGCCCGCCGACTGGCTGTACTGCGGCAACGGCGCGGCCGATGTGCTCGACCGGCTGGCGGCTGCGCTGCGGCCAAGGACGGCGTTGCTGACCGTGCCCACCTTCGCCGCGTATGAGCGGACGCTCGCGGGCGCGCAGCTGCGCTTTCACCCGCTGCGCGTGGAGGAGGAGTTTACCCTGACCGGGCGGCTGCTGGACGATATCGTGCCCGGGCTGGACGCGGTGTATCTGTGCAACCCCAACAACCCGACCGGCCGCACGGCCGACCCCGCGCTGCTGCGAGCGGTCGCGCGGCGGTGCGCGGCAAACGGCACTTGGCTGGTGGTGGACGAGTGCTTTTCCGATTTTTTGACCGACAGCGCGCAGCATACACTCAAAGACCTGCTGGGTGCGCAGCCAAGGCTGGTTCTCCTGCGCGCCTATACCAAGATGTACGCCGTGCCCGGCGTGCGCTTCGGCTGGTGCATGACGGCGAACGCCGCGCTGGTCGACGCGTTGTACCGCGCGGGGCAGCCGTGGAACGTGTCGGTCATCGCGCAGGCGTGCGCCGAGGCGGCGGCGCGGGAACAGGACTACGCGCAGCGGACGGCGGCGCGCATCGCGGACGAGCGCGCTTATTTGGCAGAGGAGCTGCAAAGGCGGGGACTGAACGTATATAAGAGCGAGGTCAATTTCCTGCTGTTTCGCGCGGCGGAGCAGGATTTGCAGCAGCAGCTTGCCGCGCGCGGTGTGCTGCTCCGCAGTATGCTGCACGACCGTGGCCTTGGCGCGGGCTGGTACCGCACGGCGGTCAAGACCCGGCAGGACAGCCGAACGCTGCTGGCCGCGCTGGATGAGATACGAAGGGAGGAGCGCTGATGGCGCGGTGCATCATGGTGCAGGGCACCTGCTCGAACGCGGGCAAAAGTCTGCTTTGCGCGGCGCTGTGCCGCATTTTCCGGCAGGATGGCTATACGGTCGCGCCGTTCAAGGCGCAGAACATGGCGCTTAACTCATTTATCACGGCGGATGGACTGGAGATGGGGCGCGCGCAGGCCGTGCAGGCCGAGGCGGCGGGCATTGCGCCCGATGTGCGCATGAATCCCATCCTGCTCAAGCCGACGAGCGATACCGGCTCGCAAGTGATCGTAAACGGTGTTTCGCAGGGCGAGCGCACGGCGCGCGCCTACTGGGGCAGCAAGCGGTCGCTGCTGCCCGTCGTGCGGCAGGCGTATGACAGCCTTGCCGCCGCGTATGACATCATCGTCATCGAGGGGGCGGGCAGCCCGGCGGAGATCAACCTCAAGCAGGATGATATCGTCAATATGGGACTGGCCGCGCTGGTGGACGCGCCCGTGCTGCTGGTCGGTGATATCGACCGGGGCGGTGTGTTCGCCGCGCTGTATGGCACAGTAAAGCTGCTCGAGCAGGACGAGCAGGCGCGCATTCGCGGGCTGATCGTTAACAAATTCCGGGGCGATATCGAGATTTTGCGTCCCGGTCTTGCCCAGCTTACGGCGCTGACCGGCAAGCCGGTCGTGGGGGTCGTGCCCTACGGGCGGTTCGATATCGACGAGGAGGACAGCCTGTCCGCCCGGCTGGATGAGCGGTGCGCGGACGCACCGGTCAAGGTCGCGGTCGTGCGGCTGCCGCGCCTGTCCAACTTCACCGATTTTTCCGCCCTGTCGCGCGTCGACGGTGTGGGCGTGTACTATGCCGACCAGCCGGAGCAGCTGGCCGATGCTGATCTGGTCGTGCTGCCGGGTACGAAATCGACGCTTGCCGACCTGAAATGGCTGCGCGAGAGCGGCATGGAGGCGCGTATCCTGCAGCTGCATGCGGCGGGCACACCGGTGTTCGGCATCTGCGGCGGCTATCAAATGCTGGGGCAGACGGTCGCCGACCCGGAAAACGCCGAGGGCGGCGGCGCGATGCGCGGCATGGGGCTGCTGCCGGTGGACACCGTGTTCCGCGCGCGCAAAACGACCGCGCAGGCCACTGGCCGCATAGGCACGGTGCACGGCGCGCTGGCTGCGCTCTCGGACGTAGAAACAGCGGGATATGAGATACACATGGGCGAAACGGCTTATCGTGCGGGCGCGCTGCCGCTGCAAACGCTGCGGCGCGGACAAAGCGAAATCCTCGATGGCTGTCAGGCGGAAAACGTCTACGGCACCTACCTGCACGGCGTGTTCGACGCGCCTGGGGTGGCCGCGCGTCTGGCAGGCGCGCTGGCCGCGCGCCAGGGTGTGACACTCGGCGCGGCGGCACAGGATGAGGCGGCGTATCGGCAGACACAGTATGACAAGCTGGCCGACACCGTGCGCAACGCGCTGGATATCAAGCTGATCTACCGGATATTGGAGGGAAACGCATGAACGAAAAGGGACTGATCCACCTGTACTGCGGCGAGGGCAAGGGCAAGACGACCGCCGCGATGGGGCTGGCTGTACGGTGCGCGGGACGCGGGAACCGAGTCGTGATCGCGCAGTTTTTGAAGGACGGCACCTCGGGCGAATGCCGCGTTTTGGCAAAGCTCGACGGTGTGACGCTGCTCGCCGCCAACCCGAGCGGCAAGTTCTCCACCCAGATGAGCGAGGAGGAAAAGCGTGAGACTGCCGCCGCGATCACCCGCACCTTTGCCGCTGCGCGCGGCTTTGCCACGCGGGAGGGGGCGCGTCTGCTCGTGCTGGACGAAGTATGTGCCGCGATCAGCTGCGGCTTTCTGGACGAAAACGAAGTGCTCGACCTGCTGGACAGCCGGCCGGACGGCTTGGAGGCCGTGCTGACCGGGCGCGGCCCGTCCGAACGGCTGCTGGCGCGGGCAGACTATATCACCGAAATGGTAAAACGGCGGCATCCGTTCGATAAAGGCGTTGCCGCGCGGGAGGGGATCGAGCTGTGAACGGAAAAATGCAGCCAAATGAGATCGAAAAGCAGTCGCTCGCCATTATCACGGCTGAGCTGGGCGGTCGCGCCTTTCCGCCGGGCGAGGATGAGGTCGTCAAGCGCGTGATCCACACAACGGCTGACTTCGATTACGCGGACAGCCTTGTTTTCTCCGAAAACGCGGTTGAGAGGGCCAAGCAGGCGCTGGCGGCGGGTGCAACCGTCGTGACCGATACCAACATGGCGCTCGCGGGCGTGAGCAAGGTCGCGCTGGGCAAGCTCGGCGGGCGGGCGGTCTGCTTTATGGCGGACGAGCAGGTGGCGCGAAAGGCCAAGGCGCGCGGCGTGACCCGCGCGGTCATCTCGATGGAACAGGCGGCGGCGCTCGACGGGCCGCTCATTTTCGCCATCGGCAATGCGCCGACCGCGCTCATCCGCCTGCATGAGCTGATCGGCGAGGGCAGAGTAAGTCCCGCGCTCGTCATCGGCGTGCCGGTCGGCTTTGTCAACGTGGTCGAGGCCAAGGAGCTGTTCCTCGGCGGGGATACGCCGTATATCATCGCGCGCGGCCGCAAGGGCGGCTCGAATGTCGCCGCGGCGATCGTTAATGCGCTGCTGTATCAGATCGTCAAACGGGAGGGCTTTTGAAATGGGTAAAAAGGCATTGCTGGTGGTCAGCTTCGGCACGGTCGACCCGGTGGCGCGCCGCGCGATCGAAGCGGTCGAGACGCGGCTGCAAAGCGCGTTTCCGGGATATGATTTTTGCCGCGCGTTCACCTCGCGCATGGTGGCAAGGCGCATCGAGCGCGAGCAGGGCGAGTACATCCCCGCGCCGGACGAGCAGCTTGCCCGTCTGGCGGAGGAGGGCTATGACGAGGTGCGCTGCCAGAGCCTGCACGTCATCTTCGGGCAGGAGTATGACAAGCTGCGCGCGCAGCTCGAGCCGTATCGCGGCCGTTTTGGCAGTCTGACGCTGGGCAGGCCGCTTTTGTGGGACACGCCCGACTACCTGCGCCTGACGCGCGCGCTGCTGGCGGACATGCCGCCGCTCGCGCCGGACGAGGCCTGTGTGTTCATGGGCCACGGCGCCGAGCATCCGGCGAACGCGGCTTACGCGCTGGTCGAGAACAGCTTCCGCTACCACGGCGCCGAGCGGGTGTATGTCGGCACGGTCGAGGGCTTTCCGCATCTCGATTATGTGCTCGCGCGCCTGCACCGGTGCGAGGCGGCGCAGGTGCGGCTGTATCCGCTGATGCTCGTGGCGGGTGACCATGCGCAAAACGATTTGGCCGGGGCGGAGGAGGACAGCTGGAAGAGCCGGCTGGAAGGCGAGGGCTACACGGTCGAAACGCATCTCAAGGGCATGGGCGAGCTGCCCGCCGTCGGTGATATTTTCGCTGACCACTGCCGCGCCGCAAAGGAAATATAAGGAAAAGAAACGTCTGCTTTGCTGAGTGGACGTTTTTTTATACGCAAAATCTTGCGCGCGCCATTTCCGCTTCTATTTTCCGTCAAGCCCTGCGTATTATCTGGATTATACTGGAAAAGCAAGGAGGCATAACGGAAATGGACAAGCAAAAGACCAAGAGAGCCGCGCCGCAGCTGCTCGGGCGCGCGGCCGCGTGGCTGGCACAGCTGGCGGGTGGAGAGCACGGGCATGTGCTGATCGTGGGCGCGCGGCGGTTTGTGCTGTGCGCGCTGCTCGCGCGCGGGACGGTGCTCGGCGGTTATGCCCCCTTTGGGTTGGCAGCCGCCTCGGCGATGATGGCGCACGGCGCGGGACTTTCGGCCATCGGCGGCCTGTTCTGCGGCACGATGCTGCTGGGCGGTTCGCTGCGCAGCGGCGTGTACGCGGCGGCGGCGCTGCTCGTTTTGTGCGTGATGAGCGTGTGCGCCGGCCTGAAGATCATAGAAAAGCGGTGGTTTGCCCCGCTGGTGGCTACGCTGGCCGGCGCGGCCTGCACCTTTGTGTTCCTGCCCGTGGGGCCCGCGCTGACCGCTGCGTCCGTGCTGACCTTCGTGGCCGTACAGGCGCTGACCTTTGGCTCATGCTGGGTGTACAGCGCGGCCTTCGCGCCCCCGCGCGAGGAGAACGACTGGCGGCGCACAGCGACGATGCTGGCCTTTGCGGCAAGCGTGCTGCTGTCGCTGGCCGACCTGGATTTGTTCTCGCTGCTGTCGCCCGCGCGGGCGGCGGCGCTGTTGCTCGTGCTGGCCTCGGCCTATCTGGGCGGCGCGGGGTTTGGCGCGGCGGCGGGCGTGACCTTTGGCGCGGCGATGGATCTGGCAGCCGGGCAGGGCGCGCTGTTCACCTGCTGCTATGGCTTGTGCGCGCTGGTCGCGGGGCTCTTCCGCGAGCAGGGGCGGACGTGGTTTGCGCTCTGCGCGCTGGCGGCCGGGCTATGCGCGGCCATGCTGGGCGTCGACCATGTGCTGTTCGTGCCGCTCATTTTGGAGCTGCTGTGCGCGGTCGCAGCGTTTGCGGCGCTGCCCGAGCCGGTGTGGCGCGCGCTGCGGCAGACGCTGCTGCCCGACATACCCTCCGGCGAGGCCGTGCGCCGCCGTGCGCGGCAAACCGTCGGCCAGTGCGCCACCGAAGCTGCGCAGGCGTTTTACGAGATGTACCTATCCATGCTCAACGGCATCCATGAGGGCAAGGCTGCGGGCGACCAGAATGTGCGCGTGGTGTTCGACCACGCGAGCGAGCGCGTGTGCAAAAGCTGTGTGCTTTGCTCGCAGTGCTGGCAGCGGGACTATATCACGACGCTGGCCGCGCTCAATGATGTGACCCAGCCCATGCTGCGGCGCGGGCGGGCTGAGCTGTCCGATTTTCCGCAGCATTTCGCCTCGCGCTGTGTGCATCTGCCCGAGTTGATGCGCGCCATCAACAGCGCGCTTTTCGCGCTGCGCGAGCGGCAGAGCCTGCGGCGGCAGCAGGAGGAAAACCAAAGCCTGCTCGCGCGGCAGTACGCGGGCATTACCGATATTTTACGTCAGCTCGGCGCCGAGGTCACGCGGGACGAGATCGCCCAGCCCATGCTGGAAAGGCAGGTGCGCCGTTATGCGGCGGCCTTTGGCTGGATCGACCGTGTCTGCGCGGTGCGGGACGGGCAGGGACGGCTGGTGATCGAGCTGTTCGGGCAGGGTACGGGCGATGTGCTGGCGCAGGCGAGCGGCTTTGCGGCCGGTCTTGGCGCGCTGCTCGGCGTTGGGCTGACCGAGCCCAAGCTGGTCGGTGAGGGTGAGGACGCGCATCTCATTCTGCGCGAGCGCGCGCCCTTTCGCGCGGTCGTCGGTATCGGTAGGCAGCAGAAGGAGGGCGCGTCGGTCTCGGGCGACAGCGGCTGCTATTTTGTCACCGACGCGGGCGCTGCCTGCCTGCTGCTGGCCGATGGCATGGGTACGGGCGCGGCCGCCGCGCAGGACAGCCGGATGCTGGTCGGCTCGATGGAGCGCTTTCTGCGCGCGGGCATTTCAGTGGGGGACGCGCTGCGCGCCGTTTCGCCCGCGCTGCGCCTGCGCTCGGACGGGATGCGGTTCGCCACGCTCGACGCGCTGACCGTCGACCTGTTCACCGGGCGGGCGGAAAGCCTAAAATGCGGCGCGGCGCCGTCCTATCTGCGCGCGGGCGGGCGCTGGACGGTGCTGACCGCGGGTGCGCTGCCCATCGGCCTTGCCGAGGAGGACGCGCTGGGCGAGCCGGTGCCGCTGCGCCTTGGTCACGGCGACTTGTTTGTCATGCTGTCCGATGGGGTCTCGGATGGCGCGGACGACGGCTGGGTGCGCGCGCTGCTCGAAAAGCACGCAGGCGAGAGCCCTAAGGAGCTGGCCGCGCGTCTGGTGGTCGAGGCCAAGGGGCGTGGGCACGACGACGACCGCACCGCGCTGGTCATGCGGCTGGAAAAGATATGAGCCGGCGCCGCCATCGGCGCGTTTAACCCGCCGCCGCGTTGGGCATACTCTCCGCAAAAGGGAGGGAATGGACATGGTAAAAGGGATCAGTCGGCGTGTGGTCGTTGTGCGGCCGGAGGGGCAGGGCGTGTTTGAGCAGGCCATCTTCCTGCTGCGGGACACGGCCGCGCCGCGCGGCGATATCGTGCGCGAGGCCTGCCGCATTGCCAACGGCTATCTCGCTGTGCGCACCGGGCGGCCGCGCCGGCGCTTTACGCTGCGGCAAATGCTCGGCGCGGGCGCGCTTGGCGCGGCGGCAGCCAGTGCGGTCTGGCTGGCCGTGCTGCTGATTTTGTAAATAGATTGAAAAATGCCGCTCCCGTCTCTTGTGTTGGCGGGAGCTGCTTGCTATACTATATAATATACACGCCGCGCCGGGCAGGCCGGTGGTCTGCATGGGAAAGCGGGGATGGAGCTATGACAGCCGAGCAGTTCTTCACATTGTTTCATCAATATGGGCTGATTCTCATCTGTACGGTCATCTTCTGCGAGTACATGAACCTGCCGGGCTTTCCGGCGGGCATCATCATGCCGTGTATCGGCGTGCTCATCGCGCAGAGCGAGCTGTCGCTGCTGGTCACGCTGGCGCTGAGCGTCTGCTTCGGGCTGCTGGGCAGTCTGGTGATCTACGGCCTTTGCTACTGGGGCGGTGAGCCGATCATGCAGCGCCTATTCGGCAAGAGTAAGAACTTCCGCGCCTTTGTCGAGCGCTGCCACCATTATATCAACGCACACCGCGGCAGGGGACTGGCGCTCTGCCGCCTGATCCCGGTGCTGCGCACGATCGTATCCATCCCGGCGGGGCTGATTCGTATGCCGGTGCAGTGGTTCATCGGCTGGTCGGCGCTCGGCATCGCGGCATGGAACACCGCGCTGATTTCATTCGGGTATTTTTTCAGCGAAAAGATATTGTCCATGCTGTGAGGCAAAACTGCATATACGCCGCGCGGGAAGCCTTGGTTTCCCGCGTTTTTCGTTGGATGTTTTCGGCAGAATACGGAAGCGATTGTCACCACATTGAAATTTGCGGCGGATAGGGTGATATGATATAATATAATGCGTTAATTTATACAATATGGGGGGATGATCCGTGCACATCGACAAGGTGCCGCTTGCGGGGCGGCTGGTGCTCGCGCCGATGGCGGGCGTGACCGACCGCGCCTTTCGGCAGGTTTGCCGGGCGCATGGCGCGGCGCTGACCGTGACCGAGATGGTCTCGGCCAAGGCGCTGTGCTTTGGCGATAAAAAAACCCCCTCTCTGCTCGCCCTGTACGAGGGAGAGCACCCTGCCGCTGTGCAGATATTCGGCCACGAGCCGGACAGCATGGCCGAGGGAGCCAAGATCGTGCGCGCGCTTTCGGGCTGCGATATCATTGATATCAATATGGGCTGCCCCGCGCCCAAGATCGCGGGCAACGGAGACGGCGCGGCGCTGCTGCGCGACCCCGCGCTGGCCGGCCGTGTGATCGAGGCCGTGTGCCGCGCGGTCGATGTGCCGGTAACGGTCAAGTTCCGCAAGGGCTGGGATCAGGCGAGCGTCAACTGCGTGGCGTTTGCCCGCGTGTGTGAGCAGGCGGGCGCGTCAGCCGTCGCGGTGCACGGGCGCACCCGCGCGCAGCAGTACAGCGGACAGGCCGACTGGGACGCGGTCAAGGCGGTAAAGCAAGCCGTGTCCATCCCGGTGATCGCCAACGGAGACGTATTCGAGCCGGAGGATGTGCCGCGCATCCTGGCGCACACCGGCGCCGATTTGGTGATGATCGGCCGGGGCGCGCTGGGCGATCCATGGATTTTCGAGCGGGCAAACGCGCTGCTGCAAACCGGCGTATGTCCGCCACTGCCCCCCTTTGCCGCGCGGATTGACACGGCCGTGCGGCAGATCGAGCTGGCCGCCGGGTACAAGGGCGAGCGCGTCGCGCTGCTCGAAGCGCGCCGCCATGTCAACTGGTATCTCAAGCGGCAGAGCGGGCTGAAGGCGTTCAAGGCGCGCGTTTGTGCGCTGGAAACGCTCGACGAGCTGCGCGCGCTGGCCGAGGAGCTGAAGCAGGCGGCCGGCGCGTGACCGCCTAAACGACGGCAGACGGGCAAGGAGGCACTGTTTGTGGACGAAAAGCATATACTGGCCAAGGCGCGCCGTGGCGAGACAGATGCCTTTGAAGAACTGGTAAGGCTGTATGAAAAGCGCGTTTACGCGGTGGCACTGCGCTCGTCCGGCTCGCCGGAGGACGCGGCCGATATCACGCAGGAGGTATTTCTGCGCGCGTGGCGCTCGATTGAGGGCTTTCGCGGGGACAGCGGCTTTGCCACTTGGCTGTTCCGCATCACAATGAACCTGTGCGTTGACCATGCGCGCCGCAGGCAGGCGCAGCCGCAGACCCAGCCGCTCGCGGCGGACGACGAGGCCGAGCGCCCCATCCCGGACAGCGCGCCCACGCCCGAGGAGCAGTTGGAAAACAGCGAGCTTGGCCGCGAGCTTGCCGCCGCGCTCGGTGAGGTGAGCGGCGAGCACCGGCAGATCGTGCTGCTGCGCGACGTGGCCGGGCTGAGCTATACCGAGATCGCCGAAACGCTGGAGATCAACGAGGGTACGGTCAAATCGCGCCTGTCGCGCGCCCGGCTGGCGCTGCGCACCGTGCTGCTGCGGCGGGGGAACCTTTTGCAGCGCCCTGCGTCTAACGGGACGAAAGGAGGCGGGCAGGCATGAGCGATCACGAATATTTTGAGCAGCTTTGCGCTGCCGGCATAGACGGCGCGCTGACCGCGGCCGAGCGGGAAAAGCTGGAGGCGCATCTGGCCGAGTGCCCCGCGTGCGCCGCGCTGGAGCGCGACCTGCGTGCGATGCAGGCGCTGCTTGCCGTACCCGACGAGCCGCCCGCCGCGCTGCATGAGCGCATCATGGAAAGCGCCCGGCAGCAGACGCGGCTGCGCGTGGTGCAGCCGGAAAAGCCGGCGCGCCGCCTGCCGGTGTTCACTATGCTGGCAGCGGCGGCGGTCGTCGTGCTGGTCGTGCTGGGCGGCGGCGTCGGCCAGATGTTCAACATGGGCGCGGGACAGGCGGCGGGCGAAGCGGCCGCGGCGGGCGATTCCGCAGCGATGGCCGCCCCGGCAGCCGGCGGCATGGCGGAGCAGATCGAGCGCGCGGCCGAGGCTGCGTCAGGCGAGACGGGTATGCGCGCACTGGACGCGGGCGGCACGACAGACGCGGCGAAGGATACCGGCGCGTCCGCTCAGGCGGAGGGAGAGACAGCCGCCGAAGCGCCTGCCGATATGTCTGTGGCCGCGGCCGCACCCGCGCAGGTGCAGAGCGCGGAGGAGCAAAAGGCGCAGGATGCACCGTCCGCCGTGCCGTTTGCCGCGATGCCGGCCATTCGCCTGCCGGACAGCCTGCAAGGCACGAGCGCGGCACACTGTTATCTGGCGCAGGGCGCGGGCGAGCTGCCCGATATCGGCGGTGAGCTGCTGATGCAGGAGGACGGCGTGGCCGTGTTCTCGCTGACCAACAGCATGGGCGTGATCGAGGACACGCTGCGCGCGGTCGAGGAGGCTGGCTATGACGTGTCGGCCTATGACGACGTCGGACTGACGATAGACAGCAAGGCCGAAAAGTGGATTTTGATCGTGGTAAGCGGCTGAGGAGGGCTTTTGCCCTCCTTTTTGCCGCCGCGCGGCGGGCACGCCGGGTCAGCTGCGTGGGATTTGGAGATTTCCACAAAATTTTTGCGGAATTTTTGTGAAAGCGCTTGACTTTATAAAGACCTTGTAGTAATCTATAAAAGCACCTGCGAAAGCGGGGGAAAACGCGATGATGCCGGAGATTGCTGCTCTGCGAGCAGGTAACTTCGGCGGAGTAGGTCCGACAATCGGGCGGTTGAGACAACTGCTATCAGCCGAAGGGGCGCGTCCCCCAAGGCAAAACGCAATGTTCCTGCGTAAATTCGGGACTCGCGGCGTATGGCCGCAAAGCCGATGGCCGGAACCACTTGCGTTTCTATTGTGACCGGATCATGACACGATAAGTGCGCCCGGTTATTTTCATGCCCGAACGTGATACGCACGGCGGGGTTGCAGTTTCTCTCCGTAGCGAGTCAAAACATTTTACTAATGTATGGCACATATACGAGGAGGAAAAACCAAAATGGCAAACGCACAGAAGATCCGCATTCGCTTGAAGGCATACGACCATGAGCTGATCGACCAGTCCGCAGAGAAGATCATCGAGACGGCCAAGCGCAACGGCGCGAAGGTCTCCGGCCCGATCCCGCTGCCGACCGAGAAGCAGATCGTCACCATCCTGCGCGCGGTGCACAAGTACAAGGATGCCCGCGAGCAGTTCGAGCGCCGCACCCACAAGCGCCTGATCGACATCATCAATCCCAATCAGGCCACCATCGAGGCGCTGACCACGCTCGACCTGCCGGCCGGCGTTGAGTTCGAGGTAAAGCTGTAACCGCTTTTCTTGTATAGGGGGCTTCCAAAGGCCCCTATATACGGAGACAGGTTTGGCTGAGGCCTGTTTCAGTCACAAATTATGTCAACAGGCGGACGGACTGACCCGACCGTTCGCTTGAAGCCCTGCCGCGAAAGGCGCGGCGAGGTCATGTTGGCGGCCAAATGCCGTCAACCAATAACCTTTAAGGAGGAAAACAGTATGCTGCAAAAAGCAATCATCGGCAAGAAGGTCGGCATGACCCAGATCTTCAACGCCGACGGCAAGGTCATCCCCTGCACCGTTATCGAGGCAGGCCCTTGCGTTGTCACCCAGCTCAAGACCGAGGAGAAGGACGGCTACAACGCGGTTCAGCTCGGCTTTGAGGATGTGCAGGAGCGCAAGCTCACCAAGCCGGAGAAGGGCCATCTGGCCAAGGCCGGCGACGCGCTGAAGAAGTACCTCAAGGAGTTCCGCTTCGCGGACTGCTCGACCTTCCAGCTCGGCGATGTGATCAAGGCCGATATGTTTGCCGCGGGCGACTATGTGGACGTGACCGGCACTTCCAAGGGCAAGGGCTACGCGGGCGTTATCAAGCGCTTCAACGCCGCCCGCCTGAAGGAGACCCACGGTACCGGCCCTGTGCACCGCCACGCCGGCTCGATGGGCGCCTGCTCTGATCCTTCCAAGATCATGAAGGGCAAGATGATGCCCGGCCATCTGGGCGCCGAGCAGGTCACCGTTCAGAATCTGGACGTTGTCAAGGTCGACCCGGAGCTGAACCTGATCGCCGTTTGCGGTGCGATCCCCGGCCCGAAGGGCGGCATTGTCGTGCTCAAGAACACCGTTAAGAACAACAAGGTTGCCAAGGGCGAGGCTGGCATCAGCAAGAACCCGCAGAAGGCTTCCGCGAGAAAGTAAGGGAAGGAGGAGCAACTAATGCCTACAGTAGCAGTTTTTGATATGACCGGCAAGAAGACCGGCGAGATGGAGCTGAACGAGGCCGTGTTCGGCATCGAGCCGAACGTGCCCGTGATGCACGCGGCGGTCAAGAATTATCTGGCCAACCACCGTCAGGGCACCCAGTCGACGCTGACCCGCGCCGAGGTGCGCGGCGGCGGCATCAAGCCGTGGCGGCAGAAGGGCACCGGCCGCGCCCGTCAGGGCTCGATCCGCGCCCCGCAGTGGACGCACGGCGGCATCGCCTTTGGCCCCAAGCCGCGTTCCTATAACTATAAGCTGACCAAAAAGACCAAGCGCCTGGCGCTGCTCTCCGCTCTTTCCGCCAAGGCCGCCGCGGGCGAGATCATCGTCATCGACGGTCTGGACATGAGCGAGATCAAAACCAAGAACTTCGTGGCCTTCCTCAAGGCGGTCGATGCCAAGGGCAAGAGCCTTGTCGTCACCCCGGAGGTGCGCACGAATGTCGTCCGGTCGGCCGCTAACATCCCCGGCGTGCGTACGATGATCGCGTCCACCCTGAACGTATACGAGATTCTGGGCGCTGACAAGTTCATCATCGACAAGGCCGCCGTTGAAAAGCTGCAGGAGGTGTACGCATAATGAAGTTCGTTTATGACGTGATCAGAAAGCCGGTCATCACCGAGCGCTCGATGCAGGGCATCGCTGACAATAAGTACACCTTTGAGGTCGCCGCCGACGCGGGCAAAATCGAGATCAAGAAGGCGGTGGAGGAGATCTTCGGCGTCAAGGTCGCCAAGGTCAACACCATCAAGCTGCCGGGCAAGTGGAAGCGCATGGGCGTTCATGTGGGCAAGCGCCCGGATATCAAGAAGGCTGTCGTCACGCTGACCGCGGACTCCAAGCCGATCGAGATCTTCGAGAACATGATGTAACACCCTCTAGGGGGGACAGTCCCCCTAGATACAAAATCACCTCCCGAGGAAACCGATTTTGATACCCCTCTCTCGTCCGCACGGCGCACGAGGCCGCGGCGCGGGCAAAGGGATCAAAGTCAGGCGAAGGCCGACTTTGATGGGGCGGATCTCCGGCCGGAGATCCGATTGAAACGCTCATTTGCGAGCGTATATATGGGGAGACACCCCGATAATAACGAATCAAGGAGTTGAAAATCCAACATGGCTATCAAGACTTTCAACCCGACGACGCCCTCGCGCAGAAATATGACTGTGCTTTCCTACAAGGGCCTGTCCAAGGTGAAGCCCGAGAAGAGCCTTCTCGAAAAGGTCAAGAAGACCGCCGGCCGCAACAGCTATGGC